>DASSRO010000180.1:0-23786 GCA_035701745.1 Candidatus Sulfotelmatobacter sp. | reverse complement strand
GAAACCACTGGATTCGAACTCCGTTGAAGAACCATGGCGTATTCGAAGACACATACGAAGGCTGGTACGACCAGTTATCGAAGTTGTAGTAACTGAACAAGCCGATGTAGGAGACAAAAATTCCAGCATCCAGGTTGAGTCCGTGGTTCACATCCCAGTGATAGCCGGCGTTGGCCTCGGACACATACTTGTACGCGCCGCGAAGATCCCACTGACCACGGCCCGCGCTGGCGTCATTGCGCGGCGTGGTAACGCCGAACATCCCATTCATGGTCAGGATCCTGGCGTTCACGTTCTGCCAATGGAAGTTGCCGCCAAAGCTGATCTGCTCGATCTGGATTTCGTTGGATCGGAAGATCTCAGTCGAACCGCCCATGGTGTCGTCTTTCGGATGATTGAGATCTTCTATGTAATGAATATCCATCCGGATTTCAGGCGTGAAAAATTTCGAATCCCACACCACATCTTTGTTGCGTGGATTTCCATTCAGCCAGGTCCAGTCCGCGTAAGCGAACGGTGCTGTCGGCTGTAGCTTCTCTGCTTGCCCTGAACCTTGCGCCGCCCCGCCAGCCGCGCTCACCGCTGCGGCCTCGACGGGTTTTGGCTCCGGAACCGCAGCCGGCGCTGCCGCTGGTGCAGGCGCGGCGGCCGCAGCGTTTGCAGCAGGGGCCCGGCCCCTTAGTTCCGCCTTGAGTTCGTCGATCTCTGCCTGCATCGCCGCTAACTGCTTCGCCAGCGCGGGCGAAATCCCAAGGTCGGGCGCAGCCCCTCCGTTCCCCGCCCCAACGGCTTTATCGGAATCAGGCTCAGGCGCCGGCGCCACATTTGTCGGAGCCGATGCGCGCGTCTGCGCAACGCCGCGCTGAGTGGCAACCATTGTTAAGCTGAGAATGAGTACGCCAGGCAAAGCTGCAAACCGCAGGGCTTTGCGCAATCCAAAATTTACGGTTGTCATACCGGTCTCCGGCTGTTTTAGAGTTGGTTTCCTTTGAGCGTAAGCCAGCGCGGTCGTCCCGCTCGATCGTAAGCGGGCCTATTCCACGCTTCTTTACGCCCTGTTAAATTCCGCTCGCAGGGGCCCTGACTGTTTACTGAACACTCGCTCGCTTGTTCGTGGGAAATTGCTGATCGAGGTCCAAGTTGAGTTCAAGCACATTCACCCGCGCTTCACCGAGGAACCCCAGTTGTCTGCCTTCCGTATGTTTCGCCACCAAAGGCCGCAGCCGATCGATGCTTGTGCCGCGTTCCTTCGCTACGCGAGCCAACTGGAACTCCGCTGCCGCCGGCGTAATATGTGGGTCGATCCCGGATGCGGAAGCCGTAACCAGGTCAATCGGCACGGCTGCATCAGGATGATCCGCATGGGCATTGGCAACGTCGCCTTTCACTCGATCAATGAGCTTCTGGTTGGTTGGACCCAATTGTGAGCCGTTAGTATTCGCCGCATCGTACCCATTTCCCGCGCTCGACGGCCGGGAATGAAAATAAGCAGCGCCCGAGAACCCCTGGCCGATGATGCTGGAACCCACCGTCTTACCCGCTACCTGGATCAGCTGGCCGTTCGCCTTCTTCGGAAACAGGAGTTGAGCCAGTCCGGTCACCACCAGTGGATAGATAATCCCCAGCAAAATCGTGGTCGCGATCGTCATCAGTATTGAAGTGATCAGATTCTTTTTCACAGCCAACTCCTTACGCCAGCCCGATATGAGTGATCAGGACGTCAATAATCTTGATTCCGATGAAGGGCACAATGATTCCTCCCACGCCATAAATCCACAAATTATTTCGCAGCATCACCGCGGCGGCCATGGGCCGGTACTTCACTCCGCGCAATGCCAGCGGGATCAGCGCAACAATAATCAGCGCGTTAAAGATCACTGCCGACAGGATCGCCGACTCGGGCGTCTTCAGGTGCATGATGTTCAAAGCATTTAAGACCGGAAACGTTCCGGCAAACATTGCCGGAATGATGGCAAAGTATTTCGCCACATCATTGGCAATCGAAAAAGTGGTGAGCGCCCCCCGGGTCATCAACAACTGTTTTCCGATCTCGACGATCTCGATCAGCTTCGTGGGATTCGAATCCAGGTCCACCATGTTGCCGGCCTCTTTCGCGGCCTGCGTGCCCGTATTCATTGCGACCCCGACATCTGCCTGCGCCAGCGCGGGAGCATCATTAGTCCCGTCACCGGTCATTGCGACCAGCTTGCCATCCGCCTGTTCCTTCTTGATCAGGTCCATCTTGTCCTGAGGGGTCGCCTGGGCCAGAAAGTCATCCACTCCGGCTTCCTGCGCAATCGCCGCAGCCGTAAGTGGGTTGTCCCCCGTGATCATGACTGTCCGAATTCCAATCGCCCGCAATTGATCGAATCTCTCTCTCATTCCCCCTTTAACAATGTCCTTCAGCTCAATCACCCCGAGAGCGCCACGGCTCTTCTCGGCTACCACCAGGGGAGTGCCTCCGGACCGCGAGATTTCTTCTACCGTGGCTTTCACCTCGCTCGGCATCTTGCATCCGTTCTGGGCTATGTACTTCGCAATCGCATCGGTCGCCCCTTTGCGAATTTCAAAGCTGCTGAGGTCCACTCCAGACATCCTGGTCTGCGCGCTGAAGGGAACAAAGTGCGCGTCATGCGCTCCGAGTTCGCGTCCCCGCAAGCCATATTTTTCCTTGGCCAGCACCACAATGGACCGCCCTTCGGGCGTTTCGTCCGCCAGCGACGAGAGCTGCGCCGCGTCTGCCAGTTCCTTCTCGGTTACTCCCGGCGCGGGTACAAACCGCGATGCCTGGCGATTTCCGAGGGTTATAGTTCCGGTTTTATCCAGCAGAAGCGTGTTGACGTCGCCCGCCGCCTCCACCGCCCGGCCCGACATTGCCAGAACGTTATGCTGCACTAGCCGGTCCATCCCGGCGATTCCGATCGCTGACAGCAATCCCCCAATCGTCGTGGGAATCAGGCAGACGAGCAGCGATACCAGAACGAATACCGTCTGCGGCGCGCCGGAATAAATTGCGAATGGCTGCAGCGTCACGACCGCCAGCAGGAAGATGATGGTCAATCCAGCGAGCAGAATATTCAGCGCGATCTCGTTCGGAGTCTTCTGCCGTTCCGCGCCTTCCACCAGGGCAATCATTCGATCGAGAAATGTCTCTCCCGGATTGGAAGTGATCTTCACCTTGATCCGGTCGGATAAAACCCGCGTGCCTCCGGTAACCGCCGACCGGTCCCCGCCCGCTTCGCGGATTACCGGCGCCGATTCGCCGGTGATGGCCGACTCGTCGACCGACGCCACACCCTCGACAATCTCGCCATCCGACGGAATGAACTCTCCTGCGGAAACGAACACCAGGTCGCCGGCGCGGAGCTTCGAACTCGCCACCTGCTCAGTGCGCCCGTCCCCGACGATCCGGTTCGCCATGGTTTCCGAACGCGCTCGCCGCAGGGTATCCGCTTGCGCTTTGCCTCGGCCCTCCGCCATAGCCTCAGCGAAGTTCGCAAACAGCACCGTGAACCACAGCCACAGCGTGATCTGCAGGTTGAACTTGAAAGCCGCGCCGCCCTTGAACAACAGCGCAGTCGTAATCACGCTGCCGATTTCGACCACGAACATGACGGGGTTGCCCATCATCTTTTTCGGGTTCAGCTTGAGCAGGGCGTCCTTGAGCGCGTTGCGAACAATCTTCCACTCCCAGACCGCTTTTTTTCTAGGTTTCATCGGCGAGTGCCCGAGCCGGACGGTTTCAGCAGGGGGAATCATTGCGGGTTGACTTGTCGTAGCCATATCTCGAATCCTCTAGAAGGTCTTGCCCGCGGCCAGGAGCAGATGCTCAAGGATCGGGCCAAGGCTCAATGCCGGGAAGAAGGTCAACGCACCCACGATCAGAATCACGCCGATCAACAGCACGGTAAACAGCGGGGTCGTCACCGGGAAAGTGCCCAATGAAGGCGGAACGTATTTCTTCTGCGCAAGACTGCCCGCGATCGCCAGCATGGGAATCTTCATGAAAAACCGTCCCAGCAGCATCGTGATGGCGATCGTGGTGTCGTACCAGCCATTCGTCGCGGTGAGCCCGGCAAAGGCCGATCCGTTATTTCCTGCCGCCGAAACAAATGCATAAAGAATCTCGCTGAAACCGTGCGGCCCCGGATTCAGAATTCCTCCTGTTCCGAACGGCTTCACCACCGAAATCGCGGAGAACGTCAAAATCACGAGCGGAAAGATGAGGACGAACAACATCGACATCTTCACGTCGTACGCCTCTATCTTCTTTCCCAGGTACTCCGGTGTCCGGCCCACCATCAGGCCGGCTATGAAGACCGCCAGGATAACGTCGACCAGCATCCCGTAGAGACCCGAACCGACGCCTCCAAAGACCACTTCGCTCATCATGATGTTGGCCAGCGGAACCATCCCGCCGAGCGGTGTATACGAATCATGCCAGCCGTTGATGGCGCCGCAACTGGCATCCGTGGTCACGGTCGCGAACAGGGCGCTATTGGCGATGCCGAATCGCACCTCTTTGCCTTCCATGTTTCCGCCCGGCTGCAACGTGCCGGCTCTCTGATCGGTTCCGGCGAGCAACGGGTTGCCGCGGGCTTCCGCCCAATAGGCCACCGTGACGCCGGCCATAAACAAAATCGCCATCGCCGCCCACACCGCCCATCCGTGGCGTTGCGATCCAGTCATGCGGCCCAGCGTATAAGTCAGTCCTGAGCCGATCGCGAAGATCGACACCAGTTCGATAAGGTTCGTCAGCGGAGTCGGATTCTCAAACGGATGCGCGCTGTTCGCATTGAAAAAGCCGCCGCCATTCGTGCCGAATTCCTTGATGATCTCCTGCGAAGCGACCGGCCCTTGCGCGATGGTCTGTTCCGTTACGGTATCCATCACCGGCTTGCCCTGGCTGTCGAGGACGGGCTTGCCATCCGGACTAACCTTCTGCACCTGCATTGGCTCAACCAGCTTCGCCGTATCGTAGGGCTTCAGGTTCTGCACAACGCCCTGCGACACCAGCACCAGCGCGCCCACAACACAAAATGGCAGCAGCACCCACAGCGAAGAGCGGACCAGGTCGACCCAAAAGTTTCCGATAGTCTGCATCTGTCGCCGGGCGATGCCCCGCACCAGCGCGATTGCCAGCGCAATGCCCGTCGCGGCGGAAATAAAGTTGTGATACGCCAGCCCCGCCATCTGCGTGAAGTAACTCATCGTCGTCTCACCCGAATAGACTTGCCAATTCGTATTCGTAGTGAACGAGGCAGCCGTGTTGAACGCCAGGTGAGCCGGGGCCACCGCCCCAAACTTCTGCGGGTTGAATGGCAGGTAACCCTGCAGGCGTTCCATCAGGTAGAGCACCAGCATCGAGACCATGCTGAACAAGAGCATCGAAATGGCGTATTCGGTCCACCGCATCTCGTGATTCTCATCCACCCGCGTCACTCGGTAGAGCAGGCGTTCCACCGGGCGCAGCACGGGATCCATAAACGTCTTCTCGCGGTTGAACACACGCGCCATAAAAATGCCCAGCGGTTTGGTGACCAAAACCACGAGCGCCAGAAACACCAAAATTTGTAACCACCCATTCGCGGTCATCTCAGAACTTCTCCGGACGCAGCAGCGCATAAATCAAATACGCCGTGGTCAACGCACTGACTGCAAGCATGATGATCGATTCAAAACTCATGTTCTGCCCTCACTTCACCCGTTCGCAAAAATGGACATAAGCAATCGCCACGGCAAAAAATGCGATAGTAACTGCGGTCCAGAGGATGTCTTGCATAGCACTCTCCCAGGCCCCCCGCCCGGCCATAACCGGATTCTCTTTCACGCAGAATTCAGCCCTGGCAGCGGGACGCCTGTTTTATTCAAAACCACAAGGCGTAAAAATGGTCTAAAAGGTTCGTAAAGAATCCATAAAGATTTAGCTGCAAGCGGCAGGTAGGCGTTCGGTCACTTTTCTTCGACAAGCGCAGACCGCGCGTCGAATCTATCGATGAATCACGGCTTCAGTTTGCAGGCATGGGTGCCCCTGACGGCGTTGTCGAGTTTCTTGCGACAACTCAGTAATCCCTTCGAAACTCGGCTTGGAGAAAGCCGTTGTTGCCCCGGTCCGCTGCCGGCACCAGCCGTGAATAAACTGGCTCAACAGCCCCACTCGGCACTTCCAGGCTTGGCAAAATAGGGCCGTGAATCTTCATCCTGCTTGGCGCTCGTCGTCAGTTCCAGCAGTGCCAGTCGCGCGGCCGCGATTAACCTTTTCTTTTCCACCGTCGGCACATGGTCCCAGGTTTCAGACGGTCTACTTGATTGGACGTCTCTTGCGAGTGCCTGGTGATAGCGATGAAATAATTCTGCCAGTTGCTCCGGGACAACTTCTTGAATGGACATTACGCGCGATTCCTTCTCTCGTGAAAGTTTTTGCCTGGCGGTACTTCGCTGATCCGGCATGACGATTACCCAGATCAACAAACTCCCACTGGCTCTGATCGATGCCAAGGAATACGACCGTTTAGAATCGATCTACTGTGTGAATACTCGAATCGCTGTAAGTTTTGGATAAAAGGTTCGTAAAGAATTCATAATCAGCGCCGCCGTTATCCGCGCGCGCCACCTCGGCAGCACTCTCACTGAATCGCCTTTACTCCCCGGACTGAAAACGGTACCCCACCCATGGTTCGGTGATGATGTAGCGCGGAACAGTTTCATCGCGCTCCAGTTTCTTCCGCAGATGCCCCACGCAGACGCGCAGGTATTCTGGCTGCTCGACGCTGTTTGGTCCCCAAACCGCCCCGAGCAGCGCACGGTGGGTAACGACCTTGTCAGGGCGCCGTGCCAAAAAGACCAGGACATCAAATTCTTTGGGAGTAAGGTGCACCTCTTGATTTCGCACCCGGACCTGCCGCCCGGCAACGTCGATATGGAAATCGCCAATATCGATTACAGAAGTTTCCGGCTGCTCATCACTGTTCGCTCTGCGGAGAGTGGCTCGCACTCGCGCCAGCAGTTCATTTGCGCTAAACGGCTTTGTAATGTAGTCGTCCGCTCCGGCATCGAGCGCTTCCACTTTGATGGTCTCTTCGCCCTTCACCGACAACACGATTATCGGAATACGAGACTGGCTTCGAACCCGTCTGCACAGTTCCAGTCCATCCATGGTTGGCATTCGCAGGTCGGTGATGATCAGATCCGGAACCCAGGTCTTCATCTCGAGTAAAGCCTGCATGCCGTCGGCCGCAGTTCGAATTCCATAGCCTTGCGCCGATAGGCTGGTCTTGAGCACGCGCGTAATCTGGGGCTCGTCATCGACCACTAAAATATTTCGCTTGCTGTCTGGATTGGCCATCTGCCTCACGTCGTTTTCTCGACCAAGCTGGCCACGAGAAACAAGCGGCCCCCGACAGGCCGGCGTTGCAACCGAATCATAATGGATTACACCCGGTAAAGCGCCGAAAGACGGCGCACTGTAAGTTCCGCCAAAGCCGTTGCCTGAAAACCTACGCCAGCTGTGCCGATCTCGCTGCCCTACTGGCCACTGACCACTGCCCACTGACCACTGCTCCTACGCCACCCACACCGTCTTCGCGTTCACAAACTCTCGAATCCCCAGCGCTCCCAACTCCCGCCCGTGACCCGACTGCTTCACTCCCCCAAACGGAATGCGCGGATCCGATGCCACCATCTTGTTGATGAATACCATCCCCGCTTCCAGTTCGTTGATGAAGCGTTCGCGCTCTTTCTCATCGTTGGTCCACGCGCTCGCACCCAGCCCGAAACGCACGTCGTTGGCAATGCGAATCGCCTCATCCTGATCTTTCGCCCGGAAAATCGACGCCACCGGACCAAAAAATTCCTCGCCGTACGCGGGCGAATCTTTCGGGATGTTGGTCAGCACCGTCGGCGCATAAAAATTTCCCTCCCGCTTCAACGGATGCCCGCCCGTCAGCAATTTCGCTCCCGCCTTCACCGTTTTCTGCACGTCGGCATCGAGCGTCTTTACCGCATCCGCCGTGGCCAGCGGCCCCAACTCCGTCTTCTCGTCAAACGGATCGCCGATTTTCAATCCCTGCATGCGCTCCACAAACTTGCGCTCAAACTCGGCCGCAATCGGCTCCGCCACAATAAATCGCTTGGCCGCGATGCACGACTGCCCGTTGTTCAGGATGCGCGCCTCCACCGCCGTCTTCACCGCCGCCTCCAGATCCGCGCTCGGCATCACGATAAACGGATCGCTCCCGCCCAACTCCAGCACCACTTTCTTGATCCGCTTCGCCGCTCCCACACCCACCTCAATGCCCGCCTGCTCGCTCCCCGTCAGCGTCGCCGCCACCACCCGCGGATCGTTCAGCAGCGCGTCCACCTGCTGCGAACCAATCAACAGCGTCTGGAAAGCGCCCTCGGGAAATCCCGCCTCCAGAAAAATCTCCTCAATCGCCAGCGCGCACTGCGGCACGTTCGACGCATGCTTCAGCAGCCCAACGTTCCCCGCCATCAGCGCCGGCGCCGCAAACCGGATCACCTGCCAGAACGGAAAATTCCACGGCATCACCGCCAGAATCGGCCCGATCGGCAAATAGCGAATGAAACTTTTCTTCGCTCCCGTCTCCACCACCTCGTCGGCCAGAAACCGCTCCGTGTTCTCCGCGTAATACCGGCACGCCGTCGTGCACTTCACCGCCTCCGCCACCGCCGCCTTGTACGGCTTGCCCATTTCCAGCGTCATCAGGTGCGCAAACTTGTCCTTGTCGCGCTCCAGAATCTCCGCCGCCTTCAGCATGCGCTTCGCCCGCGTCGCAAACGGCGTCTTCCGCTCCGCCTTGAACGTATTGACTGCCAGTTGTAATTTCTTCTCAATCTCCGCTTCAGAAAGCGCCTGAAACGTTTTCACTACCTCCCCGGTAGCCGGATTAATCGTCGCAATGGCCATAGAAATCGTCCTTTCCATAAGCGGTCATACCACTGTACCACGCCCCGGGGACCCTGCTCGCAACCTCTTCCTCCACTTTGGCGCTTGCAAGCTGGCATCTCTACAACCTAGCGCTTGAAACTCCATCCCGCAAATGTATATACTCCAAGTGTATACATTGGGAGGTCCTCATGGCCACGGCTCGCGTCTTCCAGTCCGGAAATAGCCAGGCGGTTCGGCTGCCGAAGCGATTTCGCTTCAAGGGCAACGAAGTTGAAATATTCCGTCGCGGCAATGAAATTGTCCTCCGCGAAAAGGAGAAGAACCTGGCGAGGGCCTTCGAACTGCTTACCTCTCTGCCCGATGACTTCGATTTGCCCGGCCGCCAGAACGAACGACCCGAAAAACGCAAGGGGCTGTGATCCGTGGATCCCCGCTATCTGCTGGACACAAACATTTGTATTTATATTGCGCGGAAAAAACCGGAGCGGGTCCTGCGCCACTTCGACAAGGTCAGCCTCGGAGAGGCGGCAATCTCTGTGGTCACCTATGGCGAACTTATCTTCGGCGCAACCAAGAGTTCGCGCCGTGAGGCTTCACTGCAGACTCTTCGCGAGTTCGTTCGCTTGGTTCCTCCTCTGCCTTTGCCCGAAACCGCAGGCGAGGTGTACGGATTCATCCGCGCCGATCTTGAGGCCAGAGGCGAACCGATCGGCGCTAACGATCTCTGGATCGCCGCTCACGCCCTCGCCGCAAAGCTCACGCTGGTCACCAACAACGAAAAAGAATTCCGCCGCGTCCGTGGCCTGAAGGTTCAAAACTGGGCGACCTAGTTCCCGCAATTGCGGCATTCCACTTTGGGAGTAGCCCGCTTGCCCGATGAAGCGTTCCTCCCCTTTCGTGGTTTACAATTGTCAGTTCCACGCACTCATCTTCAATCTGCTGTTCTGGAGGATCTCATGAAGCTTACCCCGGGCAAACTTGCCGGCCTCAAAAAAGTCTCCAACGAACGCGGTATCATCGCCGCCGCTGCCATGGACCAACGCGGCTCCCTGCAAAAGTCCCTGGCCAAAGAAAAAGGCGCCGAAGTAACCGACGCCATGATGGAAGAATTCAAAACCCTGGTCAGTGAAGTTCTCACCCCGCACGCCACCGCCATCCTGCTCGATCCCGAGTGGGGCCTGCCAGCCTCCAAGCGCCGCGCGAAAAACGCCGGCCTGCTGCTCGCCTACGAAAAGACCGGATACGACAAGACCGGCCCTGGCCGCCTGCCCGATCTGCTCGATCATTGGTCGGCCCGCCGCCTCAAAGAAGCTGGTGCCGATTGCGTCAAAATCCTGCTCTACTACACTCCCGACGATCCCAAGGACGTCAACGACAGGAAGCATGCCTGGGTCGAGCGCATCGGCGACGAATGCCGCGCCAACGACATTCCCTACTTCCTCGAGTTCGTCGGCTACCAGGAAGGCGCCGACGAGAAGGGCCTCGACTACGCCAAGAAAAAACCGCACATCGTCACCGAGAGCATGCGCGAATTCAGCAAAGACCGTTACGGCGTCGACGTGCTCAAAGTCGAAGTGCCGGTGAACATGAAGTTCGTCGAAGGCGTGAAATGCTTCGGTGGAACTAAGGCCTACACCAAGAAAGAAGCCATCGACCTGTTCCACAAAGCTGCCAACGTCGCCACCAAGCCGTTCATTTATCTCTCGGCTGGCGTCAGCAACGCGGAGTTCAGCGAGACGCTCGAACTCGCCGGAGAATCCGGAGTGAAGTTCAACGGCGTCCTCTGCGGCCGCGCCACCTGGAAAGACGGCATCCCGATCTACGCCAAGCAAGGCGCTGCGGCCTTCCGCAAGTGGCTCGAAACCGAAGGCGTGAAGAACATCCACAACGTCAACGACAAGCTGAAAGCCGCCACCAGTTGGCACTCCATCTACGGCGTAGAACTAGTCCACGCGTAATCGGTCGCATTGTGTGGGCGCGGGCGACTCGCCCGCGCCGGTTTCCTGATTGTCAATGTTGATCAGGGTGCCCCACCCTTCTTTCGCGTCCTTTGCGAAAGAGGGTGGGGATTTTGACGTTAGCATTTTGACGTTAGCATTTTGACGTTAGCCTTTTGACGTTAGCATTTTGACGTTAGCATTTTGACGTTAGCCTTTTGACTTTAGCCTTTTGACTCTAGGATTTTGACTCTAGCTTCTGTTTCTAACCCCATCTCAACTCCCCCCGCTAAAATACTCCTCATGTCGACAGTCCTCATCACCGGCGCCTCCGGCGGCATCGGATACGAACTCGCCAAGCTCTTCGCCCGCGACCACCACGACCTGGTCCTGGTCGCGCGCAGCGCAGAAAAACTTTCTCAAGTCGCCGCCGAACTGCAAGCGCACGGCGTCACCGTCAAAACCATCGTCCTCGATCTCGCCCTGCCCGTCGCGCCTAAATTTCTCTACGACCAACTGCAGCGCGAAAACATCGCCATCGACATTCTCATCAACAACGCCGGCTTCGGCGCCTTCGGCGAATTCGCCGCCATGCCCGAAGAAGAGATCCTCGGCCAGATTCATCTCAACATCACCGCGCTCACTCACCTCACGCGGCTCCTCCTGCCGGCCATGCTCGAGCGTCACGCCGGCCGCATCATGAATGTCGCGTCCACCGCGGCTTTTCAGCCCGGTCCCCTCATGGCCGTTTACTATGCCACCAAGGCCTACGTGCTCTCGTTCTCCGAAGCCATTGCCAACGAGGTCCGCAAATCCGGCGTCACCGTCACCTGCTTTTGCCCTGGCGCAACCCACACCGGATTCGCCGAGCGCGCCGGCACGCAGGATTCCCGCATCTTCAAACAGTTCGGCGCCATGCCCGCCGACAAGGTCGCTCTCGACGGCTACCGCGCCCTAATGCAAGGACGCACCGTCGCCATCTCCGGCGCGCACAACTGGGCCGTGGCCCAATCTGTCCGCTTCGCCCCTCGCAGCCTCGTCACCGCTATCTCTCGTTGGGTCGCAGAAAAAGTTTCGTAGGCACGCTGCTCGAAAACGTCATGGCATGAAACGCGACGAACCGGCAGTTCGCGTTTACAAATCCATACTCTTTCTTTGCAAACTTTTACTCGCGTCCTGCCATACTTTCCGCGCCTGAGCGGGTCTAAAATGTCAGGAGCGGATTCTGAACTCCCGCAGGTATCGAAGGCCCTGCGTCACGAACCTTCGACAGGAGGTAGCCATGCTGCTCTCCACCCGTTACTCCCTTTCGACCTTTCCCACTCTGGCCGTAAACCTGACCACAACAATTCTCGTCGCAGCGACAGCAATTTTCCTGGCCGTCGCCTGCCTGGGGCAAGATCAGCCTCAACCCCCTTCCACCAGCGCGCCGCAGAGCGGAACACAGCCGCAAGCACCGCCTCCATCCTCGACTGTCACACTTCCATCGGGAACCCGCATCGCCCTGGTGCTCACCCACGACATCCAGAGCCGCACCCTGCGTCGCGGCGATCCCATCTACGCTCAAATCAGTTTCCCGGTGAATTCCGGCAACGAAGTCGTGATTCCGCCCGGAACATTCGTGCAAGGCACGCTCGACAAACTCGAACGCAAAAGCGGACGCGCCGAGATGCGTCTGCAATCAATGACTCTCACTTTGCCCGACGGTTACGTCTCTTCCCTTCCTGGTCCAGTCAGGGTCGTGAGCGATGAGGGCTACGCCATACCCGACCTCAGCAAGGGCCGCATCGTCGGCATGATCGCGCTTCCCGCCGCAGGCGCAGGACTGGGCGCCGCCATCGGCCACGCCGCAGGTGGATCGGGAACCAACATCAACGGCATGAACTTCAATCCCGGCGGCCTGCAAAGCACAGCCATCGGTAGCATGGTTGGCTTGGCAGCCGGCGGCGTGGGCTCGCTCGTGTTGCTTAGGGGCTCTCGTAATTTTTTTCTGGGCCAGGGGGCGCCTGTCGAAATCACCCTGCAGCAGCCTCTCTCCTTGCAGCGCGTCCAAGCCACCGGCACTGAATCCCAGCCGCAGCAAGTCGCCATTCAGCCAATCGCTCCGCGCCCGGCGCCTCCGGAAAATCACGGAACCTGTCTCACCCCCGGCACGCCTGGTACGCCCAGCACCACGATCCCCGGCGCTCCCGGTCCCAATGGCGTCCCCGGTCCTCCCATTACAATTCCCGGCACGCCTCCAACCCCGGGCACGCCCTATCCGTGTCCTTAAATCCACGTAGCGGCGGACGCATTCGTCCGCCGAGATGTGGAGAACGATGCCCTTTTCGGTTTTCCACAAATTTATTTTTCTTATGTGACGAACAACCTTCACTGAGATTTTTATTCCGTCTAGTTTGGAAGATGCAGGTACCGGGTGTGGCGCTACGCAAGTCCTAGGAAACTCGTGGCCCCCGCAACCTCTCCATGTGATGAGGGACAGAGTGGGACATCCGAAAGCCAGGGCGCTTCAGGCAAGCTACCCCGAATAGCTCGGGGCTGGCGCCCGCTGTGGGAGTGATCACTCCTAACGTTTTGTAAAAGCGAACAAGTAAGTAAGAGTTAATCACAGCAGAAGAAAGAAACGGAGGCCACGTAGCGACAGCCGCCTCGGCTGTCAGCCAAGAAAATTAGGCCAGGATCATCCCTAGAACGAATTTCGAAATGCCGACCGCTCAAATCGTAAAGACGTAGCCCGCCACGTCTCTGCCGACGCGGGGCCGTTGCTGTGGTTACAGATATCCCAAGCCCGATCCTCGTCCATTGCCAAGCCTTTCTCCGCGAACTCAGCGGCTCTCTCAGCGCCCTCTGCGGTAAAAAGCTTTTGCTGTAATCTAATCTGGCGTCCGCCGAAACGGAGAACCGGAAGCACAACTCATGCCCACACTCATTTCGCAGCCCACACGCATTCAATCCGCCGGCAACAAACCTAAACTCATCGACGAATACGTTGGCCGCGTCAACACGAAAACTTCCGCGGCCAGCGTGGCTCACATGCGCAGCCCGCAAGGCTGGCTCGAGCCCGGCCAAACGCCCGAGTTCGACGAGTTCACGATTGTGCTGAAGGGCTTGCTGCGCGTCGAACACCAAGGCGGCACTCTCGACGTCTCCGCCGGACAAGCCGTCATCGCCCACGCCGGCGAATGGATTCGCTACTCCACGCCCCAGGAAGGCGGCGCCGAATACATCGCCGTCTGCCTCCCCGCCTTCTCCATGGAAACCGTGCACCGAGACGATAGGTGACCGCAGTTAAACTGGACCGGGCAAATTGCTTCATACACACAAATGTGAGATATTTACACATAGCAGGACACACTATGCGAACAAATATCGACATCGACGATCGCTTGATGCGTCTAGCCATGCGCCAAAGCGGTGCGCGAACAAAAAAGGCAACGGTGGAAGCGGCTCTCCGTTTACTTGTAGAAACACATGCCCAAACCGCTATTCGCCGGCTCAAAGGGAAGGTTCGTTGGCAAGGTAATCTCGGCGAATCCCGCCGCGGGCGTGTCTCAGAATAGAAACCCGTATGGTAATTGTCGACACAACCGTATGGATTGATTATCTGCGTGGCATCTCAAATCATGAAACCGATTGGCTCGATCAGGCACTTCCCCGGGAGCGCCTTGGACTAACGGATTTGATCCTTGGCGAAGTTTTGCAAGGCATTCGGGACGAGACTTCCTTTGAACGTACCCGAGAAGACCTGCTGCGATTTCGGATATTCGCCACCGGAGGTACAGACCTGGCGCTCGCGGCGGCCAGTAATTACCGCACCTTGCGCCGTCGCGGCCTCACGGTTCGCAAGACGGTTGATTGCTGGATCGCCACTTTCTGTTTACTGTCGGGACATCAACTGCTGCACCGAGACCGTGACTTCGATCCCTTCGAAGAGGTCCTGGGCCTGCAGGTTGTCCATGCCCAATGAAGGCCTGAAGCGGCTGTCACATGACTCAAGTTTAGCTAGAAGCTAGTAGCTAGTAGCTAGCAGCTACTAGCTAGCAGCTTCATTCCCACTCAATCGTTCCCGGCGGCTTCGACGTGATGTCATACACCACGCGGTTCACGCCTTTCACTTCATTCACGATGCGCGTGGAAATCGTCTTCAGCACCTCGTGAGGCAGCGGAACCCAATCGGCCGTCATGCCGTCTTCCGAACTCACCGCGCGGATCGCGCAGGCGTAGGCATACGTCCGCGTATCGCCCATCACCCCTACCGACATCACCGGCAGCAGCACCGCAAACGATTGCCAGACTTTTGTGTACAGCCCCGCCTCTTTGATTTCGTTGACCACAATATCGTCGCACTCGCGCAGCAACGCCAGCCGCTCGGGCGTAACCTCGCCCAGTACGCGCACCGCGAGCCCCGGCCCGGGGAACGGCTGCCGCTGCAGGATTTCTTCCGGCATACCCAGGTCGCGCCCGATCTTGCGCACTTCGTCTTTGAACAAATCTTTCAGCGGCTCGATCAATTTCAGCTTCATCTTTTCAGGCAGGCCGCCTACGTTGTGATGCGACTTGATGACCTGCGACGGCCCGCGCACCGAACGCGATTCGATCACGTCAGGATAAAGCGTCCCCTGTACCAGCCACTTCACCTTGCCTTCATTTTTCTCGATGCGCCGCGCTTCTTTCTCGAACACTTTAATGAATTCGTTGCCGATGATCTTGCGTTTCTTTTCCGGATCGGTGACTCCCTTCAGCTTTCCGAGAAAGCGCGCGGTCGCATCGACGGCCTCGAGATGCAGTCCGAGTTTGTCGCGCAATGTCTTCTGCACTTTTTCGAATTCGTTTTTGCGCAGCACACCATTGTTCACAAAGACGCAGGTCAGCCGCGATTTTCCTTTGTCACCGCGCAGCGCCCGGTCGACCAGCACCGCCGCCACCGACGAATCCACGCCGCCCGAGAGCGCGCAGATGGCCCGCCCGTTGCCAACTTGCTGCCTCACCTGCTCGACGGTCGAATCGATGAAGCGCTGCGGCGTCCACGTGGGCTTGGCGCCGCAAATCTCGAAAATAAAATTCCGCAGCATCTGCGTGCCCTGCGGCGTGTGGTGCACCTCGGGATGGAACTGCACCGCGTACCACCGCTTCGCCGTGTTCTGAATCCCGGCGACCGCGTAATGCGTCTTCGCCATCAGTTCAAATCCGGGCGGCAGTTCGAGCGCCTCGTCGCCGTGCGACATCCAAACCGCAAGTTTCTTCGCGAGCCCCTGAAACAGAACCGAGTCCGAGACGATATCGATTTCGGCGTGGCCATACTCGCGCTTGTCGGCGGGACGCACCTTGCCGCCCAGCGTGTGCACCATGAACTGCAATCCGTAGCAGATCCCGAGCACGGGCACGCCCAGCTCAAACACGCGCGAGTCCGCAGGCGGTGCGTCCTTGTCGTAAACCGACCAGGGCGCGCCCGAAAGCACGATTCCCGCCGGCGCGTAGCTTTTGACTTCGTCGAGCTTCGCCGTGCACGGCAGCACGACCGAGAACACATTCTGCTCGCGGATACGGCGCGCGATCAGCTGCGTATACTGCGCGCCGAAGTCAAGGATGACAATGCTCTGGCCCACAGAAGACGGGGCAGAAGAAGTTGAGTTGTACGGGGATTTGGTCGCCACGGATGAGTTTCTCAGATTCGCACACACGCTGTAAAGATAATCGTGAACCGGGAATGGCGTTTCGTGGAAGGGCACGACTTCAGTCGTGCCGCAAGCTGCCGCCGCAGCGATCGGGGCTTCAGCCCCTGAGGAGCGCTCTTATGCCATACCCACGTCGCTGAGGATCAATTCATTGCGGTCGATAGTGGTCTGCAGTGGCGTCGGAATGGGCGCGGGCGGCGGGGGTGGAGTCCTCATCAGTTCCTGCGGTGTTTCCGCGATGCAGACGTATCCCGCCAGGCGCGCCATGTACAGCCAGTCGGCGACCGCAAAATATCCAAGGGTCACAAGCACGTCGGCAGCAACCACCAACCGCCATGGCACGATTCCGGCGAAAGCCAGCGGCACCGACGCGATTGTAGACGCCACCACAAAGGCGACCATGTGCGCCAGGCCTGTCCAGGTGCCCACCGCCAAAACAGCGCCCGTACGCTCGCGGCAGAGGCCCACCGCGGCGACGATCGCGCCAATCGTGTCTTCGTCATCGCGGACGGCGAACATGCTCGCCAGCGATAGCAACCAGTTCAACGCCCACCACAGAAAGGCGACCAGGCACGCGATCGGCAGGAAGATCGCAAACGCCAAGCCGGGTTGAGGATTGGCCTGGGGCGAGGCAAAGCCGGCCACGATCGTCGCGCCCGCGAATCCGAACAGCGCCGCCAACGCCACCGCGACTCGCAGGAACTGCAGCCGAAGCAACGCGGGAAACGGCGTCGCAGACACGTCGCGGGCAACGTCTCTGCGAAAGTAGTCGAGCAGGGCGCGGACTGTGGCGATTCGGCCCACCGCGCCGGCGATCATCCACAAAACGACCAGCATCAACGCCGCGGTTAACGCAGCCATCACCGCCCGGCTCAGGCTGCCGCGAAAAATATGGGCGATGGCTTCGCCCACCAAATAGGGATGCCGCGTGCGCAGAAAAAGCAATTCGCCATTGGTCACCGGCAGCGTCTGCAGGTATTCGAAGAAGCCAAACGCGAAGAGGGCGGTGGCCGTAGCGCCGACCGTCCAACGCCACATGACTTCGGCCAGCGTCAACGCTGGCCGCCGAAACGCAGCCCGAAACCCTTCCGCCGTGGGGGAAATCGCCATGCGTGCTCAGGATAACTCATTCGCCGTCGCCGTGAGTGGCGCTCGGCTTGTCATCCTGAGCTTGTCATCCTGAGCTTGTCATCCCAGGCTTGTCATCCTGAGCGCAGCGAGGGTTCCTCGAAGAGGAGCCCTTGCGGAGTCGAAGGATCCCTACCCCCAGCACGGCCCCTGCCTGGCATAACGTTCGACGCGTCATCGGATGGCGAGAGACTTCACGCAACTAAATTAGGGATCCTTCGACTGCGTCGCCGCTTCGCATCCGCGAAGCGGCCACTCCGCTCAGGATGACAAGGAATATCTACTTCACCACGAGATTCAGCAGCTTGCCGGGCACATAAATTTTCTTCACGATCTGCTTGCCGGCAGTCGCCGCGCGCACTTTCTCGTCGGCGAGAGCGTGCTCGAGAACGGTCTCTTCTGTGGCATCCGCCGACACCACGATGCGACTGCGCAGCTTCCCGTTGACCTGCACCGGAATTTCAATTTCCTCTTCCTTGGCGAGCGCAGCATCGTACTTCGGCCACGGCGCCTTGAGCAGATTCCCCTTTTCACCGAGCATCTCCCAAAGTTCGTGCGCGAGATAGGGCGCGAAGGGCGCGAGCAACACGACGAGATTGCGTTGCACCTCCGCAAGAAACGGCGCGGGAACTTTCTTCTGCGCGATCGCCTCTTCCGCGCCATACAAAACATTCACCAACTCCATGATGGCCGAGACGCAGGTGTTGAAGTGCCAGCGCCCCTGGAAATCGTCGCTCACGCGCTTGATGGTCTGGTGCAACTTGCGTTGAATGGCGCGCGCCTCGGGCGTTAGAGATGTTGCCTGCAGCCCAGCGGGCGATGGCGAAGAAGCAGCGTTCCTCACCGCAAAGCGATACACGCGGCCGAGAAACCGCTGGATGCCTTCGATGCCGGTGTCCTGCCAATCCAAATCGCGGTCGGGCGGCGCGGCGAACAAGCTGTACATGCGCGCGGCGTCGGCTCCGTAGCGTGCGACCATTTCATCGGGCGACACCACGTTGCCCAGGCTCTTCGACATCTTCGCGCCATCTTTAATCACCATGCCCTGCGTGAACAGGCGCTCGGCGGGCTCGTCGTTGGTGATCATGCCCAGGTCGCGCATAAACTTCGTCCAGAAACGCGAATAAATCAGGTGCAGAATGGCGTGCTCCACGCCGCCAATGTACTGGTCAATGGGAAACCAGTACTGCGCAATCTTCCCGTCGAAAGGCGCGTGGTCGTTGTGCGCGTCGGTGTAGCGATAAAAATACCAGGACGAATCCACGAACGTGTCCATGGTGTCGGTCTCGCGGCGCGCCGGGCCGCCGCACTTGGGGCACGTCACGTTGACGAACTCCGGCACTCGCCCGAGCGGCGAGCCGCCGGTGAGCGTGATGTCGACGTTCTCCGGCAAGATTACCGGCAGATCTTTTTCCGGCACGGGAACGATGCCGTCCTTTTCGCAATAGAGCATGGGAATGGGCGTGCCCCAGTAGCGTTGCCGCGAGATTCCCCAATCCTTCAGGCGATAGGTGACGGTGGCCTTGCCGAAGTTTTTCTCTTCAGCGTAAGCCGACATTTTTTTGATGGCATCGTCGCAGGCCAGTCCGCTGTACTTCCCTGAGTTGATCAGCATCCCCTCGTGCCCAACGTAGGGGAGAGGCGGCTCGGCGACAGTCTCTTCGGGGTCGTTGGAGATGGGAATAACCACGAGGCGGATTTCGAGTTTGTACTTGCGCGCGAATTCGTAGTCGCGCTCGTCGTGCGCGGGCACGCTCATGATCGCGCCGGTGCCGTAATCCATGAGAATGTAGTTTGCCACCCACACCGGAACCTTTTCGCCGTTAAACGGGTTGATGGCGTAGCGGCCGGTCGGCACGCCGTGCTTCTCGATCTCGCCAATGTCTCCAGCTTCTTTCGCGCTGCGCTGCTCGGCGACAAGTTGATCGACCTTGGCGCGCAGTTCAGGATTCTCCGCCGCAAGATCGTTGACGATGGGATGCTCGGGCGCCAGCTGCACCGAGGTCGCGCCGAAGATGGTATCGACGCGCGTGGTGAAGACGCTGATCGTAGAACCGCCCGGCCCAAAGCCCTTGTGGTTTTCGGCGTAATCGAGTTTGAAATCGACCAGCGTGCCTTCGCTGCGGCCGATCCAGTTGCGCTGCATGATGCGAACTTTTTCCGGCCAGCCTTGCAGCTTGTCGAGGCCGCGCAGCAACTCGTCCGCGTATTGCGTCGTGCGCACGAACCACTGCTCGAGTTCGCGCTGTCCCACGACCGTGTCTTCGTGGCGCCAGCAGCATCCGTTGACTACCTGCTCGTTGGCCAGCACGGTGGCACACTTCGGGCACCAGTTCACTTTGCTCTTTTTGCGATACGCCAACCCTTTCTCAAAAAGCTTGAGAAAGAACCACTGGTTCCAGCGATAGTAATCCGGCAGGCATGTGGTGATCTCGCGCGACCAGTCGTAGGCGAAGCCGAGGCGCTTCATCTGCGCCTTCATGTTGGCAATGTTGCGCAGCGTCCACTCGCGGGGCGGCGTGTTGTTCTGGATCGCCGCATTTTCCGCGGGCAAGCCGAACGAGTCCCAGCCCATGGGATGAAGCACGTTGTAGCCGTTCATCCACATGTAGCGCGCGAGCGCGTCGCCGATGGAGTAGTTGCGCACGTGGCCCATGTGCAGCGCGCCCGAAGGATAGGGCAGCATTTCGAGCACGTAATATTTTTTCTTCTTCGAGTCGGGTTCGGCGGCGTAGAGCGCGGGATCCTGCTGCCAGCGTTCGAACCACTTGCTTTCGACGCGCTGCGGATCGTAGCGCTCATCCTGGGTTCGATCGGAAGACGCGCGATCGGAAGACGGGCGCTCGGCGCTGGCGATGGTGGCTTCGGATTTTTCCTGCTGCGGCATAGTGGCTCACGGACGATTGAATGATCTTCGATTTTACAACGACAACGATTCGCGGGTGTCCCGGACCCGGGAAATCAACGTCAGGCGTCTTTGCGATGGCCCATTTCCGGCACTTAGTTGGGGCAAATGTTGAGCGCGCCGGCGGCCAGCTTTTCGCGTTCGTTTCGGGACTGTTCCTGTATTGGAACCAAGCCCGCTACCTTCGTTCTTCTTGCGTCCCTCCTACCCTTTACCTCGCCTCCCTTCGGCGATACCGTGAGGAGACCATGCAAAATGTCCGCCCGTTCCGTCGACCAAACGAAGGACTGAATCTTGCAGGAAATAACCCAGAGGCAGAGCCAGAAGCCGAACGCCGCCGCGAGCCGCGCAGCGATGTCGACCTCGCCGTCACCGTCTGGGGCATTGACACCCGCGGCGACCGCTTCCTGCAGCCAGCCCGTGCCCGTAACATCAGCCTGAGCGGAGCTCTGCTTTCGGGCCTCGACGCCGACCTCCGCTCCGGCGACGTTATCGGAATTCTCTACGCCGGAAAGAAGGCCCGCTACCGCGTAGTCTGGGTCCGCGAAAGCGCAAACGGGCTGAAGGTCCAGGCAGCCATCCACCGCATCGCTCCCGA
The DNA here is from genome assembly GCA_035701745.1 of Candidatus Sulfotelmatobacter sp. GTDB lineage: Bacteria > Acidobacteriota > Terriglobia > Terriglobales > Acidobacteriaceae > Sulfotelmatobacter. Next base: position 2,635 of record DASSRO010000180.1, on the reverse strand, counting down.
CGAATGCCCCTGGAAAGAATTGTTGCCCGAAGAACGAGCCAGCAATCCTCAACCAGTCATCCACCCTCCCAGCGCCGGCCAGTGAGCCACATCTCTACCGTGCGCCCGTTTCCCTGTAAATTCTCCTGGATAAACCGCGGACAATGCCGGCAACTTTGTTGTTCGCGAAACCAGATTCGCGGCTGACGAAGGGGTATTCTATTGGCCTGCTGCCGGGAGAAACCCATGAAGATCGTGCCGGTTATCAGAACCAGCGATTTGCAACGGTCCTTGCATTTCTACACCCAGGTTCTCGACTTCGAGCGCAAGTGGGCTGGATGGGAAGATCGCGAAATGGAAAACGGAGTCATCGATCTGGTGCGCGACGGGGCGGAACTCCAGCTTTCCCGTCATTCCGGAGACGGCGTCTTCGGCTCTGTGAACCGCGTGTTTGTCGACGATGTCGATGAGCGTTACGTCACCTTTCGCAAGCGCGGGCTAAACACGACCCAACGTCCTGAGTCTCCAATTCACACTGCGCCCGTCGATCAGACATGGGGACTGCGGGAGTTTGCGGTGACTGATCCCGACGGCAACAATCTCTGTTTCTGCGCGCCCAAAAAAATAACTGCCGCGACCGCGCGATAGCTGCATTCCCAGGTTTTTACGGCGAATGGACCGAAGGCTGCGCGAAACTCATCCTGTCAGCGACGGCAGTTTCGCTGCCGATCCCACCAGGAAGATTGTTCCGACCACGATGCTGTAAGCGGAGGTCGCCAGCGTCAGGGCGCGCAGGGCGTTGGGATTGGCGAGCGTCGCCGAAAATAATCCTGCGGCGGTGGCGCACATCAGCGTGTTCATCACGACCAGGCCCACGATGAACATGAGCAGACCGAGCAATCCCACGCCGGTGCCTCCCAGGTTGGCGGCCATCAGAAACAGCAGAATCTGCGTGGGAGTTTCAGCGCCCAGACCGTGAATCACGCCGACGAGAAACGTCGAACTGGTGCCGTACCCGTCTTTGAATACTTGCGGAGCCTCGACCCGCGTCCCGCCGAAAATGCGGCTCAGCCGCCAGTAGATCCACAACGCGCCATTGACCAGCAGCGTGATGCGGGTTCGCGGGGCATGCGTATGGGTTGAAGGCCGGAAGAACGTTCCCAGTACATAGACGCCGAGGACCAGCAGCGTGATGCCGACCAGCCGTTCCGCCCAACGATCGCTGGCTGCGGGCAAAGAGAGTCGGAAGACCACCGCCGCCGATCCCAGAAGGGCCACGGTCGTGGCATGTCCTGTGACGTATAGCAGGCCGTACCGCATGGCATCGCGGGGTTTCGACTGCACGCTGCTGATGTCGGTGATGGCGGCAATGTGATCGTAGTCGAGTCCGTGGCGGAACCCAAGCACGGCTGCCGAGAACAACGCCAGTCGCAGATTGACAGGATCGATCAAAAAAGTTCCGTTTGCGGCGTCAACGCGCTGCAAGCCGCGGCGCCCCATGGACTTTAAGGCTAGCATACTCCGCGCGGCGACTAGTTTTTCTTGGGAAGAGCAACGGTCTCGCGAGACGAGGCCGGGGCAATCAGTTCCCGCAGCCGCCGCGAGAGAATGGCAGCCATGGAATGATAGAAACGCGATCCCAGATGCGGAAACAGTTCAAACAGCGACTGTAGCGTCGGCCGGTCGAGGTAGTAGGCCTCCACCGGCTCTTTTGCCAACACGTCTGCGGTCGCCGGTAATTCGTCGAGAAACGAAATCTCGCCGCAGGCCTCGCCCGGATTGACGGATACCGAGGTGCCGCGCGCCGGAATCTGTACCCAGGCGCTGCCTTTCAAGAGGAGATACAGGCCATTCGTTCGCTTCCCTTTGTGAACGATAGTGTCCCCAGCTTTGAATTGCATGCGCACCGCTTTGTCCACGATGAGCGCCCAATCGTTGGGCGTGAGATAGATCAGTCCGTTCTTGGCGGCAGACAGTACAGAGACAGGCTGCGGAGTTGCATTGGACATGGCGCGCTCAACCGAAATTTAGCAGGACCTTTCGGTCGCGATTGAACTGGACAGAGTCGAAACCAACGACAGAAACAACAGGGCTGCGATGAGATTACCAGAAAAATCTTTCCACCGGCTTCAGAATCGCCGCGGTGGGGACCATCTCCGTTATCACTTGCGAGACCTGGCCGCCCCTTGCGGAATCAACCTTGCGAATTGACGGAGAGCTCAGTGGAGAGTATGTTTCGTCCACATTTCACTGCAAAACTAAACAACTGTTGCACAAGGGTGCATGGCACAGTTCTGCGAAGCTTGCGGCAATACCTTGACTGCGGACGATAGATTTTGCCGCATCTGCGGGCGGGCCACCATCGCCGGCCCTTCCGCTGCCCCTGCGATAGCGGCCTCTTCCCCACCGGGCACGGTCGAAACCAGCGCGAAGGCCACCCTAAGCCTGATCTGCGGCCTTTTGTTTTTCATTCCATTTCTCTTCATTGCAGCCATTGTGCTGGGCCACCTGGCGTTGTCGGAGATTCGAAAAAGCGCGGGAAGGCTGAAAGGCGAGGGGCTTGCCATCGCTGGACTGGTACTGGGATACATCGAGATTGCAGGCATCCCGTTCCTTCTGATTATCGCGGCCATCGCGATTCCGAACCTGTTGCGCG
>DASSRO010000179.1:0-3668 GCA_035701745.1 Candidatus Sulfotelmatobacter sp. | reverse complement strand
GCCGACGATCACAGCATGGTTTGCGCCGGTTTTCAAAAGCTACTGGAGCCGCATACGAGGTCCTAGGCTGCGTCGGCGATGGGCGAACCTTACTCAAGACAGCTGTCGAACTCAAACCGGATGTGGTGCTCCTTGACATAGCGATGCCATTATTGAACGGCCTTGATGCAGGGAGAGAGCTGAAACAGATCATGCGGGACATTAAGCTGATCTTCGTTACAATGAACTCCGATTCCGACATTGCCACGGAGGCGCTACGCATCGGCGCCTCGGCATACCTGTTGAAGAACGCGGAGGCGGCCGAGCTGTTGCAGGCTGTTCATGACGTAGTCAGAGGAACCTCATACGTCGCACCGCAGATCAGGCGGGCAATGGACGAGACCTTCGTACGAGGCCCAAGAGCGGTGACTCGCACCAAGCACCTCACCGGCCGGCAGCGTGAAATCCTCCAAATGCTGGCCGAGGGCCGCTCAATGAAGGAAATCGCCCACATTCTCCAGATCACACATCGAACGGTCAGGTTCCATAAGTACCGGATTATGGAAGAACTGGCGGTCACCACCAACTCGGGGTTGGTGCAATATGCGATCAAGCATGGAATAATTTCCCCCGTTTAGAATAGGCCCAAGGGCCTCCCCAAGGCCAGCTTTTAGTATCCATCACATGAACACCACTGGCGCGAATTTTTGCTGTAAGGCCATAGTGGGGTCATGGAGCAGAAGCAAAGTGAGCGGCAGAAGCACTGGCAAGTTGTAATTGCCGAGCAGGCGGCCAGCCGGAAGTCGATTCGCGAGTTCTGCCGCGAACGGAAGTTGACCGAACACTCGTTTTATTGGTGGCGCCGTCAGTTGCGCGAGGAGAAGCCAATGTCATTCGCATTGGTGGAGACGAAAGCCGCGGTTGCGACGGAGGCGAAGTTGGAGCTTAGGTTGAGCAGCGGTGAGGTCCTGCAGATTCCGGCCGATGTGCAGAGCTTGCGCGTAGTGTTCGAGGCGTTGCGGGCTAAGCGGTGATCGGTCTGCCCGCGAGCGTGCGGGTGTACCTATGCACGGTGCCTTGCGACATGCGACGAAGCTTCGATGGTCTGCACGGGCTGGTGAGCAGCGTGATGGAATTGGATGCCCTGGCCGGGCATCTATTCGTGTTTTCGAATCGCAAAAAGGATCGCGTGAAGCTTTTCTATTGGGATCGCGATGGATTCGCGATTTGGTCGAAACGCTTGGAGGAAGGCACGTACGCGATGCCGTTCGGTAAGGGCGAGGAGCGGCGCACCGAGATTACGGCTCAGGAGTTGAGTGCGTTATTGAGCGGTATCGATCTGAGCCAGGCGAAGCGGCGCAAGCGGTATGAACGCAAGCGCGAGAGCGCGGCATAAAAGGTTTCCATTTAGTAATGACTACCCTTTAAAAAGTTCTGGACTGCACTTACAATCGAGTGAGTGCCGATCGATCCCAAGAGCCTGCCGAAAGATCCGGCGATCTTGCAGCAGATGCTGGTGGACGTAACGACGCAACTGGACAAAACGCAACGCCTGTTACGCCAGTTGCTGGCGGCCAGAAGTGGCGTCCGCAGCGAGCAGATTAGCGCCGATCAGTTGGCGCTCTTTGCACGGGAACTGGGCATCGATACCGCCGCCACGGCAGAACAAGAAAGCAAGGGCGAAGATCGAGATCCCGATCCGCCGGCTGCGAGCACGAGCGGCGAGAAGAAGCCGCGCGGACGGCAAGCCCTGCCGCGGCATCTCAGGCGCGAGCGCTTCGTTCACGACTTGGCGGCGGCCGATAAGTACTGCTCGGGCTGTCAGCAGGCTTTGCGTCACGTCGGCGAAGAAGTCAGCGAACGCTACGAATATATTCCGGCGCAGATGCTGGTGATTGAAGATGCCTGCCAGAAGTATGCTTGTGCATGCAAGATCCAGACTGCCAGCAAACCAGCCCAGCCGATTGACAAGAGCACGGCGTCAGCCAGTGTGTTGGCTCAGGTGATTGTCAGCAAAGTGGCGGATCATTTGCCGGTGCACCGGCAAGCGAAGATCTTTCGCCGTTTTGGTTTGGAGCTGTCGGATCAGACCTTGTGCGGTTGGCTACGGCAAAGCGCGGAGCTATTGGAGCCGTTGTACCAGGCACTGAAGCGGTTCGTGCTGTGCTCCAAAGTGGTCGGCACCGACGACACGCCGGTGAAAGTGTTGGATCGTTTGCTGCCGCATACGCGGACGGGACGATTTTGGCCCTATGTCGGAGACCGAAAGCATCCTGCGGTGGTTTACGACTACACGGCTACACGGGAACGAGCTGGACCGGAAAAATTTCTTTCAACTTACAAAGGCTATCTACAATTGGATGCGTATCCGGCTTACGACAAGTTCTTCGTGGAGCCGGCGCGCGAACTCCTGGAAGTCGGTTGTTTTGCGCATGCCAGAAGGCACGTCTATCAGGCACGCGAAACGGATCCGGCACGCATGGGCGCGGTGCTGGCCTACATCGGCCAGCTGTACGCGGTGGAGAAACGCGCCCGCAAAGCTGGACTCCAGGGCGACGAGTTACGCCAGTTGCGCCAGGAAGTCTCGCGGCCCATTATTTACCAGCTTCATGCTTACCTGCTGTCCATCCAGCCGCAGTTGCTTCCGAAAAGTGATGCCGGACAGGCGGTTGCTTATCTGTTGAAAAACTGGCAAGCGCTCACACGGTATCTCGAGGATGGCGATCTAGCCATAGATAACAATAGAACCGAGCGTTCTCTGCGTGGCATAGCCCTCGGCCGCCGCAACTGGACCTTCTTAGGCAGCGACCGCGGCGGCAAAACGATGGCGATCCTGCGCAGCTTTGTGAGCACATGTGAGCTGAACCAAATTGATCCGTTCGCCTGGTTCCACGACGTGCTTGCGCGCATCCCGGCGCACTCCATTCAGAAACTCGATCAATTACTGCCCCATAACTGGGCGGCGCAAACCAGCTAACACCGTTCGGCCGCCTATCTGAAGCAACCAGCGATACCTTTCTCGGTGTTCACGTGATGGATACCAGATTTCCACGCGCCAAAGGCGGGCAACTGGCTAAAGATTCCGGAGCAGCACGTCCAGGATGGTTTGCACGAACGGGTACGGATGGGGGGTAAGCGGTTCGGCTTCGATCGAGTAGAGCCCTTTGTATCCAACTTCCTTCGAAATCTGAATCGCCCTGGCCGAGTCGAACAGATTCGGCATGTACTTAAAATGGCTGCTTGTGGCCATAGCATACATGACGCGCAAGCCTGCCTCCCGCGCCGCGTTGTCCGGGAATGAGGCGACATCGGGATTGGCCCAGACCCCGGCGGCCCTGATCAAATGGATCTCGTCCTCCCAAGTATGCGTAGGCGGACGCGCAGTTGGCGCGGCTGCGGCGCTGTTTGACGCTCTGCCCGCTGCGCTACGCGAAGCGCCAGCCGCACCGTCACGGCCGCCCCTGTCGCGCACCGTCGATGACACGTATCCTGGCGGGTCGTCACGATTCTCCACCGTCACCATGACGTTCTTCGCATCGGCGTACCCCTTAATGGTCTTCAAGGTCTCGGCCGCCGTGGTACGCACGTCCGGTGCGAGCGTGCCTTGGTTGATCATCACACGCGGAGCGGAAAGGAGTACTGCGCGGTCGATCCATTGGTTCGTCAGCTCGATCGTCTCCGACCGAACT
>DASSRO010000178.1:0-7141 GCA_035701745.1 Candidatus Sulfotelmatobacter sp. | reverse complement strand
ACCTGCAGTGGCAATGCGAAGTTCCGGACGAGCGACGCGCAAACCCGAACTGATCCCCGGGTAAGAATTGCCGAGCAACCAGAATGCTGGAATTCTTCGAACTATCTCGCAGTGCTGACGTTTCTCTGCGTTTGGAATGTTGGAATCTCAGGGACAGCTAGGGAAGTCAACGTAGTTGCTGGCGTGTTTCGCCCCACGATCCATCGCCCCTAAAGCGGCGCGATTCAGCGCGAGACGGACGAATGCGTCCGTCGCTACGTGGGTTAGTTGCTGCCCTCGCCGACCTTCAGAACCGCTAAGAAGGCTTCTTGCGGGATGTCGACGCGGCCGATGCGCTTCATGCGTTTCTTGCCCTCTTTTTGTTTCTCGAGCAGCTTGCGCTTGCGGGAAATGTCTCCGCCATAACACTTGGCCAAAACATTTTTGCGCATGGCGTGTACTGTCTCGCGGGCAATGATTTTGGCGCCGATGGAGGCCTGTATGGGAACCTCGAACATCTGGCGGGGAATGAGTTCCCTCATCTTGGAAACCAGGGCCTTGCCGCGCTCGTAGGCGAAATCGCGGTGGACGATGATGGAGAGCGCGTCCACGGGTTCGCCGGCAACCAGGATGTCGAGCTTGACCATGGGCGATTCCCAATAGTCGGCAAGGTGGTAATCGAGGGAAGCGTAGCCGCGCGAGACGGATTTGAGACGGTCGTAAAAGTCGAGGACGATTTCGTTGAGCGGCAGTTCGTAGTGGAGCATGACGCGGGAAGAACTGACGTACTCGAAAGTTTTTTGCTTGCCGCGCTTTTCTTCGACGAGGGCGAGAATTCCGCCAACGTATTCTTCATTGGTGAGAATGGTGGCGAGGATGACGGGTTCTTCGATCTTTTCGATTTCGCTGGGATCGAGCCAGCGAGAAGGATTGTCGATCTCGACCATGGTGCCGTCGGTTTTATAGATTTTGTAGCGAACGCCGGGAGCGGTGGTGATGAGGTCGAGATTGAATTCGCGCTCCAGGCGCTCCTGAATGATCTCCATGTGGAGCAGGCCGAGAAAGCCGCAGCGAAAGCCGAAGCCGAGAGCGACCGAGCTTTCGGGCTCGAAGAAGAAGGATGAATCGTTCAGGCGGAGTTTTTCGAGCGCCTCGCGGAGCTGAGTGTGCTCATGGGCGTCGACCGTGTAGAGCCCGGCGAAAACCATGGGCTTGATTTCCTCGAAGCCGGGCAGCGCTTCGAGCGCGGGATTGGCGTCGTGAGTGATGGTGTCGCCGATTTTGGTGTCGGCGACGTTTTTGATGTTGGCGATGATGAAGCCGACTTCGCCGGCGACGAGCTGCTCAACCTCAACGGGTTTGGGAGTGAGCGTGCCGAGCGTTTCAGCGTCGAAGGTGGTGCCGTTCCACCAGAGGCGAATCCGGTCTCCCTTTTTCAGCGTGCCTTCCATAACGCGGGTTAGAACGATGACGCCGCGGTACGCGTCGAACCAGGAGTCGAAAACCAGCGCCTGGAGCCGGTTGTCGGGCGAGCCCTTGGGCGGAGGCACGCGCTTCACAATGGCTTCCAACACGTCGGGGACGCCCTGTCCGGTCTTGGCGCTGATCAGCACGGCGTCGGAGGCGTCGAGGCCGACCGCGCCTTCGATCATTTCCTTGGTGCGCGGAATGTCGGCGCTTTGCAGATCGATTTTATTGATGACCGGAATAATTTCGAGCCCGTGATTGATTGCCAGATAAGAATTGGCGAGTGTCTGGGCTTCGACTCCTTGCGAGGCGTCGACGACCAGCAGCGCGCCTTCACACGAGGCGAGAGAGCGCGAGACTTCGTAGGAAAAATCCACATGGCCGGGCGTGTCGATCAGGTTGAGCTGGTAAGTCTGGCCGTCCTTGGCGGTGTACATCATGCGAACGGCGTGAGCCTTGATGGTGATGCCGCGCTCGCGCTCCAGGTCCATGGAATCGAGCACCTGCGCCTGCATTTCGCGGGCGGTGAGCGATCCGGTGAGCTCCAGCAGGCGGTCGGCGAGCGTGGACTTGCCGTGGTCGATGTGCGCGATGATCGCGAAATTGCGGATGAAAGCGGCGTCCATGGGTGAGTAGCTAACTCTTGATTCTAACAGGGGCGAAAGCGGTTCTCGGCTCGCACGGCAGCAGCGGGAGGCAAGTTCAAACCGTTACAATTGTGGTTGAGCTTATGCCTGCTGCGCGCGCAAATCGTTCTCCGCGATGGTTTGGGATTGTGGTGCGCGTCGGCGTGGTGACGTTTGTTGGGACGCTGCTTTGTTTCGCGGTGAGTTTGCTGCTCGCTATTGTGGGGACGGTGATTGTGTCTTCGCTGCGCGGGGTGCATCCGGATATGCGGATTGCCTATCGCGTGATCGCGCTGCCATCCGCGCTGGTGGCGGGGAGCATTATTTTTGTGCTGTCGCTGGTGATGGAGATCCGGCACTACCGGCAGAACAAAACTCTTTCGGCCATCGAGAGATTGGGGTAGGGCGCGGCGTTGGACAGCCGAGGGCGGCTGTTCCCACAAAAGCAAGAGCAAAACCCTGACAGCCGAGGCGGCTGTCGCTACGCGGGCCTAACCGGCCCCGTGACATTACAATTGAGATCATGCCACCTCGCATTGCGATTCCGATGCCGCACTTTTCCGACCGCGAGTATGCCGAGCGGTCCATACCCCAATACGAGCGTGCGGTGGAGCTGGCCGGAGGGCAAGCGGTTCGCGTGAGACTCGACCAGCCTGCGGATGAAATCAGAAGAGTAATGGAACAGTGCGACGGGGTGTTGTTGCCGGGCAGCAAGGCCGATGTTGATCCGGCGAGGTTCCACACCGCGAGATCGCCGCACACGGCGAAGGCCGATCCGCAGCGCGATGCGGTTGATGATCTGCTGCTGGAGAACGCTTATCGCGACCGCAAGCCGGTGCTGGGCATCTGCTATGGATTGCAGAGTTTGAATGTGTATCGCGCGGGATCGTTGATTCAGCACATTCCAGATTTTCTGCCGGAAACAGCGCGCGCCAAGGTGGATCACGAGGCCGGGAAGAAAGTGGCGGTGGCGCACTCGGTGAATATTGAGCCAGGCTCCAGGTTGTCGGAAATCGTGAACGGCCACTCGCGCGGGCCGGTTGTCGTGCCCGTGAACTCTTCGCATCATCAGGCCGCGGAGAGGATCGGGGAAGGGTTGCGCATTGTCGCGCGCTGCACCGAGGACGGCATTATCGAGGCGCTGGAGGGGACCGCGCCGGATCATTTCGTGCTGGCGGTGCAGTGGCATCCGGAGCGGTCGGTGGATGACGACGCGGCTTCCCGCGCAATTTTTCGGGCGCTCATCGAGGCGGCGGGATCGGCGAAGTAAGCTGGCTCAGGTGCACGGGCGAGCGGGGCGCGGCCGAAGCCGCGCCTTTCATTTTTGTCTGCGCTCTCTGTGCTTTCGTGGTGAAAACCGGACGGAGGAATGCGTCCGTCCCCACATGAGTATTGCTAGTCCCTCACCCCATCCATGAACGCTCGCAGCTTCCGCGAGCGCGAGGGGTGGCGCAGTTTCCGGAGCGCCTTGGCTTCGATCTGGCGGATGCGTTCGCGCGTGACCGCGAACGACTGCCCGACCTCTTCCAGCGTGTGCTCGCTGCCATCTTCCAGGCCGAAGCGCATCTTGATGACTTTCTCTTCGCGCGGGGTCAGCGTGCGCAGGACCTGTCCCGTCTGGTCCTTCAGGTTCACGTTGATCACCGCCTCGGCCGGAGAAACCACGCCGCGGTCTTCGATGAAGTCGCCCAGATGCGAATCTTCCTCTTCGCCAATCGGCGTTTCGAGAGAGATCGGCTCCTGCGCGATCTTGAGCACCTTGCGCACTTTGGCCACCGGAATGTCCATGCGCTTGGCAATTTCTTCCGACGTAGGTTCGCGTCCCAGTTCCTGCACCAACTGCCGCGAAGTGCGGATCAGCTTGTTGATGGTTTCGATCATGTGCACTGGGATACGAATCGTACGCGCCTGGTCGGCGATGGCGCGGGTAATAGCCTGGCGAATCCACCACGTGGCGTAGGTCGAAAATTTGTAGCCCCGGCGGTATTCGAATTTGTCGACGGCCTTCATCAGGCCGATGTTGCCTTCCTGAATCAGGTCGAGAAACTGCAAGCCGCGGTTGGTGTATTTTTTCGCAATCGAAACCACCAGGCGGAGGTTGGCCTCGATCAGCTCGCGCTTGGCCTGCTCCGCGTCCATGTCGCCCTGGATGATCTCGCGCTGGGTGCGCTTGAGCTCCTGGAACAACACGCCGGTTTCGAGTTCGAGTTTTTCGACTTCGCCGCGAATGGCGCGCGACTGCCGGCGATATTCTTTTTTCTGCTCTTCGCTGCGGGTGGCTTCGGCCTTGCGCTCCAGGTTCTGCGCCTGGCGATCGAGCGAGCGCATGCCGTCGACAGTCTTGTTGAGCCGCTCGATCAGCCGCTTGCGCTCCGCATTGGTGAATCCCAGCTTGCGCACCGCCTGCGACACGGCCACGATGCCGCGCGCCAGCTTGCGCCGCGCCCGGCGATGATCCTTCGGCTTCTTCGTCTTGGAGACTTCGTGATATTTCTCTTCGAGCAGCGCGGCCTTTTTGTACAGCTTGGCCATGTCGTCGATCTTGCCGGTGAACTCGTTGAGTCGGTTCTGCAGGATCTCGTCGGTGATCTCTTCTTCGTCGAAGGTGACCACTTCCTTGATCGAGCGCACGCCCTTCTTGAGGTCTTCGCCCATCGCCAGTAATTCGCGGATCACAATGGGCGATCGTGATAGAGCTTTAAGCACGCGGATTTGGCCGCGCTCGATGCGCTTGGCGATTTCCACTTCGCCTTCGCGCGTCAGCAGCGGCACGGTTCCCATCTCGCGCAAATACATGCGGACGGGATCATTCGTCTTTTCCAGAGCCCCGGGGGTCAGGTCGAGTTCTACGTCCTCGCCTTCCTCGGATTCGTCGAATTTTTTATCGAGCGTGGCGGAAGGCAGCTTGGGGCCCTCCAGCACGTCGATGCCTTGCGTACCGATCGTGGTCAGCAGATCGTCGAGGTCTTCGGGACTGTGCACGTCATGCGGTATGAGGTCATTGACCTGGTCATACGTGAGATATCCCTTCTCTTTGCCCGTATCGATCAGCTTTTTGATGTCATCGAACTTATCTTCGAGAGCCAAAAGGTGTGTCCTTAAACTTCGTTATTCCGCTCCACAAGGAGCGTGTGATACAGTTACAGTTCCTGAAAAGGTGGGAATGTGGGCGCAGCGGGATTGTGCCTATTGCACAAACTTTTAGAGTTTAGCACATAAGAGCTGTGCCGTCTATCGGTTGCCCGCCTGATTTTCCCGACCCACCGCTATCTGCAATTCCGCTAAATACTTAGATTCCCCGGGAAGCCTTTTTGTTTCAAGCTGTTTTCTGGCTTCCGGCCATTCTCAAGCCCTCTTCGGCCAAAGCCGGATCGCGTAACGCCCGGCTGATGCGTTCCAAGTCGGTCAGCAGTGCCCGCAATCGTTCCTTGTCGGCGGCGATGCCAGGGGTCTTGAGTTCCAGCTGCACTTCTTCCTGGCGGCGGCGCAAATGAATCCGGCGCAGGGCGCGAACCGCGGCTTCCACCACCTCGGCCGTCAGCTCTTCTTCCTCCTTCAAGAGAATTGACGCCAGCAACCGGCGATCAGTCTCGGTGGCCGGCACTTGAAGCACATCGGCAAATTCCGCGCCGACATTGAGCAGCGACTCGGCCAGCGATTCGGTGGCCAGGCCGCGATGCAGCCCTTCGTTTTGCAGAACGAACTGCGCCTGGCGCGCCGGGTCGAACTCTTCTTCGGCGCCGTCGCGCGCGGAAAGATGGTCGTCGCCGGGCTGCATCTGTCGGACCGAGGCCAGAGCGCGAATCAGAACCTTTTCGGCGTCGGTGACCTGCGCTTCGGCGGGGGCCTTGACGGCGGACGAGGCGCGCGTTCCCGCCGCATGCCGCAGTTCCTGCCGCATGACCGCGGAATCGATCCCCAACTTTTGCGCGATCTCATGGGCCAATTCGTCGCGCACGATGCGGCTGGGAATGCGCTGGATGTGGGGCAACAGGTAATTCACGGCCTTCTGCTTGCCCTCGCCGCTGCGGATGGGGAACTGGGAGCGCGCCCGCTCGATCAGGTAATCGAAATATTTCTGCGAGCCCTTCAACGCCTCGCCGTATTCAGCTTTGCCCTTGCGCCGGATGTAGAGATCGGGATCGAATCCCTGTTCGAGGGAGAGAACTTTGATCTGGAATTCTTCTTCCACCAGCAGGCCCAGCGTGCGCTCGGTGGCTTTCGCGCCCGCTGTATCGGGATCGAAATTGACGACGACGTTTTTGCTGAACCGGCCGAGCAGCTTGGCTTGCAGCTCGGTGAAGGCCGTCCCGGAGCTGGCGATGACGTTCTGAAACCCGGCGGCATACACAGAAATGCAATCCATCTGGCCCTCGACCAGGATTGCGTAGTCGAATTTTTTCACCCACTCCTTGGCCAGATCCAGATTGAACAGGACGCGGCTCTTGGAATAGATGGGCGTCTCCGGGGAATTCAAATATTTCGGGCCGGATTTTTCATCCGTAGCCAGAGTTCGCCCGGTGAAAGCGATGACTTTGCCTGCTTCGCTCGCGATGGGAAACATTACGCGATTGCGGAACTTGGAGTACATGGAGGCGGTCGTTGGTCGCTGGTCTTTGGTCGTTGGTCCGGAAGAAAAACCCTCCGCACCTGCTGAGGGGTCGGACGCAGGGTCCCTCGACTGCAGCGGATCGCTCTTCGAGCGCTCCGCCTCCGCTCGGGATGACAGAGTTTCGTCCTGTTTCCAGGAGAAGAGGCCGCTTTCGCGAAGGGCTTCTTCGGAGAAATCGCTTTTGAGGCGGGCGCGCAGAAGGAAGCCGGAATCGGGGGCGTAGCCAATGCGAAATCGCGCAATCATCTCCTGATCGAGGCCGCGCCCAGCAAGGTATTCACGTGCCCGCGCGCCTTCGGGACGCCGCAGACAGTCCTGAAAGAAGGCGACCGCCCTTTCGTGGACGTCGAGCAACTGCCCGCGCAGCCGGGCTTCCTGGGCTTCGCTGGGGGATGAGTAAGCCGTTTTGGGCAGGGGAATCCCCAGCTTCTGCGCGACCATCCGCACGGCTTCGGGG
>DASSRO010000177.1:0-4033 GCA_035701745.1 Candidatus Sulfotelmatobacter sp. | reverse complement strand
CGTGACCGAAATCTGCGGCCCCGCCTCCTCGGGGCGCACCACATTAGTATTGTCGGCCTTAGCGGCGGCGACGAGCCGGGGGGAATTTTGTGTGGTGGTCGATGCCAACGACGCGCTCGATCCTTATTCCGCAGCCGCGGCCGGCGTGGACTTGGATCGCCTGCTGTGGGTGCGTTGCGGCGACGAGCCCCTGGCAAAATCCCGTGGCCAACAATCGAGACGCGCCTCGTTGGCGCGAGACGCAGAGGAAGAGGAAGAGAGTTCTTCGCAGGGCGCGTTCGATTTTGAGCGCGGCTCGCCGCTGTCGGGTTCGCGGCCGTCATGTTCGCGGCCGTCATGGCAACGCCTGGAGCAAGTGCTGCGCGCTACGGATTTGCTTCTCGAAAGTGGCGGCTTTGGCATGATCGTTCTCGATCTCGGCGACCTGCCTGCAGAGGCAGCGCGACGCATTCCCCTGACCACGTGGTTCCGCTTCCGGCGTGCCATCGAGCATACGCCGACGATCCTGCTGGCCGTTGAGCAACGCCCCATTGCCGGAAGCTGCTCTTCCCTGCTGCTGCAGTTGGGCTCGGCAAACGAGCCAGCCGCGGAGCGGCGAAAGCATGCAGCCCACGGCGCCAGCGGTGGGTCCGCGATCGCTAGAGTGAAAGCCCCGGAGGGGCGAAAGAATGAACAATCCACAATTGATTTCCAAATCATTGCGCCCACTCACGCGCAACTGCTGGGTGGACTGGAAATCACAGCGGAACTGATTCGCTCGCGCCTGGATCGCAAGCCTGCGGGCTCGGTAATGTTCGCCAGCAAAACCGCATGGGCGGGGTAGACGATGACACAAATTACTCAATTCGCAAATTACAAAATTGCTCAATGAACTCTTGTCATGCCATTTGCCTGCATCTACGTGCCGAATTTTCCCGTGGCGGCGGTATTGCGCGTCGAACCGGAATTGCAGGCGCGCGCGCGGGCGCTGGCCATTGTCGAAGGCAAGCCTCCGCTGGAAAAAATTCTCGCGGTCAATGAAGCGGCTACCCGGCTGGGCATCGCTGCAGGCATGACCAAGGCTCAAGCGGAACTGTGTTCTGAACTCGCGTTGCGCCCGCGTTCTGCGCTGCAGGAATCCGCCGCGCATGCAGCCTTGCTCGACTGCGCGCAATCTTTTTCACCGTGCGTGGAAGATGCTGCCTGCGACACTGCCCTGCTCGATCTCGCAGGCATGGAATCGTTATTGGGGGCGTTGCCGGAAATTGCCCGCGCGATTTCTCATCGCGCCGCCACGCTTGGACTCGCAGCCAGCGTTGCTGTAGCTTCCAATCCCGACGCAGCGGCGCTCGCCGCCCGTGGATTGTGCACGGGCTTGTGTGCCGCGGAATTGTGTGGCGCGGGCACTCCCTTCGACAAGCTCAGGGCAGGCTCTGCCCGCGTTGGCGTCGCCGTGATTCCCGCGGGCGCGGAAGCAGAACGATTGGCGCCATTGCCAGTTGAAGTGCTGTTTGCGAATTCGCTCGCAGGAGATCAGGAAGAAGCCGCCGAGCGTTTGCTCGAAACTCTGACGCGTTGGGGCATACGCGATCTGCGGGCACTGGCGGCGCTGCCGGAGATTGCATTGAGCGAACGTCTCGGACAGGAAGGCCTGCGCCTGCAGCAGTTGGCGCGCGGCGCGGCTTCGCGAACGCTGGTCCCGGTGGAAGCGCCGCTGGTGTTTGAAGAGGCCGCAGAGTTGGAGCATTCCATCGTACTGCTTGAGCCTTTAGCATTTCTGTTAAACCGCCTGCTCGAACAACTTTGCGCTCGACTGGGTTCGCGGGCACTGGCCACGCAGGAACTACGCCTGACGCTGGAGCTGGAAACTTTTTCGGTCTCCAATCAGCAATCAACAATCAGCAATCGACAATTTCTCCGGACCCTGCGCTTGCCTCAACCCATGCTGGACTCCAAAGTGTTTCTCAAGTTGCTGCAACTGGATTTGAATGCGCATCCTCCGGGCGCGCCGATTGTGAAGATTCACCTGGCGGCGGAGCCGGCACGTCCGCGTTCGGCGCAGGGCGGACTGTTCCTGCCCCCGTCGCCGGAGCCGGAAAAACTGGAACTCACGCTCGCGCGCATCGCCGGCATGGTCGGCGAAAGCAATGTGGGAGCGGTGGAGTTACTCGACACGCATCGTCCAGAAGGATTTCGCATGCGGCGCTTTGTGGCGAATGCCCTGCGGAAAAGTGAGCGCGAAAACGTTTCTGCACCGGCTGAAGAAAAAAATGCGGTCACAGCGCTGCGGCGGCTTCGCCCTCCGCTGCGCGTGCAGGTGACGTTGGAAAGTGGCCAGCCGGTGCGGGTGGCGTGCGCCAGGAAAAAAGAAATGCAGGGCGAAGTGCTCTGGAAGGCCGGCCCCTGGCGTTCTTCCGGCGATTGGTGGGAGCGCGAAGCCTGGTCGCGCGACGAGTGGGACGTTGCCTTGCGAAACGGAGAGTCTGTTTCTTTCTGCCGACTGGTTCACGATTTGCTCGGCGGCGGATGGTTTGTGGAAGGAACGTACGATTGAATTCGAGTTCTCAGTTCTCGGTTCTCAGTTCTCAGCAAAGGCTCGGAACCGAACGGGATTTACTGAGAACTGAGAACTTGGAACTGAGAACTTGTATATCGAACTTCATGCTCGCTCTGCTTTCAGCTTTCTCGAAGGCGCATCTCTGCCTGAGGAG
This sequence comes from Candidatus Sulfotelmatobacter sp., assembly GCA_035701745.1. Lineage (GTDB taxonomy): Bacteria > Acidobacteriota > Terriglobia > Terriglobales > Acidobacteriaceae > Sulfotelmatobacter. The sequence goes on along the minus strand of DASSRO010000177.1, from coordinate 1,343 downwards.
TTAGCCGGAGTGGGTGCGCATTTTGGCATGCCTGCCATGGCGTTGCTCGACAGCGACGGCGTTTATGGGTCTCCGCGGTTTCATCTGGCTGCAAAGAAGATTGGGCTCAAGGCGCACATCGGGGCGGAGGTAACTTGCGGGGCTATCTCTTCTCGTTCTGTCATCCTGAGCGGAGCCGGGGCTTCACGAAGTGAAGGCCCGGCGAAGTCGAAGGATCCCTATTACCGGGAGTCCGTGCCGGGGATAGGGATTCCTCGCTTCGCTCGGAATGACAATAAAAACAAAAAACGGGATGACAAACACTTTCGACTTCCTCTACTCGCTGCCTCGCGGGTGGGCTACCAGAATCTTTGCCGGCTGATCACGCGAATGAAGTTGCGGGCAAAAAAGGGCGAAGGGGCGGCCCGCGCGGAAGAACTGCAGGAGCATGCCCAAGGCCTGATTTGCCTGACCGGGGGGGCGGAGGGGCCGCTGGCCGCGGCTTTGCAGCAGGGCGGTATGGACGAGGCAAGGCGCTGCGTCGATCAACTCATCGGAATCTTCGGTCCGGGAAATGTTTACGTCGAATTGCAGCGACATTTTCAGCGCGAAGAAGAGGCCCGCAATCGCGCCGCAATCAGCATTGCTCGTTCCTTGAATCTTCCGCTGCTGGCCACCAACGGCGTCTGCTATGCCATTCCACAAGGCCGCCAACTTTGCGATGCCTTCACCGCCATTCGGCATCATCGCACGCTGTCAACCGCCGGGCGCCTGCTTACGCGCAACGCCGAACGCTTTCTAAAATCTCCGCAGGAGATGCAGCAACTTTTCGCCGACTATCCTGAAGCCATCGCCAACACGCGCGAACTTTCTGCTCGCCTGGAATTTACGCTCAACGATCTGGGCTACGAATTTCCGCGCTATCCGGTGCCGGAAGGCGAGACCATGAATTCTTTTCTGCGCGAGCGCGCCTGGGAAGGATTCCGCCAGCGCTACGGACGCTCTTCGCGCGACATGCAAGCCAAGGCCCGCCGCCAGATCGAAAAGGAATTGGCGCTCATCGAAAAGCTCAAGCTGGCAGGATATTTTCTGATCGTGTGGGACCTGGTGCGCTACTGCCGCGAGCAAAACATTCTGGTGCAAGGGCGCGGATCCGCCGCCAATAGCGCGGTTTGCTACTCGCTCGGCATTACAGCGGTCGACGCCGTCGGGATGGAATTACTGTTTGAGCGATTTCTTTCCGAAGAACGCGGCGAATGGCCCGACATCGATCTCGACCTGCCCAGCGGCGACGAACGCGAAAAAGTGATTCAGTATGTTTACCAGAGATACGGCGCGCGCGGCGCCGCCATGACCGCCAACGT
>DASSRO010000176.1:0-13285 GCA_035701745.1 Candidatus Sulfotelmatobacter sp. | reverse complement strand
CGGGCACTCTTGCCCGCAAGGTTCTGGGCCCGGCCGGGAAGCGGGCAAGAGTGCCCGCACCAAATCTGCGAAAGAGGGTGGGGATTTTGACTTTAGACCTCGATCTCCGATAATTCCCCCGTCTTTTCTGGTGAGACTATGCCCCGACGTCCCGTGCCCTCTTCCGACCCTCGTGAAGTTTTGCTCGAAATTTACGCCACAAACGATGCGATGAACCAGCTTTTGCTCGCGCATCTCGATCGCCGCGCCTGGCGTGCCCTCCCTCCCGGCCAACCGGGCAATGGACGCACCATCGCCGCCATCTTTGCCCATCTCCACAACGCCCGGCTGGTGTGGCTCAAACACTCTGCTCCGCACTTGAAATGCCCTGCGCCGCTCAACCCTGACCGCTGCACGCTCAAGCAGGCCGCCACCGCACACAGGAAGAGCGGCGCGCAATGTCTCCGCATGCTTACAGACGCCTTGTCGACCTCGCCCAACCGACGTGTAACCAAATTCTCGCGGGGAGCCTGGACGAAGTTATGGCCCGCCGGCGCAACGATGTTCGGGTACATGTTTGCGCACGAGGCACATCACCGCGGCCAGATCATCCTGATCGCCCACCAACTCGGATATCGCCTGCCGGTTCCCGCTGCCTACGGCATCTGGCACTGGGACAAGCTCTGGAAACAATGCGGCTTGGCCTCTCGTCCCCGCTGATGCGCGCAAGGGTACGGGGTTCCGCAACTGCGCCTCCGCGCTGTAGAATGAATAAGCGGCGAAAACCCACCGGACGTTTACCAGAAGGTTTAGCTGAAAGCTGGCAGCTGATGGCTGACAGCTAACTCTTAACGATTCCGAAAAGAGATTTCCCATGTCCCAAAACAACGGCAAGAACACCAGTCTCCGTCTCAAAACCGGCCTCGCCGAGATGCTTAAGGGCGGCGTCATCATGGACGTCACCAACGCCGAGCAGGCCACCATCGCCGAGAAAGCCGGCGCCGTGGCCGTCATGGCACTCGAACGCGTGCCCGCGCAGATCCGCGCCGAGGGCGGCGTCGCCCGCATGGCTTCGCCTAAAAAGATTCGGGAGATCATGGCCGCCGTGTCCATTCCGGTTATGGCGAAGTGCCGCATCGGACATTTTGCGGAAGCGCAAATACTGGAAGAGTTGGGCGTCGACTACATCGACGAGTCTGAGGTCCTCACCCCGGCCGATGAGGCGCACCACGTCGACAAGCATGCTTTCAAAGTCCCATTCGTCTGCGGCGCGCGCAATCTCGGCGAAGCTCTGCGCCGCATTGCCGAAGGCGCCGCCATGATCCGCACCAAGGGCGAGGCTGGCACCGGCGACGTTGTACACGCGGTCAAGCACATCCGCCAGATCGTGCAGGAGATGAAGATTCTTACGGTGCTCAGCGAAGAGGAACTCTATGCCAAGGCGAAAGAGCACGGCGCCCCGTACGAACTGATCCGCATCGTCGCCAAAGCAGGGAAGCTTCCCGTACCAAATTTTTCTGCCGGAGGAATCGCGACCCCCGCCGACGCGTCGCTGGTCATGCAACTGGGCGCCGAAGCCGTCTTCGTCGGCAGCGGCATCTTCATGAAAGATTCCACCACCTTCGCCGATCCCATGGAAGCGGAGAAGCGTGCCCGCGCCATTGTGAAGGCCGCCACGCATTATCAAGACCCTAAAGTGTTACTTGAAGTCAGTGAAGACCTGCAGGGGGCGATGAAAGGCCTGGCGGTTGCCGGGATGGATGAGGCCCAGATGCTGCAAACCAGAGGCTGGTAAGGGAGATGTTTTTCGTGAGGTGGCAGGGCGACGCTATTTCACTGGCAAGAATTCAATCTTCACCTCGCGGCTCGCAGCCTTGAAGTCGAAGTCTGCGGTCACAAAGATGCGGTCGCGGGCTTCCGCCGCCAGTTCCACTCCGAACGCATCGACGTAGGGAACCTGGCGTTTGAGTTTGATCAACGACGCTCGAACCGCACGCTCTCCATCCGCGGGCACAACCTCAAATCCAAACGCACTCAATCGCGAGAGCACCAACTCCATCGCGGCGCTGCCGTGCGCCTTGCCCGTGATGCCCGCAATCTCGCCCCAATGCAGCGCCGAAATCAACACTGCACATCTTCCGGCCAAGTGCGATTTGATGATTTCGGCAACCCGGTCCGCGCCCGCCTCGTTGTCGAGATAGCGCAGAATCGCGCTCGAATCGAGGACGTAGGTCACCATTTATCCTTCCGCCGCCGCTCCCGCTTCAGCGCTTCGGAAAGGGAAGGCTTTCCCGAGAAAAGTCCGCGTGTTTTGTCGACGAGCTCTTCGGACACCGGTTCCAGAACAATGCGGGATCCCTCTTGCGTGACCGCGATCCGAGTGCCCGGCTTGATGCCCAGCGATTCCCGCATCTCAGAAGGGATGACGAACTGCCCCTTGGTGCTTACTGATGTGATCTGTCGAAACATGCTTACATTATACCAGAGGTAAGACAGCCCATAGGTGCGGATTCGAATTCGCCGGCTCTTGGGATCGCTTCGGTTGCTGCTAAGGTATGCGCGGAACCCGGATCACATTGGCCCTGCAATCCCGCACCTTCTGGCAGGCTGTTGCTTTCAGGTCTTTGGTCAGGCACAGCGAAACCGCCGTCAGATAGTTGTTGCCGCAGCTAACGGTGATCTCGTCGGCCCGCAAGCCGGGGTTGGCCTGAATAAATTCATTCTTGACCTCTTGGGGAGAAATGGAAAAGTTTGCTCGGGGAGCGGGAAAGCGCTCGGGCACTTTGACCGACGCGAATGCTCGCCGCAAAAGTTTGAAGTAGCTTTCGGCATCGAGCCCGGTGCAGGTGCCGTGCGTGTTCCACTCGTGAGTCACCAGCCCAGCATCGGGCATGATGTCCGCCATCTCTGCTGGGTTCGACAGGCCCGGCGCCGTAGAACAATTCTCCGGATAGCCATCAACGTATTGCGGCCAGAGCCCATGCACGATAAAGCCGTGATGTCCCGACCGGCACTCAGGCTTGTCGGGATGCGAATAGCAAAACTCCGGCGACCAGGACAGAGCGAGCAGGTAGTAATCGAACACAGCGGGCGTCCCCTGTGACGCGCGATGTGAGCCGGAATGTTTCGAGTAACTGGCCTCAGCGGCGATTAAAGCTAACATCGAAAAAGCGAGCAGTAAGGCTTTTCGCATTATTGTTTCCAATCCACTCGTACTCGTTTCACACGAAGCTTGCACGATCTCTCGGTGCGCGAACCGCAGGGCATTGCTGAGGCTGGTAAAATCATGGCATGTCGCGCCGGAAGACAATGCGACGGGTGGGCACGTGCTTATTTTACATTTTGCTTTTCACGTGTGTAGCGCCTGAAGCCGAGCCGCAGGCTGCCAATAGCGCCGACAAAACATCGAACCCGAATCCCGTCCTCATCGAGTTGTTTACCTCCGAGGGTTGCTCGAGTTGCCCTCCCGCCGACGGCCTGCTCAAAAAGTTGGATGCCGGTCAGCCAATTCCCGGCGCTCAGTTAATTGTCCTGAGTGAACACGTTACCTACTGGGACCATGATGGCTGGAAAGATCCCAACTCATCGTCTTTGCTGACCGAACGCCAGAGTTCCTACGAAAGTGTTCTAGGCGAAACGACTGCTTTCACGCCCCAACTCATTGTCGATGGGACGCATCAAGTGAAGGTAGCCGACGCCAGGCAAATTCAGGAGACTCTTCAAGGTGCCGCGGCCACCCCCAAAGTTTCTGTGCGCATCGGCGAAGTCGCCGTGGACGCCGGGAACCCAGCCACGCTCCGTATCCACATTGAGACTGATGCAAATTTCGAAAAACACAACGCCGACGTGTACCTTGCCGTCGCGCTCGATCACGTTGAGTCTCAGGTCTTGCGCGGAGAAAACGGCGGGCGCCACCTGGTTCACGTCGCGGTGGTGCAGGAACTCACCAAGGTTGGCAGGCTTCCGAAGGGGAAGAGTTTCGCGCAGGATGTCGAGCTGAAACTCAAGCCCGGCACCGATCCCAAAAACATTCGACTCATAGCTCTGGTGCAGGAATCAGGCCCCGGCAAAGTGCTGGGCGCCGCCCTCCGCAGACCCAGAAGCTAAAACGCCTTCCCGCCAACTGCGCACGCGCCGGGTGCATCCAATCCACACTTAAGCTTGGAGGCGTTTTCCCCGCAATGCGTAATCTTTCCTGGGCGGTAGTGTGTTTTCTGATGTTTACAGCCTCATCCGCGCTGTCGCAAAGAGTCGAAGCCGGCATATTTCTCGACTACGTCGGCATCTCGCAAACCAGCACCAACAACTTCGGGGTCGGCGCGCGTCTCGGATTCGGCATCCACCGGAACGTTCTGCTGGAAGGAGAATTCGCGTACGACTATGGAATCAACTTCGACGAGGCCTACCGAAACATTGCCCATGGCAACATCACCGCCATCGAGCGCACATCCATCGGCGTCACGCAGGGCCTGATCGGGCCCAAGCTTCAGCCTTCCGGCGGGGGATTTCGTCCCTACGTCACGCTCAAAGGGGGCTTCGTGGATTTCCGCCTCAGCCCCAGCCTGCTCCCCTATAGCGATGTGGCGAGCACTGTGTTCGGCTTGCGCACTTCGAGTCTGAATGCCGCGATCTACCCTGCCGCAGGGGTCGAAGCCACGATCGGCCCATTAGGATTGCGGCTTGAGGCCGGCGACGAGATTTACTTCAATAGCGGGGCGCACAACAACCTGCGCATCACCTTTGGACCCATCCTGCGTTTCTGAAAACGGCGTTATACTTCTGCGGTGACCCGGTGATCTGCTCGATACCGCCGATGGGAAGGAGAAATCTGTGCCCGTTAAACAAGGAGATTTGAGCCTTCTGCAGCATCCCGCATCTCGTCAACTTCTGGAATCAAAAATTCCGGCACGCCTGGCGTATGTTGCCACCGACGGAACGCCACGCGTTGTTCCCATATGGTTTCACTGGAACGGTACTGAGGTGGTGATGGGCACTCCGCCGAAAGCTCCGAAGCTGAAAGCTCTGGCCAAAAATTCCAAGGTTGCGCTGACCATCGACGACAACACCTTTCCCCACAAAGTCCTGCTGATCCGTGGCAGTGTACGCCTTGAGCCGGTGCAGGGAGTTGTCCCGGAATATGCGATGGCTGCCGAACGCTATTTCGGACCGGAGCAGGGAAAAGCCTGGGTCGCGCAAATGGGCAAGATGGTCTCATCCATGGTTCGTATCACGGTCACTGCGGACTGGGTGGGGCTGCTCGATTTCCAGACACGCTTCCCCAGCGCCCTCCCACTGTAAGGCAAGCCAATGTGATGTCTTGACGCGCACGGCGACTTGAGGCGCGGCGCGCGGCAGTCAACGTCGTTTCCCTCCGATTGAGCTACCCCCGTCTTTTTCGCTTCGCCACCTTTGCACCCTGTTTGCCTAATGCTGTCCGCGTTGATTTCGAAAGATGAGAAATGGTTCGCTTGCTTTTTGCGGCTGCGGCCGCCTTCTTGATATTTTTTCTCGCAGCCGTTCGTTGTTTCGTGCTGGGCATCGTCAAAGCCTCCTCTCGTTCCTAATAGATGCTGCTGGCGGCCGACAATGTAACCGGGAAACTTTGCGAACGATTGAATCTCCTTGTCCCGTAGAGCGTCCAAAGATCAGTTAATATCGGCTAGTAGAGAGCTCTTTCGGCCTGAGCTCCAGGGCCTGCTTCTAATACTCGACAGGCACATGACCTTGAACACCCTATGAAGATTGGAGTCCTAGCACTGCAGGGCGATTTCGACGCCCACCGCCGCCGCCTCGAAGAACTTGGCGCCGAAGTTGTGCTCGTGAAAAAGCCGGAGCAGTTTGACGACATCGATGGCCTGGTTATTCCCGGCGGGGAGTCTGGCACGTTTTTGAAACTTCTGGGTGAGGCGGGCTTCGAGAAGCTAAAACAATTTGTTCGCCTCAAGCCAACATTCGGCACGTGTGCCGGCGCGATTCTGCTTGCAGCGGAGGTGGAGAATCCCAAGCAGGCCGGGCTCGGTGCGCTCGATATCCGGATCCGCCGCAATGCCTACGGACGCCAGATTGACAGTTCCATCCGCGAAGGCCTTCTGGGCAAGTCGCCGCTGGAAATGGTATTTATCCGCGCTCCTAGAATCGAACACGTCGGTAGGGGCGTCGAAGTCATCGCCACCGAAGGCTCCGACGCGGTTGCCGTGCGGCAGGGGAAAGCCATGGCCGCTACTTTCCATCCTGAACTCTCCGACGACACGCGGGTTCATCAAGTCTTCCTCGACCTGGTGTCAAACCGGACGAAGGCTTAACCAGTGCACTTGAAAATCCTTCTGCCCGGTGAGAGGCTAATTTGCCGGGAAGGCGGCACCTATGATCAACGGCGCCCATGTCGTTCTCTACACCACCGCTCCGGAAGCCGATCGTGCGTTCTTTCGCGACGTATTGAAGTTCTCTTGCGTGGACGCGGGTCACGGCTGGCTGATCTTTGCCCTGCCCGCCGCTGAAGCCGCCTTTCACGATTTAGATAAAGAAGGTGTCGAACCCAACCCCAAGGCGGCCGCGCACCACGAGCTTTTCCTGATGTGCGACGATATCGTCGCAACCTTACGAGAACTGAGAGCCAAGCACGTGCCGGTCTCTGCGGTAAGAGAACTGCGCTGGGGAAAACTCGCCAGCCTCACCCTTCCCAGCGGCAGCAAGATAGGAATCTACCAGCCCAAACATCCCAGTCCGCAGCATTGACGGAAATAACAGGACGTGATGGGTTGCGGCTCCGTCCCAGAGTTGCAACTTCCCAACCCAGGCGAACCTCGGGCACACTCAGGCTGCGGAGGGATCGACGACGATGACCCAGTTTGTGGTGCCGATCATCGCGACTTGGATGAAGTTCATCGTCACGCCCATCCTGGGATTCGTGTCGCTCTTTCTCATGGTCGGAGGAGCGCGAAGCATTATGCGCGGTGTGCAGATGCTGAGGGGGATTCGGCCAATCCCGCGCAAGGCCACGCGCGCGAGCACGGCCGTGGCGATTGTCGTCATGTCGGTCGTCGTAGTTTTTGGCGCGGCAGTTGCCTTTTTTCTTCTCTCGCTACTGACGACGCAACCTTATGTTGTCACCGACCGCGGCTTGACCATAGGATCGCGCCCCGCCCGCTATCAACAGCGATTTGTTCCGTGGGATCAGGTCCTCCGCGTCGATTGCCTCTACACACGGCGTGGGCCTCGGCGGATTGCTTATCTCGACATCTACACGGATGACGGCAGAGAGAGGCTACCCAATGGAGCCACGCCGCTGGAGCCCGTGAATGCCTACCTGCATCAGCGGCTGCCGGCATGGGTGGCCACAACCTGCCGCTAGATGAGGCCCGACTCGAAGCGAGCGTCAGTACACGTACGCTTTAAGGAAGGCGAAAACTACCACGCCCGTGACAGACACGTAAAGCCAGATGGGAAAGGTGAAGCGCGCGATGCGGCGGTGCAGGGCAAAGCGTCCGGTTAGCGAAAAGAAGAACGTTGTCAGCACCATCGGCAGGGCGACGATCGACAGGATCACATGACTCGCCAGAATGGAAAGATAGAGCGTGCGCACCGGGCCGTGCCCGGGGAAGATGGTGTCGCCATGAAGCGCGTGGTTTGCGATATAGCTGACAAGAAAGAGGCACGAAAACGCGAATGCCAGCAGCATGCTGTTGCGATGCGCCTCTTGATTGTGATGCTTGATGAAATAGAGTCCTACACACAGCGTGATGGCGCACAGGCCGTTCAGCAAGGCATTCAAGGCTGGCAGAAACGTCCAGCGCCCGGCGAAATCGGCGGAAGCGTGATGTACGTACAGCAGCCACAGCAGAAACGTCACCGCCAGGCCGCTCACTACGACAATGGCGCCTACAACCGGGCGGGGACTGGTTCCAATTGGTTCCATGGGGACAATTAAATCATAGAAATGCGCCCGCGAATCGATTGCAGCCTGCAAGACCGACGGCCGCGACGAAGTGTACGCTGACTATCGTTACCGCCGCGGGTAACTTTGGAATCGCTGGGGTTGAGTTAATCGTCTAATAAATTGTCAGGCTTTGGATAAAATGGCTTGAGCAGCCAGGAGAAGGTCTAAACATGCCGCAATGGGTTTGGTTGATCGCAGTGGTCGTGGGCTGGCTAGTTCTGACCCAATGGCTACTGCCCAAAATGGGCGTACCCACTTGAAGGACTTCCGGTTGCGCCGAGTCTCGGCGCGATGAAAAGCCGGCGGCCAAACCGTCGCTTGAGCCGACTGGGCCCGAGAAAAAGTCATAGGTAGAAGGGCGCAACCCGCCAAACGATTAACATCGCTGTTAAACGCAGATGCAAAATATTTTGCATCCGATCTGTAATAACTCTTCGTAAATATTCGTAAAACCCTGAACTGGCGGGTGGTTTCGCGGGTCTGCACCAACGCGCCGGGCATCGTACACCTCCTCCGCAACATCTAATAAAGTAGAGAAGAACGAAGGAGAATACATATATGCGGCTTTTTATAGGGTTTTTCCTCGCCGCGATTTTGTCGGCTCCCGCGTGGGCGGCTGATGCGAGCCCCAGGACCGCCGTTCCCGGGACGCTCAACTATGTAGAGGGCCAAGCCTCGATCGGCGATCAGAGTTTGGACTCGAAATCCATCGGCGCCGCGCAATTGCAGCCCGGCGACTCACTAAATACGGAGAAAGGAAAAGCGGAAATTCTGCTGACTCCAGGCGTCTTTTTGAGATTGGGCGATGAGAGTTCCGTGAAGATGATTTCAGCAGGCCTTACGAATACCGAGGTTGAGGTGGACCGGGGTCACGCCATGGTGGAAGTTGCCGAAATCCATCCGGAGAACAGTATTCGCGTCGACCAAAATGGTGCGAGCACGCTGCTGCTGAAGACTGGGCTGTACGACTTCAATGAGAATCAGCGGCAATTTCGTGTATTCGATGGGGAGGCCCTGGTGGATGGCGGCCGCCAGCACATCAAGGTAAAGCAAGGCCGGGAAATTACACTGGCGAGCGCCGACCTGTCGAAGGCACGGAAATTCGACAAGAAAAGCTACGAGGAAGGCGATCTGTTCCGCTGGAGCAGCTTGCGGTCCAGTTATGTGGCCGAAGCGAATGTCGACGCGGCACGCACCTATGCGGCGACTGGATGGGAGGGGCCGGGCTGGTGGGGCGCAGGATGGTATTGGGATCCGTGGTTCAGCGCCTTCACATTTATTCCTGGCGACGGGATCTTCTATAGCCCGTTTGGCTGGGGCTTCTACTCGCCGTGGTGGGTGTATCAGGCTCCGTTTATTGGCTACGGTTACGGATATGGCTACGGGGGACACTTTTACCATCACTTCAGTGAAGACGCCCACAATTGGGGTCCTGGCACGCACTATGCCGCGGGAACCGGCTACGCGCATGGGATTTACCGCGGCACCGGTTCGACGGGAAGCGGTTTCCACTCGGGGCCTGTGATGGCTAGCGGGCATGGCTTTAGCGGGGGCCGGATGAGTGCCGGTTTCCATGGTGGCGGGGGCTTCCACGGTGGAGGCGGTGGATTTCATGGCGGCGGAGGAGGGCACGGCCGCTAAAGCGTGATTGCGGTCCTTGCCGCAAGCGATTGCAAGGACGCTGCGGGGAGACTTGCGAACCGGGTAAGAGTTCGAAGTCTCCCCTTTCTATTTATTCGGAAGGAATCAGGCCGACGCTTCCCGCCATAATTTAAGCTCAAGCTGCAACACCTGGTGCCGGACGGTATCAGACACTTCTGGCTACTACGTGGCCGCGCTGGAAGGGCATCGCGCCTGGCTCGATTTCCGCTTATTCACAGCCCGACCCAGACAATTGTGACGACTATCACATCGCGTCGTGACGGGCATTGCTGACTGAATTGGTCTTCTGGTTCTAGTTTGGGAACGAGGTTGACCAGTGCCAGCCGGAGTACAGACCGTCCCCAGTCTTGATGTTTTTGTTACCCGCCTGCACGAATCGCACGACCTCTCAGTTTACGAAGCTATTGAGAGGTTGGTACAAGCCGGGTCCGCTGTTGGCCTTGATGCAAACGCGTTGCTGCGAATGCTCGACCGGGGAACGACTTTTGAAGCTTTGCTCGAAGTTGTCGAGTCTCGAATGGAGCGTCTGGCGCGAGTGGCCTAGTCACTACAGATAAAGCAGTGTGAGGTAGTCATGAATTTCTTGGAATGGTCCAAATCCAGTGTCGATTATGGACAAAAACTCATTCACTCCGCGGTTGAAGGAGCTCACGAGGGGGAGGACGAATTTCTCAAGCATGAATCGCTCCCTCCTTATCTCACCGAGTCTGCGCGTCATGCATTGGCCCCCGCGGTTATTGGGGCTTTTTTGGGCACGTTGGGCGGGAGTCTGCGAAACGGGGAAGGGTCGATGAGCAGAAAGCTGGCCTTTGGCCTGATCGGCGGAGCGATTGGATTTGGTGCCGGCGTACTCTGGGAGAACCGTCAGTTCACTGCGAGCGTCGCCTCCGGCGCCTGGAAAAAAATCAACCAGGCCCGCGATGAACATTGGTTCGAGAAGAATCCGATTGACTATGCGTAGAAGAAGGGCAGCCAAGCCCTCCTGGACTCAGGTCCGTGCCGCGACTGAATAGGAATAACACAATTCAGATCCGGCACAGATAGCTTGCACATGATCAGGGTGTAGACCGTGGTAGGTATTTCACCCCAAAACGTTGTGAACTGGCTGGTTCCTGGCCGGGATTTATTTCTGGCCATCCAAGTTCTCGGAATTGCCTGCTTTGTTTACATCGTGGCGAAGCGGTTGGTGCCGCTGCTTCGAGCTCAGAGCGATCCCCGCTTCGATCGGCCTTTGACACGGCTTGGAAGGGTCTTCAAGTTCTGGCTGGGGCAATGGAAGCATCCGCGCTATAAATTCGCGGGCACTCTTCACATTGTGATCTTTGCCGGCTTCATTCTCCTCGCACTGCGGGCATTCACGGTGCTGCTCGTTGGAGTGTCTCCCAACTTCGTAATGCCCGGCTTATCGGGGAGAACTGGGGAAATCTACGACCTGGTCACCGACTATGCCGCGACGGTCGTCTTCCTGTGCATGGTTGTCGCTGCTTGCCGACGCCTGATTTTCAAACCGGCTCGGTACGTGGTGCCCGCGAAGTATGGCAAAGGCCACACTGCAGATGCGATTTTTCTCCTGGGACTCATTGCAGTCCTGATGGCTGCTGACAGCCTGTTTGCGGCCAGTCGCTCCGCCGGCCATTTACAGCAAGGCCAACCGGCGGAAGCTCTGGCCGCGTTTTCTCTGCCCTGGATGCTGCGACTTGCGATTGGCTCGACGTCATTGGGGACCCTGCGGGATCTGAACATTGGCGCATATCTGCTGCACGAGATCGCATTCTATTTTTTGCTGTGCTACCGGCCTTTTGGAATCCAGTTCCATGTGGAGACTTCGCTGTTCAGCATTTATTTTTCGAAGCTGGAGCGGGGAACTCTTAAGCCGGTGCGGTGGGGAGTTTCTGACGAGCATCTGGATCAGGTGAAATCGTTCGGCGTGAAAACTTTTGAAGATTTTACCTGGAAGCACATGCTCGACTTTTATTCGTGTGCCGACTGCGGTCGCTGCGCCGACAAGTGCCCGTCCAATACGGTTGGGCGGCCGCTAGCCCCGCGATTCCTCTCGATTAAGGCGAGAGATTACGCGTTCCAGCATTATCCGGTGCTGGGCAAGGCGAACGATAGCAAGCCGCTGATTGGCAATATTTATTCCGAAGACGAGATCTGGTCGTGCACGACCTGCGGCGCGTGTGAAGAAGAGTGCCCGCTGCTGGTCGAGTACATCGACAAGATTGTCGACTTGCGCCGGGGGATGATAGACGAGGGGAATGTTCCGCAGTCCCTGCAAAAGCCGCTGAAGGCTCTGGAGAGTCGCGGCAATCCTTACGGAAAGATCGAGAAGAAACGGGGCGACTGGGCGAAGACCCCTGAGTTCGCGCAAGACAGCAAGGTCAAAGTTCTTGACGGCAAGAACGACGCCGACACTTTGTATTTTGTCGACAGCATCACTTCCTACGACGACCGCATGCAGTCGATTGGGCGAGCCACCGCGCGCATTCTCACTCGCCTTGGGAAGAACTTCGGCATTCTCGGCTCCGCGGAGAGAGACAGCGGTCACGACGTGCGCCGCTTCGGCGAGGAGATGCTTTTCCAGAACTTGCGCGATCACAACACGGAGGCGATCAAGGCGGCGGGAGTGCAGCGAATCGTTACTGCCGATCCGCACGCCTTCAACGCGCTGAAGCACGACTATAAGGATGTGCCACCGGTCGAGCACATCAGCCAGGTTCTGGCTCGCGAGGCCAGAGAAGGCAACCTTCGCTTCCACTCAGTGGAAAGATGGCTCGAAGACAGAAACCACGTCTACACCTACCACGATCCCTGCTATCTGGGTCGACACAACCAGGTCTACGACGACCCGCGCGATGTTCTCGACGCGATTCCGGGATTGCGCCGGGTTGAAATGCAGCGTTCGCGCGACCGCTCATTCTGCTGCGGCGGGGGCGGGCTCATGTTGTTCTACGAGCCTAAAGAAGAACAGAGAATGGGTGTCGTTCGCGTGCGCATGGCCGCCGACGCCGGGGCGAACGTAATCGTGACCGCGTGTCCCTTCTGCATGGTGAACATTGAAGACGCGATTAAAGTCGCGGGCATGGAAGGGAAGATGTCAGTCATCGACTTCGCCGAACTGGTCGACCAGCACATGGTTTGCGAGAGCTGCCCAGCCCAAACCGAGAAATTAGAAACTGCAACCGTTGGAGGTTAACGATGGAAATCCTGGTGTGTGCGCGGAGAGTGCCCGATACCTCGGAGAACGAGATTGAACTCAACGCCGCTGGAAACGACATTGAGCGCGAAGAGTTCGTGTATTCGGTGAACGAGGCGGATAACTACGCGGTCGAGGAAGCGTTGCAAATTCGCGACCGCGTCGGCGGCAACGTCACTGTGGTCACCGTTGACGGCGAAGATGGTGAAGAGATTCTGCGCCGGCAACTGGCCATGGGTGCGAACCAGGCGGCGCTGGTTTGCGATGACGCGTTCAGCGGATCCGACGGAAAGGGGGTTGCAACCATTCTCAAAGCTTTTGTGAAGAAGGGTCATTACGACCTGATTCTCACCGGTGTCCAGGCTGACGATGGCGCGGCGCAAGTCGGCGGAATGCTGGCGGCGATGCTCGACTATCCCTTTGCTTCGCTGGTGAACTCGATCTCGGTGGAAGAGGGGAAGCTGAAAGTCAGCCGGGAAATCGAAGGCGGCAACAAGGAGATGAACGAAATC
>DASSRO010000175.1:0-2500 GCA_035701745.1 Candidatus Sulfotelmatobacter sp. | reverse complement strand
TTTCCGGCTGCACCGAGACGAATTCCTGTTCTTCCAACACGCGGGCCACCAGTTCGCGCGACTCGGAATGGCCGTTCTCCATGGCGTAGATCAGCGGGAGAGTGACTTTGCCCTCTTTAAGATCGCTCAGAACCGGCTTGCCCAGTTGCTCGCTGGACGCGGTGAAATCCAGCAAGTCATCGACAAGCTGGAACGCCAAACCTGCGTAGCGACCGTAATCGGCGAGCGCGTCTTCGTGCCGCTCGTCGAATCCACCAAGGACCGCGCCCAGCCGCGCACAGCCACTAAAAAGGCAGGCTGTTTTGTAAGTGGCTAGTTGCAGGGCGTCCTGTTCGGTAACGTCCATTCGGCCAATTTTGGCCAGCTGAATCAGTTCGCCTTCGACCATTTTCTGGGTGAGGTCGATCAGGATATCGAGCACATGAAAATTGCGCTCTTGCAGCGCGATTTGGAAAGACTGCATGTACAGCCAATCTCCTGCCAGTACGCTCCGGTGATTGCCCCAACGGGAGTTGGCCGACGGACGGCCACGGCGGGTGTCGGCGCTATCGATGACGTCATCATGGATAAGCGTGGCGCTGTGCAGGAGTTCAACGACCGCGGCCAGCTTGATGGCGCTCCGGCGATTGTCGGTGCATCCGTTGGCATAACCGTGACACAGGAGCAACAACGCGGGACGCAGGCGTTTCCCTCCCCCGCCAAGCAGATAGCTGGTAATTTCGGAAACCGGCTGAAACGCAGCGGCACTTTGGCGAGATAACTCTTGCTCCACCCGCACCAGATCTTCGCGAACAAGCTCGAAGATCTCTTTGACTGTCAATAAAGCGATATCGTCCTCCTGGACCCACCCCGTTTAACGGGATTCCACCCCTGGGGACGCGCTCGGCTGGGCGACGCGAAAAAAGTGCCTAAAATTGGCCGCCGTCGCCGAGGCGGTTTCTTCGGTTCCTAAGTCTCTCACATTCGCGAGGGCCTTGGCCACTTCCGCCACGTAGGCCGGCTCGTTGCGCTGGCCGCGGAAAACCTGGGGCGCCAGGTATGGAGAATCCGTTTCGATCAGAATGTTCTCCAAAGGCAAAGCTTTCGCAACGTCGCGAATATTCTGGGCTTTCGGATAGGTCAAATTGCCCGTAAAGGAGACCAGCAAGCCCAGATCAAGGCCACGGCGCGCATCTTCCAGGGTGCTGGTGAAACAATGAAGCACGCCACCAAGCCCGGTAGGCTTCCAGTGCTGCGCGAGCAGGTCGAGGCAGTCGGACCAGGCATCGCGGCAATGAATGATCAGGGGCAGCTTCGCCGCGCGGGCGAGTTCCATTTGATCGATGAAGACGCGCTTCTGGATGTTGCGCGGGGAGTGGTCGTAGAAATAGTCGAGTCCGATCTCGCCCCAAGCGATCACTTTGGGATGCTGTGACAGGCGAGCGAGGGCGTCGAGGTGTTCAGAAGTAACCTCTTTGGCTTCGTGGGGATGGATGCCAACCGTGGTGTAGATCCAATCATGCGCTTCGGCGTAGGGGATGGCGGCGTCGAGCTTTTCGGGGCCGGGACCGACGCCGATGGCGAGGATCGTGTTTACGCCGGCAGCGCGGGCGCGGTCGAGCATGGCATCGCGGTCTTCGGCGAATTGGGGGAAGTCGATATGCGCGTGGGAATCGATCAGGTCCATGGGCGAAGACAGTTTTTGAGTTTTGAGTTCTCCGTTATAAGTCTTAAAGCAGCCTTACTTAAAACTCACAACTTATATAACTTGTAACTTATAACCTCTTTTTACTTCAGACGTGCACCGACTTCGACGTCTTCGGCAAAACCGGCCAGGACGGGGCGGCCTTCGGGGCCGACCGAAGCTGCGACGATCATGCCGTTGGACTCGACGCCGCGGAGCTTGCGGGGGGCCAGATTTACCACGACTACGACCTTCCGGCCGATGAGCGACTCCGGCTCGTAGTATTGGGCGATGCCGGCGCAAATCTGACGAATTTCGGAACCGATATCGACGGTGAGCTTCAGAAGCTTGTCGGCGCCCACAATGCGCTCGGCGGTCTTTACCTGGCCAACGCGCATCTCGACTTTGGCGAAATCTTCGATGCCGATTTTGTCCGAGACACCTGGAGCGGGAGCGGCGGCGGCTCCCGCATGCCCGGGGGCGGGAGTGGTGGCCGCGGCAGGGGGTGGGGCGGGGGTAGGGTTCAATTCTTCGTTCGCCATGGCTTCGATCCTCTCTATTGCTTCGGTTTTATCGACGCGCGGGAAGAGCGCCTGGAATTTGCCGAGGGTTGTGCCCGGGGTGAGCTGGCCCCAGCGCAAGCCATCCAACGCGAACCCGCTGAGGGGGCCGGATTGGCCTAGCAGCGTCCAAATCTTCGACGTGCTTTCCGGCAAAACGGGATGCGCCAATGCACTGACGATGCGAAGGAGCTCGGCGACGGTCCACAGAATCGTGGCCTTGCGGTCGTCTTGATCCGGCGAGTTACCAAGCGCCCAGGGCTGCTCGCTGGTCAGG
>DASSRO010000174.1:0-9698 GCA_035701745.1 Candidatus Sulfotelmatobacter sp. | reverse complement strand
GATCCAGAACTCTTACAATTCGACGGTGCAGACCACGGAACTGGACGTGCTACGCCCCGTGTTTGAGACCGATGTGCTCGTGCTGGACGAACTGGGAGCGGTAAAGCCGACCGAGTGGGTATGGGACACGGTCAGCCTGATTCTGAATACGCGATATAACGACAACCGCACCACGATCATCACCACGAATTTCGACGATCAGCCGGCAGCTGGTGCTACCGGCTCCATTTCGCCCGCGCGAGCTGCGAGCCGCGGCGAAACTCTAGGAGACCGCATTGGCGAACGCATGCGTTCCCGGCTGCACGAAATGTGCCGCGTGGTCACGCTGGAAGGCACTGACTTCCGGCAAAAGTTTCGCAGCGCCAACTTCCGGTGACCTCTTGCCACGGATTAACACGGATTCCACGGATCAAGAAATGCAAGTCTGACTACCGCGTTTCTTCGTCCGGTGCAACTAGAATTGAGTTGTGCTGACCGAGCGCCTGGAGTTCGCGCCTGAACGCGATGCGGAAGTATTCGCCGCAGTGCCAGCGGCTCCCGCCGTGTTTCTGCTGCGAGGCGCGGATGCGCGCGCCGATCCATACGTCACCAAGACCGCGAATCTGCGACGGCGGCTGCAGAGGCTGCTCGGGCCAATCGAAGAGCGGACGAAAAAACTGAACCTGCGCGACCGCGTGCGCGTGATCGAGTACGCTCGTACAGGCTCCGACTTCGAGTCTGGATTTCTGCTGTACAGCATTCTCCGAAACACTTTTCCCAAGACCTACCAAGCGCGGCTCCGCTTCCGCTTCGCGCCGCTGGTGAAGCTGCATCTCGAAAATGAATATCCGCGAGCGTCGGTTACGACGCGGCTTGGGCGGCTGGGAGGGCGTTCTCTCTACTACGGGCCCTTCGTCTCGCGGCTAGCAGCCGAGAAGTTCATGAACGATTCACTCGATTTCTTCAAGATGCGCCGCTGCGTCGACGACCTGCACCCCGACCCACAATTTCCCGGGTGTATCTATTCCGAGATGAAAATGTGCCTGGCGCCGTGCTTCAAGGGCTGCAGCGACGAGGACTATACCCTCGAAGTAGATCGGGTGCAGGCCTACTTCGATTCCGCCGGGGATTCTCTGACCCGCGAACTCTCAGCCGAACGGGAAGCGGCTTCCGGAAAACTGGCGTTTGAAGATGCGGCGGCGATTCACGCGCGCGTTGAAAAACTGAAGCCCATCCTGGCCCAATTGCCGGAGATCGTGCAGCGCCTCGACCGGCTTTTTGCGCTCATGATTCAGCCCAGTCACATTGCGGGCTCCGTCGCGTTTTTCCGCATCGGTTCGGGAATGATCAGCGGTCCAATTCCGTTTGGCATCCAGTCTGCGGAACATGCGAAGTCGCAATCGATGGAATCGCGGGTGCAGGCGTCGCTGGATTCATTTCCCAGCGCGCAGTCGACACGATCTCTGGAAACCATGGAGCATCTCGCCTTGCTCAAGCGTTGGTACTACCGCGGAACGCGAGTGGGAGAAATTTTCTTTGCCAACAGCAGGGGCGAGCTGCCCATGCGCCGCATCGTCCGCGGCATCTCGCGCGTGTTCCGGGGAGAGAAACCAGAATTGGATGCTAATCAATCTCCCGAAAAAACGGGGCACCAATTGTTTTGAAAAGAGAGAAGTCTGAACCGCAGAGATCGCAAACTTTTTCGCATTAAACAAATCGGGCGACCGCAGGGCCGCCCGAGATGTTTCCTATCCGTGTGAATCCGTGAAAATCCGTGGCTAAATATCCAGGTTCTTCACGTCCAGCGCATTCTCTTCGATGAACTTGCGGCGCGCTTCCACGTCTTCGCCCATCAGCGTGGTGAAGATGGTTTCGCACTCGGCGATATCCTCGAGCTTCACCGAAAGCAACGTCCGGCGCTCGGGATCCATAGTCGTCTCCCACAACTGCGGAGCGGTCATTTCGCCCAAACCTTTATAGCGCTGGATGGTGAAGTCCTTGCGGCCCTCATTGATAACGTAGTCGCGAAGTTCGCGGACGTTCGTCTTCTCCACCACTTCGGTTTCAGTTTTGCGCTTGGCTGGCTTCGCCGCCTTCTTGTCTGCGTCGGCGGTTGCAGCTTCGCCGTCCGCGCCGTCGCCATTGCCGCCCGCGGGCGCGGCCTTAGCCACGGTCTCAACGATAAACGGCGGCTCCATGTAAGGCTCGATCTGCTTGTACTTCGCGATCATCTGCCGGCATTCGGCGCTGGAAGCCAGAACCCAATTGATCACGTGTTCAGCGCCGTGCTTGTTGACGAAGCTCACCTCCCACAGGTTGTGTTCTTCGTCGAAGCGCGCCTCCACGCTCTTGAAGCCTTCTTCTTTTTGGAGCTTCTTCAGTTCCTTCTCGAGGCGTTCGATCTTTTTGGATGGTGTTTTTTTGTCGCCTTCGAAGTCAGCACGCTTGGCCAAGTCTAATTTGGGTACCAGTTCCGTCACCCGCTCGTTGCGCACGCGCTTGTCGAGCTTCTCGAAAAATCCTAGATACTCGTCGAGCACGGTCATGAAGCGCGACAGATCTTTGCCTTCGATCTTGGCGGCGCCTTCGCCATAACGCACCGTCAGCCCGTCGGCCGCACGCTTCACCATCACTTTGACGAACTCGCGCTCGTCCTTGATGTACTGCTGCGACTTGCCTTTCTTCAGCGAGAACAGAGGCGGCTGCGCGATAAACACGTTTCCGCGCTTGATCAATTCCTGCATGTGACGGAAGAAGAACGTCAGCAGCAGCGTGCGAATGTGGCTGCCGTCGACGTCGGCGTCGGTCATGAGAATAATTTTTCCGTAGCGGACTTTCGTCGGATCGAAATCCTCCTTCGAAATTCCGGTGCCGAGCGCGGTGATCATGGCGCGAATTTCTTCGTGCGCCAGCATCTTGTCGTAGCGCGCTTTTTCCACGTTGAGGATCTTGCCCTTCAGCGGAAGAATCGCCTGGAAGCGGCGATCGCGGCCTTGTTTCGCCGTGCCACCGGCGGACTCGCCTTCCACCAGAAACAATTCGCAGCGGTTGGGATCACGTTCCGAACAATCCGCCAGCTTGCCGGGCAGGCCGCCGGAATCGAGAGCACCTTTGCGGCGCGTGAGGTCGCGTGCCTTGCGGGCCGCCTCGCGGGCGCGTGCAGCGTCCACTGCCTTGTTAATGATCTTTTTGCCAACGGTTGCATTCTGCTCGAAGAACGCTCCCAGCCGTTCGTTCACGAACTGCGTGACCGTGCCCGCGATGTCGGAATTCAGCTTGCCCTTGGTCTGGCCTTCGAACTGGGGTTGCGGCAACTTCACGCTGATGACGGCAACCAGTCCTTCGCGCACATCGTCGCCCGTCAGATTTTCCTTGACGTCTTTGAACAGGCCCATTTGCTGGCCCGCATAGTTGATGGTGCGGGTCAGCGCGGTGCGGAATCCGGAAAGATGCGTCCCGCCGTCAATGGTGTTGATGTTGTTGGCGAAGCTGAAAATCGTTTCCGAGTACGCGTCGTTGTACTGCAGCCCGATTTCCATGTGGACGCCGTTGCGGTCGTCTTCCATGTAGATGGGCTTGTCGTGCAGAACCTGCTTGCCGCGGTTGAGGTGCTTGATGAACTCGGCAATGCCGCCGTTGTACTTGAAGTCGGTCTGCTTGGGCTCGCCAGTCTTCGAGTCGGTGGCGCGCTCGTCGGTCAGCGTGATGAGCAATCCCTTGTTGAGGAATGCGAGTTCGCGCAGGCGCTGTGCCAGCGTGTCGTAGTTGTATTCGGTCGCGGTAAAGATGGAGCGATCCGGGAGAAAGTGAACCTTCGTCCCGCGCTTCTTGGTCGCGCCCGTTTTCTTCAGCTTGTTAGTCGGGTCGCCCTTCGAATAATTCTGCTGCCAGGTCGCGCCGTCGCGCCAGATCTCCAACTCCAGGTCTTCACTCAGCGCATTCACGCACGACACGCCCACGCCGTGCAGTCCGCCCGAAACTTTATAAGTAGAAGAATCAAATTTTCCGCCAGCGTGCAGAGTGGTCATCACCACTTGCGCCGCGGAAACTTTTTCGCCGTCGATCACCATGTCGTCGACAGGAATGCCGCGCCCGTCGTCGATGACCGTAATCGAATTGTCGAGATGAATGGTGACGTCAATCCTGGTGGCAAAGCCCGCCAGCGCCTCGTCCACGGAATTGTCGACAACTTCGTACACGAGATGATGCAAGCCGAGGTCGCCCGTCGATCCGATGTACATCGCCGGACGCTTGCGCACCGCCTCCATGCCGCCAAGGACCTTGATCGAGTCGGCGTTGTAATCGCTCTTGTTGCCGTTGCCTCCGCCGTTTGCGGAGGTGATCGGCGTTACGATTCCGTCTTTTGTTTTGGTGTCTGCGATGGGAGTATGAATTTCTTTGGTGGCCATTCCGCTCCGCGAAAATGTCCCGATTTTTTCTTCCAACTGGGTGCTGCGAATACCTGGAATTCGGTTGGAATTTTCGCCCTGACTCAAGCGCCCAAAAACCCTATGCCAAAGGACTTCAAGTGATTGAAATTCCTAATACTTAGGACTGTATTATGACTGGTTCGATTATACCACAAACAAGCCCATTTCGAATCCCTCGAAAGCCCGCATCGAGGGAGTAACAGGGGCTATTTTGGGAAGGGTTGGACAACCCGTCTGCGCGCCAGCCACGCAAAAATTTAGGGCGGCTCGTGGCCGCCCTTTTTTACAATTTACCAATGTTTAAGCAGTCGCTGGACGTTCGCCACCTTTGGCGCGACCCGGTTGCAGCTCTGGCTTGATTACGTGCTGCACGCCGTCGTCCTTGGAGGTCGGCGGAGGCTGCACTGGCGGCAGTTCCTGGCCTTCCACAAGCATCTTGATCTCGTTCGCATCCAAAACTTCGCGCTCAATCAGCGCCCGGGCGATCCGCTCGAGCACATCGCGATTGTCAGAGAGAATCTGCTTGGCTGTGGTGTAGCCCTTGTTAACCAGCTTGCGGACCTCCTGATCGATCTTGATCGCGGTGTCCTCGCTGTAGTCGCGATGCTGGGCAATCTCGCGGCCCAGGAAGATCTGCTCTTCCTTCTTGCCAAACGTCATCGGTCCCAAGTCGCTCATGCCCCACTCGCAGACCATTTTGCGCGCCATTTCCGTGGCCCGCTCAATGTCGTTGCCCGCGCCCGTGCTCATGCAGTTCAGGAACAACTCCTCGGCGATACGCCCGCCCATCAGGATGGCAATGTCGGTCTCCAGGTAGTTCTTGTAGTAGTTGTGGCGATCATCGATGGGCAACTGCATGGTTACGCCCAGGGCCATCCCGCGCGGGATGATCGTGACTTTGTGCAGAGGATCGGAGTTCGGCATCTTCGCCGCCACCAGAGCGTGACCTGCCTCGTGGTACGCTGTGTTCTTCTTTTCCTCGTCGGTGAGCAGCAGAGACTTGCGCTCCACGCCCATCAGCACTTTGTCTTTCGCCAATTCGAAGTCATAGTGCAGAACCGCTTTACGATTCTGCCGGGCAGCCGCCAGCGCCGCTTCATTCACCATGTTGGCAAGGTCTGCACCCGAGAATCCCGGCGTACCGCGAGCCAGTACGGAGAGATCGACGTCCTCAGCAAGAGGAATCTTGCGAGTGTGTACGCGCAGGATTTCTTCACGGCCGCGCACGTCAGGACGGCTTACTACGACGCGGCGGTCGAAGCGACCGGGCCGCAACAAGGCCGGATCAAGCACGTCGGGCCGGTTCGTGGCCGCCATCAGGATGACGCCTTCGTTGGACTCGAAGCCGTCCATCTCAACCAGCAATTGATTCAACGTCTGTTCGCGCTCGTCGTGCCCGCCACCGAGCCCGGCGCCACGATGGCGTCCGACCGCATCAATTTCGTCGATGAAGATAATGCAGGGAGCATTTTTCTTGCCCTGCTCGAACAAGTCGCGCACGCGGCTGGCGCCCACGCCGACAAACCTTTCCCCGAAATCCGACCCGGAGATCGAGAAGAACGGAACATTAGCTTCGCCGGCAACCGCCCGGGCCAGCAGCGTCTTGCCGGTTCCCGGAGGCCCAACCAGCAGCACACCCTTGGGAATGCGTCCGCCCAACTTCTGGAACTTCTGCGCCTCGCGCAGAAATTCGATAATCTCGCGCAGCTCTTCTTTGGCTTCTTCCACGCCCGCCACGTCTTTAAACGTGACTTTCTTCTGCTGCATAGAGAGCAGCCGCGCCCGGCTCTTGCCGAACGAGAGCGCCTTGTTGCCGCCCGTCTGCATCTGGCGGATCATGAAGAACCACAGGGCGCCCAGCAAAATCAGCGGCGCCCATGTGCCCAGCAACTGGAGGGGCAAGCTGCCGCTATTCACATCGCGGAAGTTAACGTTCACTCCCTTGGCGTGCAGGTCCTTGAGCACTTCGGGCGTGAAGTAGTTCATGGTAAGCGTGGTGTGGAAGGCCGAGCCGTCGCGATACTTGCCTCGCACTTCCATGCCATTCACCGTGAGCTCGCGAACGTTGTTCTGCTCAGCGTCACTCATGAACTGGGTGGCGTTTACTTCTTTGTCTTTCTGGCCATCGCGGGCCCCCTTGACCACTTCCCACAGCAGGAGGGCAGAGACCCCGATCAACAACCAGAACAATACGGTTTTTACAGTTGAGTTCACCTAGAAAACTCCTCAATACAACACGGGGACCTACCTGTACTCACCCCGAGGCTCCTACAGCGATTAGATGCCCTTGCGCGACTTTCGATTGTCAAAATACTTTGGCACCTTATTCTACATTTTCTTTGGAAAAAAGGCGCGTCTATGCACTTGTTACTTAAGTAGCTGGAGTTCTAGGGTTTGCCGCCGCCAGGTAGGGCAGGTTGCGATTGGTTTGTTCGACTGCCCCCAGGCCATAACCCACCAGAAACGTCTCATCGACGAGAAAGCCAAAATAATCGGGCTGCAGCGGCACACGCCGCGCCGACTGGCGGTCTGCCAGCGTCGCCAGTTTCACCGAGGCCGCCCCGCGAGACCGCAGATCTCCCATCAGGAATTCGCTGGTCACCCCGGAGTGCACCAGGCCTTCTACCAGCAGGATATGCTGCCCCCGGATCTCCGGTTCATGGCTGAAAAATATCTCCATAACGTCGTGCGCAGCGCCGCTTTGGGGCCGCGTGTACTTGGGCTTGATGAACTGGCAAACGACCGGCACCTCTACCGCGCGTACCAGATCGGCCAGAAACATGAAGGCATTTTCCAGCACCGCCAGCATCTGGACCGTCTGCCCCCTGTAATCGTCGGAAATTTGGCGGCCTAGTTCCTTGACCCGCTTCTGGATCTGTTCGCTGCTGATGACCGGCCGAAGGGGCTCGACTCTCGGATTCATGAAAATTGCGTGCCTCCCCGGCACGACGCTGAATCAGACTCCCTAAGCCTCGGGTTCGGCCAAGGGAATCTCCGCAATCAAGATTGCTGTTCGGTTAGCCTTCGGTCGAAGCGAAGCCGGAGTCGGAAATCCGCGCAGCCACACGATCTCATCCCCGCTGACGACTAAAGGCCAAAATCTGCGATCCGCCTCCGCTACGTGAAGGTCCTGCAGCAGTTCCTTGATCTTCTTGGGGGACTTCGTATGAGCCGGCCAGAACCGGTCTCCCGGACGCCAGTTCCGTACCCTTAACGGTCCAGGTAGGGATTCGGAATCGAGGAGGTGGTCAGGATTATAGCGCGGCTGCGCATCGGCCGGAATACGCCGCACGGCAATGGATGAGCCTGCCTCGTAAACAACAACTTCGCCGGGGATCGCCAGCTCGTATTCGTAGTCGCGCCGCGCTTCCGGCTCGCGCAAATCGGGAGTAATGAATACCAGTTCCTCCGGTTCGCGCGTCAGCTTCCACCCCAGGGGGAGCGACAGTTCCTTGCCGCTGGCGTCATCCTGTGCCGCGAAGCGCAGGATTTCTTCCACATGTTTAAACTCGAGCGGAATCCGGGCATTTTCGCCGATGGCTTTGACCAGCCTGCGCTGCACCGCGATGGGCTCACCCAGAAACCACATTCGGCTCACGGAGGCGTTCAGAACGAGCCAAGGGGCATTTTCAATTTTCGACCGGAGTTCGGAATCCCGGGAGGGAGAGTTGCCTGGCGCGATCTGAACCAAAGCTGGCGCTTGCGTGGCGGCACGCGCCCACTCCGGCTGCGACCAGTGGACCGTTGTGCCCATCCAACCCGAAATTTCGTTCTCCCAGTAATCTTCTTCGCCGCGAGCGATCTCCGCCAACTCCGCAAGACCTTCCGCCACCGCAGGATTGAACTCCTGCTCCAGTAGCGGGACGACTAGCTTCCGAACGCGATTGCGCGTGAACCGGGAATCTGCGTTGGTCGAATCTTCGCGCCATGATTGGCCGACGCTTTGGAGATAATCTTCCAGTTCGCGGCGGCGAATGCCGAGCAGCGGCCGGATGATCTCGCCGGACGGATTTCCATCCTCGTCTTCCACGAAAACTCGCGGATGAATGCCGCCCAGCCCCCGCAGCCCCGCCCCGCGAATGATGCGCATCAGCACGGTCTCGGCCTGATCATCGAGCGTGTGGCCAGTGGCGATCTTGTCCAGAAAATGATTGGGATTTGAGAAGGGCACGGTTTTAGCCGTGCCATTAGGGACGACCAAAGGATCGGGCTTCAGCCCCCGAGGGTCCGCGGTTCGTCCTTCGGCGAGCAAATTCCGAAAAAAACCATACCGCAACTCCCGCGCCGCCGTTTCCACGCTGACGCGCTCCTCCGCCGCGTGCTGCGCGACATCCTCGCCGTCGACGTGAAATTCCAATTCCAACTCGCGGGCCAGGCTCGCCACAAACTGCTCATCCGCGTCCGACTCCGTTCCACGCAACCTGTGATTGAAATGCACCACCGACAACACGATGCCCAACTCGCTCCGTAACTCGAGCAACAGCCGCAAGAGCGCGACCGAATCAATCCCTCCCGAGACGGCCACGCCCACGCGATCTCCGGCCTGCAGCAGTTCCTGCCGCCGGATGTGGGCAATCACGCGTTGCGCAAGGGATAGCACGGGAACATGGTAACCCACGTAGCGACAGCCGCCTCGGCTGTCGGGACTCTGGCCGAAGTTCGAAGGAAGAAGCGAGCGAATGTTCGCAGGCAGCCGGGGTTGGCTGTGCCCACAGAACATAAAACTGACAGCCGAGGCAGCTGTCTCTACCTGAGCGGGTTAAACTCCGGAGCTCTTCTCCGCGATCAGCTTCCTGATCTTATCCACGAACTCCGCCGCCGGCATGTCTTCGGTCTTCTCTTTCCCGCGGGTCCGGACGTTCACCTTCCCCGCTTCGGCTTCTTTATCTCCGACCACCAGCAGGAACGGCACTTTCTGCATGGCATGCTCGCGAATCTTGGCGTTCATCTTCTCGTTGCGCGCATCCACCTCGACGCGCACGCCGACAGCTTTGAGTTGGTCCGCAACTTTGTTCGCGTATTCCGCGTGGCGTTCGCTAATTGGAATCATCACCGCCTGCACCGGCGACAGCCACACCGGGAACGCGCCCGCATAGTGTTCGATCAGCACGCCGAAGAATCGTTCGACTGATCCGTAGAGCGCGCGATGCACCATGACGGGCTGCTTGCGCGAGCCATCTTCGGCGACATATTCCAGCCCAAACCGCTGCGGCAAGTTGAAGTCGAATTGCACCGTCGAAAGCTGCCAAAGCCGCCCGATCGCATCCACCAACTTAATGTCGATCTTCG
>DASSRO010000173.1:0-3059 GCA_035701745.1 Candidatus Sulfotelmatobacter sp. | reverse complement strand
CGAGAATGGGCGGCCGTCGAGAAAGATCATGCGAGCCGGGCTGCGCGACAGGAGAAATTCCGCAGTTTCAAGCATGACTTGCAGGCAGAAGTCGTCCTGGGCGGAGGAGAATTCAATTTCTTCAGGCAGGAAAATCGCGTGGCGGACTTCGTCTTTGCTTAAGACGCGTCCTGAAGTTTGTGCGGCGAGTGCGCGTGCGAGCGTGCTCTTGCCGGTGCCGGGCAAGCCAGCCATCAAAACGATCATAGGAGAAGAATCGTAAAGGATTTGCACCGCGGAGTGGGAGATTGGAAAGTTGAGACGCTTGAGACTCCGATACCGGCAGTTGCCTTTACTTGGTGCCGGCGGCGCCGAGAGCGACCTGCGTCGGCGCCTTCTCGTCGTCGGGGTGCTCGACGGGAACGATGTCCTGAGTGTCGCGCCACTCGGAGTAGTGACCGCTGACCATAATGTGGAAGACCCACTGATGGCGCTCTTCTTCCGGTTCGACCAGGCCGAGCGCCTTCATGTAAAAGAGGTAGTGCTCCATCCAGCGAATCTGATCTTTGCTCATGCCGCGGCGTTGCAGGTCAACGGTCACTCCCGCGAGATGAGATGAGGCGGTGTCGCCATCGGCGGGCGCGGCATTGCGATTGTGGCGGCGAAGTTTTTTCTGGACCTTGACGGTGCGTACCGCGGAGTTCACCTGAATCTGCTGATGGAAGCGGTTGTAGTAAGCCTGGCTCAGATCTTCGACGAAGTCGCGAGTCCAGGGGCGGCAGAAACGGCGCGAGGGATCGAGGCGAGGATCGAAGCGCAGCATTTCTCCGGGGCGAATTTCGAGCAGGGAACCGTCAGCCTTGAGAGCTTCGAGCTCGGTTTCGTCCTCGATGCGCGGGAGTTCCAGGCGGTCGATCTCGGCATTCTGAATCAGAAGCGATTCGTGAGATGGGCGGAACATCGGATTCCAAAAACGCAGCCAGCGAAAGTGCCGGCGAGGTTGATGCTGGCGGATGGAGTGGCGCACGGCGAAGGCTGTGCCTGACAGGCCGCCGCAGGTGAGGGCCAGAAGAACCGCAGCGACGAATTGTAATTTAACAAGGCGTTTCACGAAGCGGTCCATGTTGGCGGGAGTGCTTTCCGCCGGGGCGCTCTCACATCTTGCGTGCGAGTAGCGGCTATTCTAAGCCATGCTGTCAAGCGGCCCAACGCGATACTGCGATGGCGCCATTACCTGTGTACCCAAAAAGCGCGTCTCAGGTGGTTACTGTCCTCGTGGTTACCGGCTGGTTACCTTTGCCCGAAACGAAAGACACGCAAACTTCTAGCGGCAAATCAACTGCCAATCCGAACAGGAACTGAAGGGTCGCCCTATGTCCGCATCCAATCGTGAGTTGGCGGGATTAAGATGACTCTTAGAGGAGTCGGGTTGCGGACCTTTACACCAAATTGACAAAAATCAACGCCGCAAAAGGTCACCCAGAGCTTGCTTCATAACTTGCCCGCCCACCTCGGAAATGGACTTAGTGAGCGGAATGTCCTTGGGACAAACCTCGACGCAGTTCTGAGCGTAGCCACATTCCTGGATGCCGCCGTCGCCCATCAGGGCGGCGAGCCGGTCGCGCTCCAGCGCTTTTCCAGTCGGATGAGTATTGAACAGACGCACCTGCGCGATGGTGGCCGCGCCGACGAAGCCGGTGCTCTCATTAAATTGCGGGCAGGCCTCCATGCAGCAGCAACAGGAGATGCAGCGTGAGATGGGATAGGCGACTTCCTGCTCTTCGGCCGACATGCGCGGGCCAGGGCCTAGATCGTAGGTGCCATCGATAGGAACCCAAGCCTTGACGGCCTTGAGATTTTCAAAGATCACGCTGCGGTCGGTGGCCAGATCGCGGACGACGGGGAATTTTGAGAAGGGCTCGAGCCGGATTGGCTGTTCGAGATTATCGATCAGCGCGGAGCAGGCCATGCGCGCCTTGCCGTTGATGAGCATGGCGCAGGAGCCGCAGACTTCCTCGAGGCAGTTCGAATCGTAGGTGATGGGAGTGGTCGCCTTGCCGTCGCGAGTGACGGGATCGGCGGCAATGTCCATGAGCGCCGAAATGACGTTCATGTTCGGGCGGTAGGGAACGGAGAATTCCTCCCAGTAAGACTTGGAGGTGGGAGTGGGTTGACGCTTGATCTTGATGATTACGGATTTATCAGCCATTAGCTCTTAGCCTTTAACAATTCGCTTGAAACTTCCGGATTTTGAATCGGCGCCGAATTGCATGAGAGTCAACATCCCCACCCTGTCGCAAAGAACGCGACAAGGATGGGGCACCCGCGGAACTCCACCCACGAACTCCACCCCGAAGACTCCGCCGTTGCGACTTCAATACTTCCTCGGACGCGGCTGAATTAAGGATGTGTCTACGGGCTCGAATTCAAACTTGGGCTCGTCGGCGTCCGGGGCGAAATACGCTTTCGTCGTTTTCAGGAAATTCTTGTCGTCGCGCTCGGGGAAGTCTGGCTTGTAATGGGCGCCGCGGGATTCGTCGCGCATGGCCGCTCCCTGTGCGATCACTCGCGCCAATTGCAGCATGTTGTAAAGCTGCCGGGCAAAGACGACCGTGGTGTTCGCCCACTGCGTGCGGTCGCTCAGATTGATCTTGCGATAGCGCTCCAAAAATTCGACCAGCTTGGCGTCGGTCTGCTGCAGGGTTTTGTTGTAGCGGATGACGGTGCAGTCCTTGGTCATGACTTCGCCCAGTTCGCGCCACAGTTTGACGGGATTCTCGGTGCCGTCAGCCTTCATCAGGTTGGCGTTGATCTCTTCCTGACGTTTCTGTTCGGCCGCAAAGTGTCCGTTGCCGTCGGTTGCGCCCTGCAAACCGCGCGCATACTTGACGGCATTGGGCCCGGCGATGCCGCCGCCGTAAATGCACGAAACTAGCGAGTTCGCACCCAGGCGGTTGGCGCCGTGGTACTGATATTCGCACTCGCCGGCGGCGAAGATGCCGGGGATGTTGGTCGCCTGCTTGAAATCAATCCACAAGCCGCCCATGGTGTAGTGCATGCCGGGGAAAATCTTCATCGGC
>DASSRO010000172.1:0-21343 GCA_035701745.1 Candidatus Sulfotelmatobacter sp. | reverse complement strand
CTTCTAAAAATAAGGTCAATGGAAAATCGCACTTTGTAACGTGCCTATTTTCAATCGAGTGCAGCCCGTTCACAAGCGTGTGACCGAATTTAGTGCAGCAGTGCAAACCATTTTTCGCAGAACCCGCGCCGGACACGGCTTTCCGCCGGTCCATCGCTTAGAATCCAAAAAAACAAGAGTTCGACAGCTGCGGCAATACTGTGAATATCCCGCACTTCCCGCCCCTGGCAAGGGTTTTATTGCGTCAACCGATTACAGGTACGTCAATTATCGGGATCTATGGCAACTCCGATTCGCAATTGCGCGTCAGATTAGTTAGGCATTCTTTCAGTCATCCGTCTGCCGCCACGTCGAACTCTTCTCACACGCGCACACTTAGGATAGGGCCCAGCGAAATTGTTCTACACTCCGCGGTTCAAGCTGCTTCTGGTTATCTCGCTATTGCTATTGTTCTCCTGCTTGACGGGCGCCACCGCTTTTGGTCAGGAAAGTCTCACTTCAATTCACGAAAGTCCTCTTCCTGACGCTCCCGAACCGCAGCGGGCCTCCGGTCCAGGTGTAGCGAGCGATCCGCAAACCGGCGGCGCAACCGTCACCGGCACCGTACTGGACACGAATCGCGACGTACTGCAGGGTGCCCACGTAGCGCTGGCGGGCAGGCCTGGTTCGGCGGTGCGCACCGTGGAATCCGGCATGAATGGGCAGTTCGCATTCACCGGTCTACCGCCCGATGTCTACACTCTAACGGTGACAGCGAACGGAATGAACTCTTTCACATCCTCAGCGATCCGTTTGCGTGCCGGCGAAGACTACATTGTGCCTTCGGTTACACTGTCGGTTTCTGCGGTGTCAACCAGCGTGACCGTGACCGCCGGCACCGAAGCGCAACTGTCGGAGCAGCAAGTGCGGATCGCGGAGGGGCAGCGCGTCGCCGGCGTCTTTCCCAATTTCTACAGCACATTCGACTGGAATGCGCCGCCGATGCTGGCGAAGCAAAAGTTCCAGCTGAGTATCCGCTCCATCATCGATCCGGTCTCTTTCTTGACCATCGCCGGGGTTGCCGGCGGCGAGCAGTATAGAAACATCTTTCCCGGATATGGCGGCGGACTGGAGGGATACGGAAAACGTTATGGAGCTGCGCTGGCGAATCACGTTTCCGGCAACCTCTTGGGCAGGGCCGTTTACCCTGCGATCTTTCACCAAGACCCGCGCTACTTCTATAAGGGCAAGGGCACGATTCGGGAGCGCGCGTTCTACGCCATAGCCGCCGCGGTCATCGCCAGAAGCGACGATGGACGATGGAAGCCAAACTATTCGCAGGTGCTCGGCAACTTTTCAGCGGCAGGGCTTTCGAATCTGTACTACCCGGCTGCCGATCGCGGAGCTTCACTGGTGCTTTTCAACGGATTGGCCGGCACCGGCGCTGACGCGGTCTCGAATCTGATCCGCGAATTCCTGCTGAAGGGTATTACCTCGCACGTTCCTCGTGGTGCAAACGGCCAGCCGTAAGGCTGCCCATCCCCCTTTTCGAAATTTTAAAATCCACGACTCTATAGAGCTTTTGTCGCCCCCCACCTTTGTGCCGAGGGTCCGCCGGGCAAGGCCGGTAAGTACGCGGTCCTATTCTGTTCGCAGAATCGTCCGGTGCCTCCAACTCTCGCGTCGCTTCCGATGAAATGCCCAGAGCTTAATTTTTCGAAAATTCCTCTTGACAATTAATATTTACTTATATAAGTTGTTACTTACTATATGTCTGCATCCAATCTTAATGCCGCTTTCGCCGCCCTCGCCGATCCGACGCGCCGCGCGCTTTTGTCGCGCCTCGCCTCGGGAGAAGCGACCGTGACCGAACTGGCGCAACCATTTGAGATGACCCAACCGGCCATCTCGCAGCATTTGAAGGTGCTCCAAGAGGCGGGTCTCATTGTCACTCGGGTGGAGGGCACAAAGCGCCCTCGGCGGCTCGCGAAGGCCGGCATCGCCGCCATGGACCAATGGCTGGCCATGCTGCGAAACGCTTTGGAAAGAAACTACGACCGGCTGGATGAAGTTCTAGCCGAGGAATCAACCAAAAAAGGAGAGATGCGATGAACGCAACAATGAGCAAATTGACCCTAAAGACCGAAGGCGATACCCATGTTGTGGTAACCCGGCATTTCGATGCGCCGCCCGAGGCCGTCTACCGTGCCCACACCGATCCGAAACTTCTCCAGAGATGGCTGCTCGGCCCGGAGGGTTGGACAATGCCTGTCTGCATCAACGAGGCGACGCCGGGCGGCAAAATCCGCTATGAGTGGTCGAACGGCAAGGCAGAATTTTATTTGACTGGGGAATTCATCGAACTACAGCCCTTCAGCAGGATTGTGCATGTGGAGCGTATGCACCTGCCCGATCCCACCCCCGACAATCACATTGAAACGACGTTTGATCCGGACGGGACCGGGACGTTAATGACGATGCGCATGACCCTGCCCGATTCCAAGACCCGCAGCATGATGCTCGCGTCAGGCATGGAAAGTGGAATGGAAGCAAGCTACGTTCGGCTGGAAAGCATGATTTAGGTCGACTCACAATTCACCGGAGCGTGGCAAGCCCCTCGGCATCCTGCGCTCCGGTAGATCTTTTTCTCGGCACTCCAATTCTGCCTTTTCCGCCATTTCCCTGCTTAGCTTTTCTGCTTTTGACCACGTCGGCAATCGTCGTATTCTCCAGAATCTTCGCTGCCGCATCGCGCACCGCAAGAAAGACCTCGTACAGCGCGCGATGATCTCCACCCTTTGCGATCAAGCCGCGTAATTGTTCCGCGTCGCCCATAGGAGCAAGCGGCCCATCGACCAGGCGGATAATGTCGCTCAAGGGAAGCTCTGCGGGATTGCGCCGGAGCCGGTAGCCGCCATGAGCCCCGCGCACGCTGTCGACGATGCGCGCATTTTTCAATTCCAGCAAAATGAGTTCCAGGAACTTCTCCGGCAAATCGCTGTCAGCGGCGATCTCCCGAATCTTGATCGCGCCCTGATCATGCTTACGCGCCAGGGTCATCATCGCCTGCAGCGCGTAGAGTCCTTTTTGCGAGATCTTCAATTGGCCTGACCCTCCGCCTGATTGTGCCCCATTTCCCGTTCCTTGCATACAGCAACTTTAGAAACAGCGCAATGGCCCGTGCCGTTACCAGCACACTCCAGGGGCATGCTATGAACGCTGGAGAAATGAAGATGTTGTCAGGTAGTGGCCGCGTTCAAAATATCGTGGCTAACGGCAGGCAGGGTGGAGAGGCATCTCTCATAAGCGTCATACATCCCTTCGAAAATGCGATCCCAGGAAGTTGCCAAAGCCTGCTCTCGTGAGGCCGCACGCATTGACGAGAGTAAGTCCGGCTCAGACATCAACTTTGCCGCATAAGCCACGAACTCTTCGAAGTTGCGGGCCACATATCCTGAACGGCCGTGACCCACAGTGAATTGCGGGCCTCCGTAAGAGGTAACTACAGCCGGCACTCCTGAAGCCAATGCCTCGAGCACAACCAGGCCGAACGTGTCAGTCTCCGAGGGAAAAGCCAGCACGTCGAAATTCGCGAACGTCCGGGACAGATCGGTGCCCGTCAGGACCCCGGTGAATTCCACCTGGCTCATATGATTGCGAAGCCATTCCCCTTCCGCGCCTTCTCCCGCAATGACGAAATGAAAATTCCGCAGCCCCCGGTTGAGCAACGCCTGCTCCAGACGGGCGAGCATCCGAACATTTTTCTCCGGGGTCAGCCTGCCGACATAGCCAATCTGAAAGGGACCCGGCTGCCGGTCACGTAGTTCAGGACGAAACGCCATGGTATCTACGGCGTGGGACATCAGATAGCACGGCTTGCCGGTTGCCGCTTCGAGCACGGGGATCATTTCCGGGTTGGGCGCAAACAGAAGCCGGGGAATTTTGTAGAAGCGCGCGGTTGCGCGAAAACTCCAGTGCTCCGCGGCTCCGGCAATTTTCCCGGCTATGCTCTCCGGTAAAAAAGAAACCGCAGCCGCGGTTCGCCGGCGAGCATATTGGTGCAGATTCGTCTGCCAGGAAGCGGCCAGCGGAACTCCCATCTTCCAGGCCACGTAGGCACCCAACGTTCCC
Source organism: Candidatus Sulfotelmatobacter sp. (assembly GCA_035701745.1). Lineage (GTDB taxonomy): Bacteria > Acidobacteriota > Terriglobia > Terriglobales > Acidobacteriaceae > Sulfotelmatobacter. The sequence goes on along the minus strand of DASSRO010000172.1, from coordinate 17,233 downwards.
ACATCGCTGGGGCCCGTGATTTGCACCAGATCGGGGTGGAAATCGCGCAACATCGGCTCCAGCTTCTTAAAATGCCGGAGAAACAGCAGGTCGTAGTCGTGAGCCCGGTCGAGCGGAAAGTTCACTGGACTGCGTGGCAATTCCAGTCGAGTGACCGAACCCGCCGTATTGATTTCGTTCCGGGGGCCCGCATGCACCATGAAAAATGGAATTTCGTGGCGACTGGCGAAAGCCTCAAATTCCCTGCTGGTTTTCGCGACACCGTCTATCTCATGGTAGACGCAAGGGAAAAACGCAACGCGTGGGCAGTCCTTTTTCACAACAGCCCCTCAGACGAAACCACCTCGGAAGCCACGACCTCGGCCGGAATCCCTTCGACCACAATCTCCGTGGGCATTTCGGAAACTACCGCCGAGCGGAAAAAGCGCTGCATGGCTCGCTGTACCGTCGTGTTCTCCAACCAGCGAATGCACGACAATATTTTTTCGATGTACGCTGGCGGAGCGTTCCAAAGCGAGGAGATGGGCCGGTCCAGGCCTCCATCGGCGTCGGGATGAAAGATTCGATCGTCCCAGCGCCGCGAACCAATCGGAAAATCCGGATAGTTGCGAATCACGTCGAGAAGAGTACGCGTGGTGCGCACGCTGACCGGCTCCGTGTATTGCGGCATCAGCAGCACATGGCTGCGCCGGTCCAACCTTATCTCGCTCACAAATTCAGAGAAGGTCTCCGCTTCGGTTAAATTCAGGGCGCCGCTGGCAGCGCATCCGTGGCGGTCGCCGCCGGATACCAGCGGCCGTTTCCACTGATTCGCCAAATCCCGGACCCGATTATTCTCCTTGCGGCTGCGCGTGGCATTGATTTCGAAGGCGTGGAGGAATTGACCCGCGCGATCCAGAAAACGCTGCAAGTCGTCGCTGCCTCGCTGCACGCCCACGCAGGCCTGCGTCCACAACGGATGATTGAAGACGAGCAGCACATCTTCAATTTCATCGAGCAAGTCCAGCAACTCACGCAGACGTTGATCGTTTGGGCTTTGGGTATAGATTGCGAGCTCGTTCACTATCGACTGTGCGTGCGCACCCGGCAGGTTATGCACGCCAAGATGAAAAATGGTTCCGGCAAAGGGAACGCTCCACTCCAGGGATATGGGTGTGTGCGCTGTACCAGGCAAAGCGCGCAGCCAGAGCGGCGCTTCAATGGTGTCGTGGTCGGTCAGCGACACGATGGCCTTGCGCCCAACGAGATTTTCTATCTGATCCTTCTCCGTTTCATACGCCAACTCGGGCGTCAGCGGCGGAGTCCAATAGGCGCGCGAAAAATCCACCGGTATCCGGGACCTCCGGCATTGCTTCATCAAGGCTTGATGCAACATGGGCCCGCGGCGAGCCAACTCGGGAATGAGCTGGAGACTTTCTTTGGAGCGGTTGGTATGACCGTGAAGTGAAACCGCGACCTGAGACTGGCCAAGGTCCGGTCCATGCCAGAAGCAAGAGAATTTTGTTTCGGCCATTCGCTATTTGTATTTCGGGATGCCCAATTTTAGCTTAGGACTGCTTGCTTAGCGATCATTCTTTCGGATCGTGTCCCAAACCAGTTAGATGCAACTGCCATCATTTTCAGGGTACACGTTGACGAAAATCTTCTGGCAACCTGATGAGATAAGACGGGGTACGAACGTAACCCTCCCTGCCGATGCTCCCGTGCTATACTGTTTGTGACGCTTTTTACGCGGTTTGCTCGTGACGCGGTGGTCCCACGTTGGATCAGATGTATCTCCGCTTTTCCTGCCCGCCGTTTAGTTCCAGCGTTTAATCAAAATTTGAATGTGAGCGGCATGGAAGTTTCACGTGTATCTGTAAATCAGGATAAGTGTATCGACGTGCATCCCGGCCCCTCCAGAAAGAACAATCTCGAATGACCACATTTACCGAACTGCCCCTGTCTGCAGCTTTGCAGCAGAAACTGGCGGCGGCTCAATTCATCACCTTAACTCCAATTCAAGAGCGCGCGATCCAGCCTGCGCTTGAAGGAAAAGACGTAATCGGCACCGCCCAGACAGGCACCGGAAAAACCCTCGCCTTTTTGATTCCAGTCATCGAAACGCTGCGCCGCGAACCCTCAGCCCATGCGACTGCATTGGTTTTGTTGCCCACGCGCGAACTGGCGATGCAAGTTCATGAACAATACGAACAGCTGCGCAGCAAGGGCATGCCAAAAGCTGCGCTGGTGATTGGCGGCGTGTCTGAGAAAGCTCAGATCCAGGGCTTGCGCGCGGGATCTTCCCTGATCATCGCGACTCCAGGACGTTTGCAGGACCTTACCGATCGCCGCTTCGCCGATCTGCGCCACATCAAGTTGCTGGTGCTGGATGAGGCCGACCGCATGCTCGACATGGGGTTTTTGCCGGCCATCCGGCGCATTCTGGCTCTCTTGCCAAAGACGCGCCAGACTCTATGTTTCTCCGCGACTCTCGAACAATCTGTTGCTGGACTCGTACATGAATACATGCGCGATCCCGTGCGGGTTGCTCTGGGATCAGTGCTGAAGCCGGCCGAAAGCGTGGAACTGAAAGCTTACGAAGTTCGTCCCGGCGAAAAGCTCGACGTTCTGCGGCACTTGCTCTACGGGGAAAAAGGCCAGACCCTGATCTTCACCCGTACCAAGCGGGGCGCTCAGCGACTTGCGCAAGAACTGGCGCGGGACGGATTCACCGCGACTATGATCCATGGCGATCGTTCGCAATCGCAGCGCAACGGCGCGTTAAGCGGATTTCAGGAAGGCCGCTTCCAGGTCCTGGTCGCAACCGACATCGCCTCGCGCGGCCTCCATTGCGACGACGTGGCCCACGTCATCAACTACGACCTGCCCAAGATGGCCGAGGACTTCATCCACCGCGTCGGCCGTACCGGAAGAGCGGGCTCAACCGGCCGCGCAACGACCTTGGCAGCGGGCGTGGAAGTGGTGGAACTGCGCAACATTGAACGCACTTTGAAGCTGCGCATCGAACGGATGCAGATGGATGCTTCGGGCGACGCCCGGCCCAAGCGTTTCGTGCAGAACACGCTGGCGTCGCGCACGCTGACGGCATTGCCTGGCGAGGTTTTCGTCTAAACCAAGAAACGCTCCAAGAGCGGTGTTCCTCGCGAATCCAATTGCTTGATGAACGACAAAAGCCCCATTTCTCGAGTATGGCGAGAAACGGGGCTTCTTGTTGAAGAATCTAGCGGCCGAACTTGTCGCCGGGCGTAAACACTTCCGGGGAGTTCGGTTCGTCCTCGGAACCCACGCGGAATAAAGCGGCTTGGGCTTCGGCGTGTTCCCGCAGTTCCTGCATCTCGTCGACCACGACGCCTTCCGGCTTATCCTGCTTGCGCTGAACCCTGCGCTCTGCCTTATCGCGCTGTTTCTGTTGTCGCGTCTGTTCCTTCTGGCGTTTATTAAAAGTTGATCGTCCTCGTGGCATTCACAATCCCTCCCTTAGTTTTTTGCTTAGCGGTGCCGGCTCGCAAAGAAGCGCGTCCGGCTGTTTCCAGAAAACAAGAAAACTACCAGCGCGGCTCACGCGGCTGGCGAGCGTGACCCTGATAGTCATCGCGCCCGCGTCCACCGCCGCCACCCCCACCGCCAAACCGCTTTCCACCGCCGCTGCCTCCGCCCCTGGGGCGATCGGCCTTGGGTTGCGCCTCGTTGATTTTCAACGCGCGGCCGCCCAGTTCGGTTCCATTCAGCGCCGCCACTGCTTTGTCAGCCTCGGCGGGATTGGTCATTTCCACAAATCCGAATCCTCGGGCGCGGCCCGTTTCACGATCGGTCACGATGCTCACTTTTTCGACTGCGCCGTGAGCCTCGAAAACGGTTCGCAGTTCTGATTCGGTTGTGCTGTGCGGCAAATTTCCTACGTAAAGGTTCTTCATGGCAGTTCCTCTTTCATACAGCAGCTAAAAGCTTCTGGATTCCGACTGCGACCTGGCTGAATTAACAACTGACCAGATCGGCCCGAAATGGCAACCCTGTCCGCGGCGAGATCACCCTCTCACAGGCTTCTTCTCGGAACTCGATAGCGCGGGCTTCCCCTGCGAGGCCGCATTTTTGTACATTTCGCGGTTCCGAATGCGACGCGCCAGCTTCTGCCTTCGGACTCGGTTGAATCGTGATTTGTCGCCGTTAATTCCAGACATAAAACCCTCCCGGTTCGGCCAACACACAACCGACCAGTTCTGCAGAATCCAACTTCGTGAGAATGCTGAACGACGTGGTCGCGACGACACTCTCGCCTGAAGGCACGCCCCGGAATCGAATAAGCCCCTCGTTCTAAGAGCTCGAGGCAAGTGCTCTGAAAACATTCGTTCGCGAAAGGACGCCTCTCGATCTCTCAATCGCGAAGGCGCAAATAGACGTGGTCTTCGAGGTTAAGCAGCTTCCAGTATACGCTGTTCGTCGTCATCTTGCTCCGGATGGCCTAAACAGCGTTCGCCGCCTGAGGCGCGCAGATTCCCCTTGCCAATTCCGGTTCTATCGCGTAAGGTAAAGACCGTACGTTGTCCGAATCGGACGTGAGCAGTTCCTGCCTCAACACCAGTAACCTCTCGCAGTACCTCCGAATCTCTCCAGCGTAAATCGATTGACTAAAGGAACACCTAACACCATGGCAGAACAAGGAACAGTGAAGTGGTTTAACGACGCCAAAGGCTACGGCTTCATCAGCCGCCAGTCGGGCGAAGACGTATTTGTGCATTTCTCGGCGATTCAAGCGGGCGGCTTCCGCAGCCTGCAAGAGGGCCAAACCGTGCAGTTCGACGTGACCAAGGGCCCCAAGGGCTGGCAAGCTGAGAACGTCCAGCCGCTGTAGACCATACCCCTTATTGCAAAAAGGCGATCTCTAACCGGAGATCGCCTTTTTCACGTTCTAAAAGCAATTGTTGATTGCTGATTTTTGATTGCTGATTGAAAAGCCCAACGTCCTGAGGGGAGTCAATCAACCATCAGCAATCAACAATTGTTTAAGCTTGGTGCCATCGAAGGGACTCGAACCCCCACACCCTTGCGAGTACATGGACCTGAACCATGCGCGTCTGCCAATTCCGCCACGATGGCAAGTGGACTTTCATTGCAGCAGCGACCCATCGTCGCCGTGTCAGGAAGAGCTACAACCCTATTCTACAGACACAAAGCGGCGTGTCAAACCACGGGCCAGATTTCCTCTGTGATCCCCCGTGCCCTCTGCGGTGATGCCTTTGCTGTCCGGAAGCCGGAAGCCAGTCCTACTGCAGCTTCGCCGTCATCGTAATCTTCGCGTTCAGCACCTTCGACACCGGACACCCCTTCTCCGCTGCCTCTGCATACTTCTGGAACGTAGCCGCATCCGCGCCCGGAACTTTCCCCACCACATCGATATGACTCGCCGTAATCGTCCATCCAGAATCCAGCTTGTCGAGCGAAAGCGTGATCGTTGTCGAAATGCTCTCCGGAGTCAGGTTCGCCCCGCCCAGCTGCGCCGAAAGCGCCATCGAAAAGCATCCCGCATGCGCCGCCGCAATCAGTTCCTCGGGATTCGTCCCCGGAGCATTCTCAAAGCGCGTGGTAAATGAATACGGAGTATTATTCAGCACCCCACCCGGCGCCGAAATCGAACCCTTCCCATCCTTCAGCCCACCCTTCCAAACCGCACTAGCCTTGCGTTGCATGCTTTTCTCCTCGTGAATGTCTGTGATAACGCGAGTCCATTGTAGACGGGTCGGCGCCTTCGCGTCAGGCGGAGGGATTTCATTGTTGATTGTTAATTGCAGATTGTTGATTAGGAGAGAGAGCCCGATGAGGGCGATAAATTCTAAAGGGAATGCAACCGCAGGATTTCAATCAGCAATCACAAAATCACCAATCAACAATTGCCTCAATAAAAGTCCGAGCAACTCAAATAAAACCCGCACTGCGGACACTTCAACTTACACCGGCTCTCGCGCAATTTCATGGAGCAGTTTGGGCAATACTGTCCCGGATCAGGGGTAGCTCGCGCGTCGCGCTCAGGAAGAATAACCCTGCCTTTTTGACCTGGCGACGCCCCTTGGCCGCTCTCTTTGTTCATCTCGTTTCCCTCCCTCGCTCCTTGAGCCCGCGGCCTCGTTCATGCGGCGCGATCGCAGGCCGCCTCGAGCGTCCGGCTCCAGCAATCTGCGATGACCAGCCATGCCCCCAGCCTCCGCCAGACTCTGACGTACTTCCCGTGTTCGGAAACTGTCGTTCCGTCGGCGCTTCTCGACACGGCGGAGAATCGCCCGATCTCCATCGCCATTTCGCCTGACCGCTCCACGCGCATAGTTTCAAGGTGAAGGCTGCTGAATTGCTTGTCGCTGATCTGGCGCAACAATCGCTCCACGGCCTTTGGGCCGTATGCGGCCTCATGGTTTGGGACCATCAGCACGCCGTCGGTCGCAAACATACCCGCGGCCTGATCGTGATTTCCCTTATTAAACGATGTCGCGAAATCCTGTGTCAGATTACGGATTTGGGATTCTGCGTCATAGGGCGGGCGCACATCCGGCGAAGAACTCGAATACGGCCGGTACATCTGATACCTCCTGGGAGAAGGCCCTTGCTGGCCCACGGGTTAAGCCAGCCAAGCTATAAAATCTTAGCGCAAAAAACTGTCGCAGGAGAAAAGTTTTCCTCACAACGGATTCAAAAAGCGAATGAAAGGAATTGTGCTGCGGTCATCTTTCGAAAGGAACGGTGCGGCTCGGCATCCGCAACCTGGGCGTCTCCGCTTCTGAGCTTGGTGCGTCCACCTTGCTCTCCGGATGCTCGCGCTCCGCAATCTGGCGTTTGACGCGATCCATCAGCAGCACCAGTTTTTTCGTCTCGTGATCTCGTTCGGCTTGCTTGCACATTTTTTGGAAATCCTGGGGGGCGTAGCTGACACGGCTGGTCATAGAAAAATGATTCCTTGTAATGATTGCTGGAAATAAGAAGCCATAGCGTACCCCATCACCCGAAACTTGCCAAGCCCCTACGATCGCCAAGAAATTCTGCTATACCCACCTTGACTCCCTCAAAATCCTGCCCTGAGACGTTTCGGCACGTCTTCCATCGTATCTCCGGAGGTACATGTCCTAAGTGACCGTTGAGCCCGGCTTCAATTTCCATGAAAATCACTCCACGGCCCGATTCATATCCTTAGGGGTGAGCGTGTGTTTCAGCGTCGAATTCTACGCATTTGTCTATTTCTAGCGGCCAGCGTTTCCCTGGCAGCGGCCCGCGATCTAGCTCTGGTCTCCAACAAGGCCAATGGCGTTTCCGCAATCACTTTGCCGGATCTGGTGAAGGTCTCGAAGGGACAAACAAATCGCTGGCCTGATGGCAAGTCGGTAACGCTGATCATGCGAGCTCCCTCTGCGCCAGAGATGAAGCTGTTTCTGGAGAAGGTATATGAAGTTCCCGAGGCGCAGGTCAAGGAGATCATTGCCACCGCGAATCATGGTCGCATGGGTCATCCCGCCCTGATGATTGTCGATTCCGATGAAGAGCTCGTAAATAAGGTTGCTTCCATCCCCGGCGCGATTGGCGTCGTAGATGTCTACGCCATTAATAGCAGCGTGGCCGTGGTAAAGCTCGCCGGCAAGTTGCCGCTCGAGCCCGGATACCTGCTGCATGGGCATTGAGTTTGCTTCGCGGCTGAAACTGCGCCGCATCGATCATGAGCACAGGCAAGAAAGCTACAGCCGCAGCCGCTGTCCGGGACACCGGATCCGGCACGCGTTTGCCCGCAAACGCGCCTGCTGCCAAGGTCCCCTACACCCGCCGCTTTCCTCGTTTTACTATCGACATGCGGCTGCAAGTCAAGATGTTCCAGGCGGGAGAGTTCCGTACCTGCTGGGGGCGCTCCACAGAAATGGGCCAGGACGGCATCGGCGCCACTCTCACGGGCAATCTTGAAACCGGCGAGATCGTGACCCTCGACATTCCCCTGCCGCTCTCGCCCTATCCCATCAAGGTGAGGGCGATCGTCCGCTACCGCCAGGGACTTCGCTACGGATTCGAATTCTTGACCCTCAACGACGGCCAGCGCGACACCATCCGGCGCGTCTGTGAATACCTGGCAACCAAAGGCTAAGGGAACAGTTCCTCGCAGGTTCAGCGCCTGAAGGACGCAAGGTTGAATCCGATCTGCAACAACAGGCGGCTCAAGGTTTCGCTCCTTCGGATCGAATGCGGTAGATGAGATATCCCACAATTCCGATATTGATCACCAGCACCGCCACCTTTACCGCGCTCGGATGACGGTGAATCTCATAAATTTCCACCGGAATGAGGCTGCTTGTGATGATCACGGTGAGCCACTCGCCCCAGCGCTTCTCCAGCCACAACCCCGTTCCTTCGGCTAGGAATAACGCGGCATACAAAAAGCTTCCCAACCCAACTTTCTTAATTTGGTCGGGACGCACGCTGGACGCCTTCGCCAGTGCCTGATCCACCCACCGGCTTCCGGGATCGAGCCGCAACGCCTCCGCCCAATGTTCCATAATCCCACCCACATCTTTGTGCATCAACCGGAAGGCGCCAAACCCAAGCGCGATCAGCGTCGCACACTTGAAAAACTTGAACACTGCAATCGCTCGCAGAAGCCGGTCGTGGGAAGTTTTCATGAGAGTTTCATTCGGATGCTGTCGGCGCCTCAAGTGTTTCCCTCATTAAACTGAAAGAAGTTTGGCGCCGCTGAAATGGCAGCGAGCCGTGGCACAGCCTAGCCTTGGATTGAATGGAACTATAATGAAATAATGGCGCGAGGATGGGAGAGCAAGTCAGTAGAGGCCCAACAGGACGAGGCCCGCGACAAGTCGTCGAAGCGGCCGCCGGCGATGAGCGCCGAGGAAGCCGTGCGCTTTCGGGAAAAAGAAAGCCTTCGGCTCTCCAGGAAAAGAGTGCTTCAGCAACTGGCAGCGACCACAAATCCTCGCCATCGTAAACTTCTGGAAGAAGCGCTCGCGGATCTGGAGCGAAAATTGGGGAAGTAGAAGCCATGCCGGCCCCGCGCTATTGGGTTTCCCACCTCTGAGTCCCACCCCGTCACGTATAATGACTCTTTTATGACAGCCTACGTTTACGTCTCTTTGAAAAAAAGCGTTCTTGACCCCCAGGGCAAAACCATTCAGGGAGCGCTGAAGAAGATGGGGTACAAGGGTCTGGAAAGCGTTCGCCAGGGTAAGTATTTTGAGCTCAGCCTTGATAGCGGGCTTTCGCGTGAACAAGCGCAGGCCGAGGTGGAGCGTATCGCCCGCGAAGTGTTGACCAATCCCGTCATTGAAGAGTTTCGTTTCTCCCTCGAGTAACAAGACCGGAAATCTTTGAGGTTTTTATGTGTGGCATTGTCGGATATGTCGGCAAGAAGAGTGTAGTTCCCATAATCATCGAGGGCTTGCGGCGGCTGGAATATCGCGGATACGATTCGGCCGGCATCGCGGTAGCCGGCAATGGCCAGGGCCTGCAACTCCGCCGCGCCGAAGGTAAGTTGCGCAATCTGGAAGAAGCCATCCGCCTGAAGCCGCTGGACGGCACCTACGGCATCGGTCATACACGCTGGGCGACGCACGGGCGCCCTACCGAAGAAAACGCGCATCCTCACCGCGACTGCACTGGAAAAATCGTGGTCGTCCACAACGGGATCGTCGAAAACTATCTCAGCCTTAAGAAGAAGCTGAGCGAAGAAGGCCACAAGTTCACCACCGAGACTGACACTGAAATCATTGCCCACTTGATCGAGAAGTATTCCCATGCGTCGGGAAACGGGCGCCGGATTTCGCTCGAAGATGCGGTGCGCCAGACCGTCAAGCAACTGAGCGGCGTGTTCGCGCTGGCAGTCATTTCGACGGACGAGCCCAACAAGATTGTTGCAGCTCGCAATGGACCGCCCGCGGTGATCGGACTGGGGAACGACGAATACTTCGTTGCCTCGGATGTGCCCGCCATTCTTTATCACACACGCGACATTTTCTTTCTTGCAGACGGCGATATGGCGGTTGTGACTGCAGACGGCGTGCAACTCACCGACTTCGACGGCAAACCGGTGGTACGCCAGGTGCAGCATGTAATGTGGGATCCCATTCTGGCGGAAAAGGGCGGCTTCAAGCACTTCATGCTCAAGGAAATCTATGAGCAGCCCCGCGCCGTTCGCGACACGACTTTGGGACGCGTCTCACAGGAGACGGGCCACATTTTTCTCGACCAGATGGAGATCACCGAGGCAGAGTTTCGCGCCGCCAACAAGCTCAACATCATTGCCTGCGGGACCAGTTGGCACGCTGGGCAGGCGGGCAAGTTCATGATCGAAACGTTGGCACGCGTTCCAGTCGAGGTGGACTATGCCAGCGAATGGCGCTACCGCAATCCCCTGGTGGCCGCAAATACGATCACCCTGGTTATTTCGCAATCGGGCGAGACCGCGGATACCATTGCCGCGCAGCGCGAAGCGAAATCTAAAGGATCGAAGACGCTGGCGATTTGCAACGTCGTGGGATCGATGATCACCCGCGAGGCGCAAGGCACGATTTACACGCATGCCGGGCCAGAGATCGGCGTGGCCTCGACGAAAGCATTTACGGGACAACTCACCGCACTCTACATCTTCGCGATGTACCTGGCGCAGGTGCGCGGGGTCATGAGCGCGGAACAGTCGCGGGCTGCCATGCAGGAACTCACGCGCATTCCAGCGAAACTCGAAACCATCTTGACTCACGACGAGGCGTGCGACGAACTGGCCAAGCGGTATCAGAAGGTTCACGACTTTTTATTTCTAGGCCGCGGAATTCATTACCCAATTGCGCTTGAAGGCGCGCTGAAGTTGAAGGAGATTTCTTACATTCACGCCGAGGGCTATCCCGCGGGCGAGATGAAGCACGGACCAAATGCACTCATCGACGAGAATCTTCCGGTGGTGGTGATTGCGACTCGCGACGCAGACAATCCGGGATCCGTGCTGCGCTACGAGAAAACAATTTCAAACTTGAAAGAAGTGAAAGCGCGCTCAGGAGTGGTGATCGCGCTCGCTACCGAGGGCGATGAAGAAATCAAGGAAGCGGCGGACCATATTCTTTACGTTCCAGCCGCGCCGGAGGAACTGTCGCCGATCCTGGAAATCGTGCCGTTGCAGTTGTTGGCCTATCACATTGCGGTGCGCCGCGGTTGCGACGTCGATCAACCGAGGAATCTGGCCAAATCGGTGACGGTGGAATAAGACAGGTACTGCAGCTGCGAGGACTGATTAAGACAGGTTTGTTTCAGTCTCAGTATTCGGCAACTTCAATATCTGTGTGGCGAAAATCAGCCCCTTTAAATAGCAGAGGCTCCCCGGCTTCTTTCGCGAGCGCATACGCGAAGCAATCTCCCAGATTGAGGCCAGCCTTGTGGCGTCCTTTGCCGAAATCGCGGTAAGCATATCGGGCAATCTCCGCCTGTTTTGGCGTGACCGACTCAACCTGAATCTCGGCATCGCGTATCAGATCGTCCAGACGCCTGCTGAGAATTGGATTTCTGTTACTGTCAGTTACAATCCCAGCTTCAACATAGCCCACCGCTGACATACGGCAGGTTGGCGCTCGGTCCAAAGCATCGGCCATCGCCTTCGCTTCTCGGTCGCCCTGCAAGATGGCTATGACTGCCGAGGCGTCTACGATCATTTGGGCAAACCTTTCTCGTCGTACAAAAGTTCACCATGATCGACGGAACGAAATGGTTCCTTCCACAAAGGTGCGCTCTCTCTTGCAATTTTTAGAATGCGGTCAACCTTGCTCATCCCGCGCTCATGGCGCACGCGCTCCAGGCGTTCGCGAATCGCGTGGGTGACTGCTGTCGCGATGCTCTCGCCGGTCGATTTCGCCAGTTCCCGCGCCAACCGATGAGCCTCATCATTTTTTATATTTAAGCTCATTCTACCCCCCTACCATGCCGTTCTACCATTCTACCACAAACGGGGGACGTTCCGTAACTCATCTCGAGATTCAAGACCAGTGTCAGGCGGTTTCGGTAAAGGTGTACTCATGCTGGCCGTCGCGAATGATCAGCACGCGCTTTCCGGCCCGCTCTCCTACCACGAATTCGAAACCGTCGGTGCCGGGATCAATGGTGATGAACGATGTTGTGCCATCGTCATTTTTTCGCGAGGCCACCGAGCTCTTCCATTCGCCGAGGTCAAAGGCAGTCACTCCCTTTTCCGTAATCACGATCAGATCGCCGAGTTCTTTGCTGGAATAATGCCTGGCGAGACCAGAAACGGATTCCGGCGCTGGGGGCACGACGAGGCGTTCGCGATCTTTGGCTAGCTCGGCTTTGTGAGTCGCGGCGCGAGAAGCTACGTCGGCCACGGCTTCTGGCTTGCCATCGAAAACGACTTCAAGCAGGCGACGGCTGAAAGGACCGAGAAGCATGCCGCCATTATCGGAATTGGTGAGCATCACCGCCCCGATGCCCGAATCGGGCAGCAAATACCAGTTGCTTTTGAATCCCGACATGCTGCCGCCATGGCTCACGACCGGAATCCCGTAAGTGTGGTCGACTACCAAGCCCATACCGTAGCTCGCATCTTCCCCGAGTGAGATTTGCGGGGCGCGGCGCATCAGCAGATTTTCCGCAGAAACCAGGCGCTTGCCATTCGGCAACTTTCCTTCCGTGAATTCGTCCTGCACGTAGCGGATCAAATCGGCTGACGAGGTCCACACCGCGCCTGCGGGACGCGCCGGAACAATCGAATAATTGATGGCCATGCTCGCCACGGTGGGCTTGCCGTCGATATCGTCGCCGTGGGGAGTGGCATGGTTGCCGGCGAGAGCTCGGGCATAATCGAAGGTGGTCGACTTCATGCCGAGCGGATCAAAAACTTTTTTCTGCATCGCCTTGTCGTAAGCGGCTCCGAGTTCCATCTTCGGATAAACCAGGTGCCCGCCAATATATCCGGCGGCGGCCGCCATCAGGTTGCTGTACTGGAAGACTTCGCCGAACTTGCTGGTCGGCTGCATGGTTCCCAGCAGAGCCAGTTCTGTTTCCGGAGTTGCATTCTTGAATTCGAACAGCCACTCCAGGTCCTGCCGCGGAACGCCGGTGCAGGCGCAGATCAGATTCTTTACCAGAACTTTTTTCGTGGTGTCGGCGTCACCCAGCTTGAATGACGGGTAGACATCGACCACCGGCTCGTCCCACTTCAACTTTTTCTCGTCGACCAGTTCAGCCAGCAGCAGCGTCGTCATGCCCTTGGTGTTCGACGCTGCCATGAACACGGTATTTTCGTCGACCTTCTCCGGCTTGCCCAGTTCGCGCACCCCAAATCCACCCTGATAAACGATTTTGCCGTGGTCCATTAGCGCGATGGAAACACCGGGAATGCCAAGTTGCTGCATGGATGTTTCCACGAACTGTTTGAGTTGATCGATGTGTGCGGCGTCGAGCGCATGAGGCGCGCGGCCCGCAAAGGATTCGCGCTTGTAATCCTTGGGGCGCAGGCTTTCAAAAATCATCCCAATCGGGGCTGAACGTTTTTCTACGGTGGGGTCGGATCCTTCCAGAATGATGACAGTCCAGCGAATTCCAGCGCGCAGTGCGATCGCCTGAACGGAGGCCCGCTCGTTGGGTGACGTTTCATAATTAAATACCTGACGCTCATCCCAGCCCTCGCGTGCGGGACGCGGCGTGACCAGCTTGATCGTCCGCTTGGAGTCAGGCTTGTAAGCGCCCCACGCCTCGGCGACCGCAGCCTTCGCATCGGCGGCCTGCGAGTCGATGATGGCAACGTGCGTGTCGGTCTCGGGCGGCGTGAGTATCACGACATTCTGCTTGCTCTCGATCGCCCAGCCAGCCGGAATTTTAAAAGTAGCTCCCGCGGAAGTTACACGCGGAGTATCGGCGGTGACGCGTTCGAGAGCGGACTGGTTTACCCCTTGCGCGTCTCTCGGACGCAATTCGATGGGACCGCTGTCGGCGCCCGCTTTGAATTCGCCGTGCAGTTCGCCCGCATCGAACTTTGCTTCAATCGTCACCGTGGTCCCGCCCGCCTCCAGGGTCAGGTAAAGATGAGGACTTTCGAAATGCCCATCCTGAATGGTAAAGGTGCCATGCGAAGAAACCGCCTCGCCCGCATAGTGCCCGCTGTCGCAATGGAGATTGAGCGTTACGTCTATTTTGCCCTCCTGCTGGCTGGTCGCAACGCCCTGGAAACTGCCCGCGGGATCGCTCGGCGCGCAGTCGCTTTGCGCCTGCCCCGAAGCCGACCAGATCATCAGACCGAACACGATAGATGCGAAGCGAAATGAATTCATTCTTATTCCTCCTGAACTCGCTCGAAGCGGATGGGCGCCCCAGGGCGACATCATAGTACGGCGGATTACGATTGGCAGAATCCCGATTGTTCAGCAAATTGTTGCCGGCGCGCCGATGGTCTTTTTGCATCCAAGATTCGCGAGGAACTTAATGTGAACGAGAGCATTGTGCACGAGATACTCCACGAAGTGTTTTCGTCTCTCGAAGCCCTGGAGACTCAAAGCACGGCGATTTTACAACTCCTGAAGGACAAAGGTTTGGCCAGCGAGCGGGAACTAGCCAGCCACCTGGAGCAGGCTGGGAACGCAAGCAACGTCAGATGGCGGGCTGCGCAGGTGCGAATTGAACACCTGATCGTCTCCGCACTCTCGACTGCCGAGCGAGAGGCAAAACAAGAGGCCCCCAAGCCAGAGGAACAGAGCAAAGAATCCTCCAAGGAGGCAGTGGCTAGGACATCCCCTGCGGGCCAGGACGAGAAAGAACCGATAAATGCCACCAAAGAAAACGCCTCCCCGAAAAACTCTGAGGGAACGGGCGTCGACGCCGGAGCTGCGAAAAACGAGAGCCAGTCAGGCAAGAGTGAAACTCGCGAGAGCGGCCGAGAAAACGCTGCTTGAAGCGCGTGCGTTCTAGCAGGACGGGGAATTCGCGTGCTCCAGATTGAGAACCATTCTTAGCCGCCACAACGTGAGGGCCAACGCCGCGATGCTGACGCCCCAAATCGCGAAGGCGATCTTCACCACCCACGCTGGCGCGGCTCCTACGCGGCGCAGCAGGAACGGCAGAAAGTTCCAAGTTGTGATGTGGACATAATCCCAAGGGTCTTGATGCATAGCCTCCGTGTCCAGGCCCCATGCGTTCATTTTGCCGAGCGCGAAGGCGATAATGTTTTTGAAGCGCAAGGCAACGACGAAGGTAGGATGGCCCAGCGCCTCCATCTGATAAATCTCCAGCGGCAGCCAGAAAGCCAGCGACGCGATCTGAATAATCAAACTGACGGCGAGTAGAAATAGGCTGCCGCGCCAGATCCACGGGCTGAGATTCGCGCGATAACGAATGAGCAAAGGTACGGCGAGCAGCGTTGCCAACTCTACCGCGGTAGAGACGTAACGATCTCCCCACGCGAAATCACCGGCCCAATAGGTATAGCGAGCGTAGAAGCTGATGTAACCGAGCAGCAAGAGCAGCGAGGCAACCGAATAGGCGCGAATTTGCGGTTCGAGCCGCTTCCACAAGAGCAGAAGAAGAATGAGGCCGATCATGAGAACTGGGTCGAAAAGAAAGATCGATTTCTCCGGTTTGAAGAGCGCGCCGAGAACGCCTTCGTGGAACGGCGTGCTCCAGGGAAAATTTTCGGGCAGCGTAGGGTCCTGCAGGCGCGACTCGCGCGCGAAAATTGGAAGATAAGTCTGGGTGAACGATCCGAAGCGGTAAAAGCTGTAAAGGCGCTCGACGATCGCGAAGAAGGCATAGACCGGAGCGGCCACCTTGGCGTAAGTGAGCACGCGTGACCACAGATCCCGGCCGCGCACGTTCTCAAACCAGAGCACGGCCACCACAAAAATGCCGCCCGCAATCAGATCCAGGCCGGTGGTCACGCGAGTCAGCAAGTTGAGGCCGAGCGCCGCCGATCCCCAGAATAGCGCGCGCAGGTTGCCGCTTCGCAGCCATTCATACTGGAAGGAGAATCCTGTCAACGTGAGCAGCATGATGTAATTGTTTTCCTGCATGTTCTGGGTGTAATGCAGGTGGGTCGTGCAAAACAGCAGAGTCAACACACCGGCTATGGCCTGGTTCAAACTGAAACCCAGCTGTCGCAACAGGCGGAAGGCGATCAGCGCGGTGAGCACATTGACGAGAATATTGGTGCTGTAGCCGACGATAATGGTGCGGACGGCAGGGTCATCCTGATATCCGGAAAAACCATGCCAGCTGGCGATCCAGGTAGCGACCAAATCCGCGGGCAGCATGAGCAGCGATTGACCGATTCCAAACCAACTAAAGATCCGCCCTCCCGTGCCGTGCAGCCCGAACTCCGGGTACTCGTTCGGAAAAACCTGCGGCTGCGACGTCCACAACCAGTGCGCGGTCTGTAGACGGTGCATGGTGTCGGAGGTCCCCAGTTCGCCGGATTGCACCACGAAAGCCAGCAAGCCCGCGATCAGGCACACGAGAAAACGTGGATCCCTCAGCTTCAGCCCCAAACGTGCAGTCATCGCTTTGCATGGTAGCAAAACTCACTTGCGGCTTCGGACTGCGGACCTTAGGCAACCGCAGCAAGTGAGCCGACGCTCGAGGCCTGGGGTAGACTGGATCGGGAATTCTCCATGGCCAAGTGCGCAAATTGCGAAACTGAGTTGCTGACCAATGTTCGTTTCTGCTCGTCGTGTGGACAGCCCGCCTCAAATACCGACAACGTCGCAACGCTCGACTTTGCCACCTCGACTTCGCCCTTACCGCCGAGGCGGACCTCCGGATCTTCGTCCTCGTCCGCGTTGCGATCCTCCAGTTCGGCGGAATATCTGCTGAGCGAAGGACGATTCCTACCGGGCCGCCTGGTCGCCTCCCGCTACCGCATCATCGCCCTGCTGGGAAAGGGCGGCATGGGCGAGGTGTACCGCGCGGATGACCTCACGCTCGGTCAGGCCGTGGCTTTGAAATTCCTTCCCGACGAAGCGGTTCACGACGAGGCCATGCTCGAACGCTTTCGCAACGAGGTCCGGATGGCGCGGCGCGTCTCGCATCCCAACGTTTGCCGCGTGTACGACGTGGGCGAGGTCGACGGCCAGACTTTTTTCACCATGGAGTACGTCGACGGAGAAGACCTGGGTTCCCTGCTGCGCCGCATTGGACGCCTTCCCCCTGACAAAGCTCTCGATATCGCGCGGCATCTCTGCGCGGGCTTGGCCGCGGCCCACACCAAGGGAGTTCTGCA
>DASSRO010000171.1:0-19568 GCA_035701745.1 Candidatus Sulfotelmatobacter sp. | reverse complement strand
GTCACAAAGAATGCCCAGGTTTTGCAAGGCCTTTCCTGGAAAAACATCGAGTGGGCGCTGACGGCAACGGTCGAGGCGAACTGGCATCCGGTAACGTGGATTTCGCACATGGCGAGTGTGCAGATGTTTGGCATCAACCCTGGCCGTCATCATGGGGTCAGCGTTTTGCTGCATGCCCTGAACGTGCTGCTGGTTTTCCTGGTGCTGTGGAGGGCGACGGCAAAGACTGTGAGGAGCGCGGTGGTGGCGGGTCTGTTTGCGATTCATCCTCTGAATGTGGAGTGCGTGGCGTGGGTGGCGGAACAGAAATCGCTGCTGTCGATGTTTTTTATGCTGCTGTCGATCGGCGCATACCTATGGTATGCGGAGAAGAGAGGCGTTGGCCGGTATCTGTTGGTGTTGCTGTCGTTTGCTATAGGCTTGGCGGCCAAGCCGATGATCGTCAGCCTGCCCATTCTGCTGCTGCTGTGGGATTACTGGGCGTTGGAGCACAGGGGTTTTGATTCCAAGAACCAGGGCGAGCGGGGATCTGCGCTACCGCTTGTGAGCGAAAAGATTCCGCTTTTCATTTTGTCGGCGGCGAGCGCCGGGATCACGATTTTTGCGCAGCGCAGGGGTGGGGCACTGGGAACAACTGACGTGCTGCCGCTGACGTGGCGCATTCAGAACGCGATTTATTCGTATGTGCTGTACATCGAGAAAGGGCTGTGGCCGTCTGGCTTGGCGGTGTTTTATCCGCATCCGGAAGGTTCGCTTGCGGTTTGGAGAGTGCTGGCTGCGGGGATTCTGATTCTGGCCGTTACTTTGCTGACGTGGCGCTACCGGGAAAGACATCGTTATTTGCTGTTTGGCTGGCTTTGGTATCTGGTGGCGATGCTGCCGATGTGCGGGATTATGCAGGTGGGCCGGCAAGCGATGGCGGACCGGTATGCTTACTTGCCGTTGGTGGGACTGTTCGTCATCGGTGTGTGGGGGTGCGCGGATCTGTCTGCGCGCCTGAAAGTATCGAAGACGGCGGTTGCTGCGGTTGCTGCGGCAGTGATGATCGTCTACTTTTCGATGGCGTTCCTGCAAATCGGCTACTGGCAGAACAGCTATACCTTGTTTTCGCACGCACTGGCGGTGACGGATCGGAATGGAATTGCCGAGGATAATCTTGGGGCTGCACTGGTCGACATGGGGAGGCCTGATCTAGCGATGCCGCATTTCGAGGCGGCAGTTTCGTTCGTGCCCGAACTCTCGACGGCCCATTACAATCTCGGAGTCTTGCAGCAACAACAGAATCATCCTCAGCTGGCGAGAGGTGAATACGAACTGGCGCTGAAGTACAGCACAGACAGGGTCGAGATCGCGCAGGCGCATAGTAATTTGGGTTTCCTGTGGCTGGGAGTTGGCGAGCTTGAGCAGGCGAAGGGAGAGTTCACGCTTGCGCTTCAAGTCATGCCTGACAAACAACTCAGCCTGCTGGGGCGAGGGATGGCCGAGTATCGTCTGGGAGAGCGGGATGAGGCGGTTAGCGATCTATCGCGGGCCTCGGAGGCCGCACCCCTGGCGCAAGCAGATTTCTGGCTGGGCAGGACGTTCGAAGATAAGGGACAGCCGAGGGCCGCCATTGCGGCTTATGAAGCGGCGCTCCGACTTGCGCCGGGAATGAGCGAGGCGGAACAGCGGCTCAATACGCTGCGCACTTCGCGGTAACGATGGGCAATTCACAAACTGGGTTGCGCGGAGTTGAAGCGCGGCCCTTACACAAACCCCGATTCCAAACGGGTCTGAAGCGGAATTCTTCGACTCAAGTGGGACAGCCTTTGTGAAACTGATGGGCACAGAGGCCATTGAAGCCAGGGCTAAACGGCGTTGACAATGAATGTTCGTGGGAGTAATTTGTTGACACTTGGGGTGAGCTAGAGTGAAGTTGCTTCGGTGGATGCTGGTTCTGTTTGTGCTCGGGGCAGCGGTTTGTCTGGGTGCAGTATCTGGAGTGGACCGCGCCGAAACCAGCTTCAATGAGGCTGATTTACCTCTTAACATAGGTCTTCCCGCACCACAGCGAATCCAGGACGCCCGTCCTGTTGCCGATCCCGTCGCTGTTTTGCCGGCGGTGCCGGCTTATTGCACGAAATGCCTGGCTCGCAGCCTGGTGCTCGAACCAGCCGTCTTCCCGAGTCAGCACCACGGACATTCTCTCCAAGTTCTTCTCTGTACCTTCCTGATCTAACGCATCCCGCTCACAGACTGAATCACTCGCGCTTGAACGAGAGTTGTGAACGGTTCGAGCGCCCCAGGCTAACTCCTGCATTGGAACGGTGAGGGCGAGTTACGATCGCTCACCCAACCGCGCTGCTTCGTGCGAGCGCAATTTGAGGACAACCATGGACAAAGTCGATGAAGTGTTTTTGCATTCGTTCCCTAAACAGAGATACCCCAATCCGGCGATTGGTAAGGATGCTTCTGATCCGGGGTCGGATATCGAAGAGATATATATCGAAGATCGGAGAGTGGCTCGATTGCTGGTCCTACTGGAGCAACTCGAGCAATCCACGGGAGGATTGGCAGCGTTGCCGGAATCCGAGCTCAGTGAAGTCGTGTTGAGCGCGGTCCGACTGTGTGGTTTTGTGGACGAATTTGAGGCGCGCGATGTGCTTGCGGCCGTTTTGGAGGGAATCGAAAAGCAGGATGAAGTTCCGGTTGCTTCCTGTCGTCCTTCGGAGTTGGACTACGGCGATTAGAGCAACCAAGATTGCGCTGTGGCCACGCAGAGGGACGGCGTTTCGTGGTGGCGCAGCGCGCGGCCAGGTGTCCGGCTGCTTTGGAAGGGGGGAAGTACATTCAAGGCAGTCGGACCCGGCCTGCTCGATTTTGACGCTCGGCGAAAATTCGCGAGGATATGCATGAGGTTATGCGGGTCTGTTGGTTCCTCCTGACCATCGGGATGACGCGGGGCTGAAGCGCCGCTCTTTCACGAAAGCTTGCTGTTAAATGCGGGAAAGGCGGCGCGCCTTGGCGAAGATCGCCCCGGACGAATGCGTCCGGGGCTACACGGACGGTTAATCGAAGATCAATACGGCGGAGGCGATCACGGTGGTCCAGAGGCCGCGCTTGTCGCCTACGGCGGATTGGGTGACGTTGGCGGTGCGGACGATTTTGTTGGAGAGTCGGTAGATCTGCTTTTTTTCGTCCCAGGAGCGGTCGGGATCGAATTCGACGTTTAAAGTTGTCGCCAGCATTTCGGCGGCTAGTTCTTCGGCGTATTCTCCGGCGGCATCTTCGGTTTCGCCGAAGGAGTGGTGCTCGCTGAGGTAGCCGTAAGTGTTGCGGTCGGCGGGGATGGCGACGCCGATCGAAGAGGCGAGCAGGCGATGCGGCTCGCGGGTGGAATTTTCGGCGACCACGGCGAAGACGACTTCGCCGGGATGAAGATATTTCACGCCTTCTTTGCGGGCGAGGAGCTTGCAGTTGGGCGGAAAGATGGATGAGACTCGAACCAGATTCTGGGCAGCGATCCCTGCGTCACGCAACGCCAATTCGAACGAAGTCAACCGCTCGCGGTGTTTCCCCACTCCCTTGGTAAAGAAAATCCGCTTCGGAACCATGTCTTTGCCCAATTCGATCGTCCTCCAAAAAATTGAGTGTTGAGAATGCTCAATCTAACACAATGCTTTGTAACGGGAATGTGAATTTGCAGGCTGCGGGAAAAAAAATTGCGGGGAGCGCCGGAGCGGTCCCCGCGAATTTCGGGATGGTCATCCGATTAGGGAGCGGCGGTTACTTTGGAGACGGCGATGGCGTTGTCCTTCTCAGTGCCGGTGACGGTGACTTTGGCTCCGGCATTTTTGTCGAGCGCGGCGAGGGCTGCCTTGTCGGTGGTGTCGAGGGTATAAACCTTGTCGCCAACGACGAGGGCGTACTTGGCGCCTTTGCTGACGCAGGTGCGGGTGCAGGCGGCGTCGTCATTGGACTCCATGTGCTTGGCGCCGCACATGGCGTCGCTGACTTTTCCGGTGTAGGTTTTTGCGCTGGCCGCGGTTGCGACGGAGACGGCAAGGGCTGAAACGAGGGTCAGGATCAAGAAAAGAAATCCTAGTTTCCGGGTTCGCGAATTCATCACTGATTCTCCTTGGCGGCTGGCTTAGGGGGATGCTGACAGCACAGCTGCAATTGAAGAGGATGACTCAAGCGGCTTGAAGTTACAAGCCGGGGCAGTCATCAGCAGGCCTCTGGATGGAAATGGAGGGGAAAGAAAAAGCGGGGAGCGCTAGCGCGTCCCCGCAGGATGCCCGGAGTGTTGGGGGGGAGGGCCCGGGCGGAAGTCATGTGTGAAGGGGCAGAATAGAGCATGGGAAGCGGCCCTCGACAAGGCAGGCGAAAGTGTTACAAAAACCGAACAAAGGGCAGAAATGCCGATTTTCGATCAGTGGGGGAGCTGCTCCGACGAGGGCAAAGGCAGAACATCAGGGGGCGGCTGTTCCTGCGTGAGCGCGGCTATTTGGGGGCTTTGACGGAATAAATCAGGTCGACGTCGACGGATTTGTCGCGGACGTTGGCGGTTACGTGGGAGGCGACGTCCCAGTCGAGGGAGGGCGGGAGCAGCTTCTGGGCCTTGGGCAGATATTCGCTGAGGTAGGTGGCGTCATAGACCTCGCCAAAGCGGATTTTCCAGGCGTCGCGCAGCTTGGCCATGAGGCTGTTGTCGAGGCCGCGGAATTCGAGTTCGCCCATGTGGAAGACGGGCCCTTCGGTGACCTCGAAGCGAATGGCGACGGTGGCGGCGGAGTCGTCGAAGGTGGCGGCGGGCTTGATCGCACAGGTGATAAATCCGCGAGAGCCGTAGAGCTTCTGGATGTCCTTGATATTGTCGCCGAGGCGGATGGTGTTGGCAGGCTTACCCAGTTCGGCGCGGACCATTTTCTGCAGAGTATCGGTGGGGAACTCGTGATTGCCGGACCATTCCAGGCTTTTGAGCTTGTATTGCTGGCCGGGCGTAACGGCAAAGGCGACGTCGACGACAGTCTGGTTACGGGGGCCGTCTTCGTTTTCGGCAGCGGGTTCCTTTACGACCTTGGGTTGAGGCGGACCGAACTCGGCTTTGAGGTAGCCGCGCTCAAAATAGACGGGAAGAAGTTGGCGCTCGACGAGTTGATGGAGGCGGGTGCGGGAATATTCGCGGTCGCCGAGGCGGCGGCTGGCGGCTTCGAGCGCGGGCACATCGTCGGGAGCGGCTCCGGTGAATTCGAAGTTGCGGATGCGGATGAGAACGTCATTCACGTGATAAGTGATGGCCTCGACGGGGCCGTCCTGTTTGCCGGTGCGCAGAAACTCGACGTGTCCGGGGATGGACCGTTCGACCAGCATGGCTTGGAGGACGTCGGAAACTTCGTCGGCGAGGCGTCCGAAAAGAGGGAGTTCGCCATCGAAGAGCGGGGCGTGCTGCTGGATGCGCTTGCGAAGTTCATCGTCGGAGAACCAGACGAAATCCTCGAAGCGGGCGGGGACGAATTTCTGAGCGTCAGTGACATGGAACTCGAGCCTGGTTCCAGCGGAGGAGTAGGAGAAGCTGTAGGCGATGTCGGTGAAGACGCCCATGTCGCCGAGGCGGCGCGAGGCTTTCTTGAAGTCGTCGTCGTTGACGGGGGCGCCGATTTGCAATCCGCTGGCGGCTGCGATGGCCTGCTCGGAGTAACGCTTGCTCCCGACGACTTTGATGGCGACCAGTTGGCGGGCGGAGGCGGGCATTTGCGAGAGCGGCTTCTGCGCGGCTTGGCCCTGGCTTGGCAGAGCAAGGGCGGCGGACAGCAGAAGTGGCGAAAATCGGGAGAGGGCCTTGGCTATCACTTTGACCATCGGCTTGATCATCGGCTTGACCATCGGCTTGATCATCGACTTGGGGAGGGCACCAATTCTTCCGTGGATTTGTGTTTCACCGCGATGTCGATGAAAGCGAGGGCGGCGCGGCTAAGGGCTTTGTCTTTGCGGAAGACCAAGGCGAGATCGCGGCGGATCTGGGCGTCGGCGATGGGAACGGCGGAGAGCACCTTGGCGCGGACGTCTTCTTCGACGTTGGAGCGGGCAATGAAGCCGACACCGACGTCGGCTGCGACGAAACGCTTGAGCAGTTCGCTGGAGTCGAGTTCCATGGTGAAGTTGGGTTTCAGGCGGCGGTCGTGGAACAGTTGCTCGATGGCGTCGCGGGTGTGTCCGGCCTTGGGGACGACGAGGGGGAACTTGGCGACGTCGGCCATGGTGGCGGATTTCATCTTGCCGAGCGGATGGTGGGGAGGAGCGATGACGATCAACTCGTCGCGATGAATGAGGACGACGGTGAGGCGAGCGTCGGTCACAGGGAGGGAAATGACGCCGAAGTCGACCGAGTTGTCGATGATGGATTCGAGGATCTTGCCGTAGTCGGCGCGCTTGATGTTCACGGAAACGTCGGGATATTGCTTTTTAAAGTCGGCAAAAACGTAGGGCAAGATGTGGAGGCAAGTGCCTTCGTTGGCGCCGACGATGATTTCGCCGCGGGGAACGCGCTCCATTTCGGCGATGGCGACCAGCATGGCTTTGCGGGCGTCGAGAGTGTCTTCCACGTATTTCTGAAAGGCCTTGCCGGCGGCAGTGAGCGAGACTTTTCCGCCAGAGCGGTCGAAGAGCTTGGCGCCGACCTCTTCCTCCAGGCCACGGATTTGCGAGGAGATTGCGGGCTGAGTGCGAAAACGTTTCTCGGCCGCGCGCGAGAAGGAGGCGTGGCGAGCTACTTCGAGGAACGTTTCGAGCTGGTCGAAGTCCATAAAAAGCTTTCAGCTGTCAGCTATCAGCAGTCAGCTGACAAAAAGCTATCAGATAAGAGCTTTTAACCGCGGAGTCCGCTGAGAGAAGCCGCAGAGGACGCCGAGAAAAGCCCACCCAGAACGCCGGGAAAAGCCACCCAGGACGCTGAGAAAAGCCACCCAGGACGCCGGGAAAAGCCTTCACTGGTTCATCCGAACAATCGGTGTTGTCTGAAAGCTGGGAGCTGATAGCTGACAGCTTCAGTATAAAGTCCGGTTATCCCGGCTATAAGAACAATCGAATTGCCAGCGCTGGCGGCGGGCTTTACACTCCTCGGTCTGCATAACGCGACCGATTGTAGCAGCCAGCCCCGGCGCTGGGCTGTGCGACCGCTCGCCTGATTTCGGAACGAAGCAGACGTTGCCAGCAACGTCTCTGCAGTATGTTTCATCCCCGCAAGGAGTTGTTCATGGCTGATGGCAAGACTGTGCTCGCGTTTGCGAAGGAGCGGGACGCGAAAATTCTGGACCTGCGATTCACAGATATTCCGGGACTGTGGCACCACATTTCGTATCCCATTGGGCAACTGACAGAGAGCTCATTCGACGAGGCATTCGGGATTGATGGGTCGTCGATTCGAGGCTGGGCCGGGATTCACGAGAGCGACATGCTACTGAAGCCGGACGCCGATTTTCATTTGCTGGACCCGTTCACGGAGGTGCCGACGCTGGTGCTGGTGTGCGATGTGGTCGATCCGGTGACCAAGCAGCGGTACGAGCGCGATCCGCGTTACATCGCGCGAAAGGCGGAGTTGTATCTGGCCTCGACTGGAATTGCCGACACGGCGTATTTTGGCGCGGAGGCCGAGTTTTTCATCTTCGACAATGTGCGCTTCGACCAGCGCGAACAGTATGGCTTTTATTACATTGACGCAGAAGAGGGCCGCTGGAATTCCGGCAGGGAAGAGAACAATCTGGGATACCGGCCGCGCTACCGGGAAGGCTATTTTCCGGTGCCGCCGACGGACCACTATCAGGATTTGCGTTCGGAGATGATGCTGACGATGCAGAATTGCGGCATGGAGGTGGAGTGCCATCACCACGAGGTGGCGACGGGCGGGCAGACGGAAATCGATTTGAAGTTCGATTCGCTGGTGCGCTCGGCCGACAAGATGCTGCTCTACAAATACATTGTGAAAAACGTGGCCAACCGGAATGGCAAGACGGTGACCTTCATGCCGAAACCGATCTTTGGCGAAAACGGAAATGGCATGCATACGCACCAGTCGCTGTGGAAGGCCGGGGAACCGCTGTTTGCGGGGGACGGATATGCCGGGATGTCGCAGCTGGCGCTGTGGTATGTGGGCGGGCTGATCAAGCATGGGCCGGCGCTGTCGGCGATTATTGCACCGACGACTAATTCGTATAAGCGGCTGGTGCCTGGGTTTGAGGCGCCGGTGAATCTGGCGTACTCGCGGCGGAATCGCTCGGCGGCGTGCCGCATTCCCATGTACTCGATTGCTCCGAAAGCGAAGCGGGTAGAGTTTCGGCCGCCGGACCCGAGCTGCAATCCATACCTGGCGTTCGCTGCGATGCTCATGGCGGGGCTGGACGGTATTGAGAACAAGATGGATCCGGGCGCGCCGCTGGACAAAGATATCTACGAACTGGATCCGGAAGCGTTGTCGAGTATTCCGTCGATGCCGGGATCGCTGGAGGAAGCGCTAGACGCGCTGCAGCGAGATCATGCCTTCCTGCTGAAGGGCGACGTGTTCAGCGAAGAACTATTGCGAACGTACGTGGATTACAAACGCTCGAAGGAAGTGGACGCGATTCGGCAGCGGCCGCATCCTTACGAATTTGCGCTGTATTACGACATTTAAGTTCGGGGGACGGAGTGGTGTCGAGTGAAAAGGCCCGTCCAGTGTCAGGGCTTTCGCGGGCGAGGGCGCCCGCGCCACCGAGGCGGGCCTTTGGAAGAGAACTATTCTGCTTCTATTTCGATATATTTGACGGCTTCTGCTTTGAGCCTGGTTGTCACTTTCGCTCTCAAGGGGAGTTCGCGGCTTTCGGAGTCGGATGTCCTGAGCTCAATCAGGGAGAAACGGCCATCTGAGAAAAAGAAAACCATTCCTCGCCGTTGCGGCGATTTCAGCAATTCTCCGGGGTTGGTTAGGAGGATCACACCGACGCTGCCGTTAGTAACGCGCCAGACACTGCGATCCGCGTCGAAAACAGGTTCGACAATGTAGTGTCCGGCAGGTAGCAACTTGCCCGCGGCGACGAAATTGAATGGAACATCGACGCGAACCTGCGCCTGGACGCTAGTGGAAAGACAAACTGCCACAAAGAGAGCACAGAAAAAAAGGACTCTGTACGGCTTCATTGGGACTTCCTCCAGCCCCTATGATCGCCCGGTTCTCGCCTTCAGACGATGATAAGGCTCTCACAGGGCAGTTACGAATGATGCGGAGGGGCGTTACGAAGGAATGCGGACGGTCCCACTCCTGATTCTGGTGTTTCAAATTCATGCAGGGATGAGACCGACGAAGTGATACTCGACGCAACGGGTCAGACTACGTTTGAGGCGCTCGGGAGGGGATCCCGGGACTACACGACACTGCGGACGGAGGTATCTTTCACTACGCGCTCAACCAGACGCATGCGCTTGCCTGAGAGAGCAGAGTCGGCCATTTGCGGACGGACGATGTCGCAGGACCCCATGGAAAGGAAAGCGTCGCCCATGCAATCCAAGGCAGAGGCGGAACGCCCCAAGACCAGCAACAGATATTTTTGGGCGATGGGACGATCGGCTGGGTGGATCAGGGACCACCAGCGGCGGATCGACTCCTGAACGTCAGCTTCGTTTTTTTCGCCGACCACGAGCGAATCGATCAAGCGGTAAACCTTGCTCTTGATCGCCTGGTACGAAACGGAAATTTCTTGAGGCATAGGCGTCCTAGGTGATGCTTGTATCTCTCTTTGTGCAATCCGCCCACCAAACGGCAAATCCCGGTTTTGGCGTAAGTTACGGCCGCCGGCTAGTGTGAACGTACTATGAATGGAAGAAATCGGGTATGGGATATGAATTCTGGAAGGATTGGGCGTTGCCTTCTTGGTTTAACCCTTCGGGAATGAGGGGAGTTAACCGGGCCGGGGCTCGACAGGAAGGTGTGCCGCGCGGTTTAAGACCTTTTCGAAACGGGCTGGCGTCAAGCGATTCCGCGCCCTCACATGCCGTCAGGTTACAATGTGGCGCTCTGCACAACTGAACGTCGCAATTGAACTTTGTTCCGGTTTGGGTATCTCTGACCGGAGCAGGCCGGGTACGGTATGTGACCCAGTGGAGACGAACTGAACGATTGGGAGGCTCAATGATGAGATTGGCGTGGCTGTTGGCGGTTCTAATGTTGGTTTCAGCAGCGGCGGGGCAGGTTACTTCGTCGCTGGATTCCCAGACGGGGGAGGCTCAGAAAAGCGCGCCGCAAAGTTCGCAGGGGACATGGCACGACGCGGATTCGGGAGACAGGATGTTCTTTCCCCGGGACATGTTCTGGGGCTGGGCGCAGTTTGACCTGGCGCCGCCGCATAACGAAGTGGATCCCAATCTTTGTGCGGGCAATGCGGGGAACTATGGCGGGGTGAATGCGCCCTGCAGCCTGTTTGCGCGCTACATGCTGTCGGGCATTCTGGAGGTTCGCCCGTTTGGGCGAGGACCGCTGCGGCGGTTCATGGTGTACGGGGCACCGACGTTTCTGTTTGGGAAGACGATTCCAAAGACGCTTTATACGTGGTCGCCGGATGCGATCGGCATTGAGCATTCGTGGGGAGCGGGAATTTATATCGATAAAGGATTCGAGTTTCGCGTGACGCAGCACTTCCTGTTCGATCGCCTGGGAGCGCGCGATAAAAACCTAGGCCAGGCTGATCTGGGCAATAACGGGCCATGGGGGCGGTACATGACCGTAGGCGTGCGAAAAACCTTCGGCACGCGGCGCTGGTAGCGGAGATTCAGGCGGCGACGGGCACGCCGGGACGCGTGAACCGCCGCACGACCCAGACGATCAATGCAATGAAAGCTCCGAAGAGCACCAGGGGCAGGCCGAAGATGAGTGCGATCCAGAATCCGCCGGCGAATACGGTGACGTCGCCGGTAACCGATGCTTCAGGGTCGCGATAGATCTTGCCGCCGAAGACGGTAACGCCAGAGTTGACTTTTGAGTTTTTGTCGAGCCTGACATTGCCGCCAAAAGCGGTCAGGTCGCTGCCGACCTCGCCCCCTTCTTCAATGACGACGCTGCCGCCGAAGGCGGTGACGTCGCTCCGGACCTTGCCGCGGATACGCACGTTGCAGCCGAAGCAGGTGACTTCGCTAGCCTCTTCGCCGACGCCGACGGTGATGTCGTGGCCGAACTGCGTGCGGTCGTGGGAAGAATCCGCGGCGGAGGCGATGGGGAAGGCGGCAACGACGGTGAACGCGATGAGAACAGGAAAGAGATTTGTAACTTTGAAGTCCATGGGGACCTCCTTGGCCGAAGCCCATCGATTGGGCAGCCAGAATTATCCCACAAGAGGCAGGAGCGAGAAACTGCTGAAATCAGAAGCAACAGGGGTGAAACTTGGGGGGAGGCGACTGCTTAAAATCACTGCACGGAGTGATCAAAATCACGCTCATTTATCGATCTGGGACCTACATTGACATTCGTGTTTGGCGAGAGGGCGGAATTGGACAGGTGGCGGGTGAGAAAGTCAGCGGTGGGTGAATAATTTCGCAACAGTTTGCAGGGAAGGTGTTTGCCGCTGTTCAAATTCTTTATAATGATCGGTTTTCCGGCACATCGCAGATTCCTTCATCTGGAGGTTTTTCATGGCAGGCTCATATAACGGCGTAGCGGTTCCGTCGGACGGAAAAAAGATCGGATACTCGGGCGGGAAATATCAGGTTCCGGATAACCCGATCGTTCCTTTCATTGAGGGAGATGGAACGGGCCGAGACATCTGGAAAGGCTCGCTGCGCGTGTTCAACGCGGCGGTGGAGAAGGCGTACCAGGGCAAGCGGCGCGTGGCGTGGTTCGAGGTATTTGCCGGAGAGAAGGCCAAGGCCAAGTTCGATACGTGGCTGCCGGATGAGACGGTTGAGGCCATTCGCGAATTTCGGGTGGCGATCAAGGGGCCGCTGACAACGCCGGTGGGCGGCGGGATTCGGTCGCTGAATGTGGCGCTGCGGCAGATTCTGGATCTTTATTGCTGCGTGCGGCCGGTGAAGTACTACAGCGGGGTGCCATCGCCGGTGAAGCATCCGGAGCGCATGGACGTGGTGATCTTCCGGGAAAATACCGAAGACGTTTACGCGGGCGTGGAGTGGGAGCAGGGAACGGCGGAGTGCGCGCGGCTGATCGAGTTTCTCAATAAGGACATGTTGAAAGGCGGGAAGAAGCAGATCCGGCTCGATTCCGGTATTGGCATCAAGCCGATTTCGGTGACGGGAACGAAGCGCCTGGTGCGCATGGCGATCCAGCACGCTCTCGAGTCGGGGCGGAAGTCGGTGACGCTGGTGCACAAGGGGAACATCCAGAAATTTACCGAGGGCGCGTTCCGGCAGTGGGGGTATGACGTGGCGACCGAGGAATTCCGCGACAAGGTGGTGACTGAGCGCGAGAGTTGGGTGATCGACAACAAGGATAAGAATCCCAATCTGACGGTGGCGCAGAATGCGGAGATGATCGAGCCGGGGATGGAGTTCGCGCCTCCGGCGTTCCGGCAGGCGGTGGAAAAAGAAGTGAAGGAAATTCTCGACCGCATTTATGCGACGCACGGCAAGGGCGCGTGGAAGAAGAAGATCATGATCAACGACCGCATCGCCGACTCGATCTTCCAGCAGGTAGTGACGCGCGCGGACGAATATTCGGTGCTGGCGACGCCGAACCTGAATGGAGATTACATTTCAGATGCCTGCGCCGCGCAGGTTGGCGGGCTGGGAATCGCGCCGGGTGCGAATATTGGGGACGGCTACGCCATCTTCGAGGCGACGCACGGGACGGCGCCGAAGTATGCGGACAAAGACGTGATCAATCCGGGGTCGGTGATTTTGTCGGGAGTGATGATGTTCCGGCACCTCGGGTGGAACGAGGCTGCGGACCTGATCGAACAGAGCATGGAGCGGACCATCGAGCAGAAGAAAGTCACCTACGATTTCGAGCGGCTGATGCCGGGAGCGACCAAAGTAAAGACCAGCGAATTTGCGGGACACATCATCGAGAACATGGGCGCGGGGGTGCTGGCGGGCGCTCGCTAGAAAAGCTTGGACCACAGAGGGCACGGAGGAACACAGAGAGAAGCAATTGCGGGTTCTCTGTGAAACTCTGAGACCTCTGTGGTTAAGATTTAAATTGTCATCGAGAACATGGGCGCGGGCGTGCTGGCTGGGGCTCGCTAGAAAAGCTTGGACCCCAGAGGGTTCGGAGGAATACAGAGAGAAGCAATTGCGGGTTCTCTGTGAAACTCTGAGACCTCTGTGGTTAAGATTTAAATTGTCATTGAGAACATGGGCGCGGGCGTGCTGGCTGGGGCTCGCTAGAAAAGCTTGGACCACAGAGGGCACGGAGGAACACAGAGAGAAGCAATCTCTGTGAAACTCTGAGACCTCTGTGGTTAAGATTTAAATTGTCATTCAAGAGGAAATCATGCGAAAGAAAGTGACGATTGTAGGTTCGGGCAACGTTGGCGCGACGGCGGCACATTGGATTGCTTCCAAGGAACTGGCTGATGTGGTGTTGATCGACATTATTGAGGGCGTGCCGCAGGGCAAGGGGCTGGATCTGCTCGAGGCGATGCCGATTGAGAAGCGCGACTCTTACGTCAGCGGCACCAACGATTACAAGGACACGGCGAATTCCGACATCGTGGTGATTACGGCGGGCATTCCGCGCAAGCCAGGGATGAGCCGCGACGATTTGCTGAACACGAATTACGGCATCATGAAAGCGGTGGTGGGCGAGGTGGTGAAGAATTCGCCGAACTGCATTCTGATTATCGTTTCGAACCCGCTGGATGCGATGGCGCAGGCGGCGTACAAGCTGAGCGGGTTTCCGCGCGAGCGCGTGATTGGCATGGCGGGTGTGCTCGATTCGGCGCGTTTTCGCGCTTTCATTGCCGCCGAGTTGAAAGTTAGCGTCGAAAACGTGACTGCGTTCGTGCTCGGCGGACACGGGGATACGATGGTGCCGTTGCCGCGGTATTCGACGGTGGCGGGGATTCCAATCACCGAGTTGATCGAGAAGACGAAGCTGGATGCGCTGGTGCAACGCACTCGCGACGGCGGGGCGGAGATTGTGAAGTATCTGAAGACGGGCTCGGCGTACTACGCGCCGTCAGCGGCCGCGACCGAGATGGTGGAGGCGATTCTGAAGGACAAGAAAAAAATTCTGCCGTGCGCCGCGTTTTTGCAGGGTGAGTACGGCGTGAACGGTCTCTACGTTGGCGTGCCGGTGAAGCTCGGGTCGAAGGGAATCGAGCAGATTGTCGAAATCAAGCTGACGGCCGAGGAGAAGGCCGGGCTCGATAAGAGTGCGGCGGCGGTGAAGGAGTTGTGCGGAGTGATCGGGGTGTAGATGTGTTTTGCTCTGCTGTGTTGCAGACCCTGTTTACGTCTCGTTTGATTTCTTAGAGCGATTCTTCCTGGGGTTCCTGCTTTCCCTTGAAGAACTCATTGTCCGTTACAACACGAGTTACGACAGCGCGCCGAATCTCTTCGAGGTCATATTGCGGTAATACCAGAATTTCTGCCGCATACAAGTACTTCCACGACTTGTCGCGCAGTGTCTGGGCAAGGCCTTGCGGCGTGGCTACAAAAAACGCTTGCCACCAGAAATTACCGGAGTCCGGGTCGTAGAGTTGGACATGTAATTCGTCCGCAAAAATGTTGCGGTCGATCGGTCCAGGAATAGCATCAACCTTCTCGAAATAAAACTTCGTCATCCGAATCTTTCCGAGTAACGGGTCGGCGTGAAAAGACGCCGCGATCTCGTCGGCTCCTGGGCCCCAAACTCGCGACTCGACTTTGCCATTTTCCCTGAATGACTCGTCGTCGGCTGGCATCGCCGCGCGGGTGCTAGAGTCTTCGGGATTACTTCCGCCTAAATGGGAACTCCAGCGCCCAAGTCCCAGCAATGCGATGGCGACAAGGGCTAAGAGTAGGAGCTTAGCTATGTCGTTCTCTGATATCGACGTGGCTACGAGAGCGAGATTCATGCTGGCGCCGAGGGCGTGCGCAGACCGATCCTACACCTTTTCATCGTCACCTTCTTCACCAAAACCTCCTGGTTCTGCGTCGTGATTGGAGTGTCGGATCGCGAGCGGCAGCGGTTCTGAAGGTTGACCATAGTCACTGACCATGGTATAAACAGGGCATGAAAGAAGTCGCTATTTCTGAGTTCAAAGCCAAGTGTCTGGGCATCCTGGAAGAGGTGCGCAAGACGCGCAAACCGGTTCGCGTGACACGTTTTGGGGAGCCTGTGGCCGAAGTCGTTCCCTCGACGGCTGAAAAAACGAAAGGAAGACGGCTCGGTTCGATGGCGGGAAGCATGAAAATCGTTGGTGATATTGTCGGCCCTACGGGAAGCCTGGACGACTGGGACGCGTGGCGGGAATGAAACTGCTGTTGGACACCCACATCTGGCTTTGGAGCCTTGGCGAACCTCAACGACTTTCCAGACGCGTGGCCAAGGAACTTGACGACCGACAAAACGAACTTTGGCTTTCCCCGATCAGTATCTGGGAGGCGTTTTTACTCTTCAGGAAGAAACGGATCCAAATTAATACCGATTTTATGACTTGGCTGGATGCCAGCTTGAGCCTGCTGCCCGTGATGGAGGCTCCGCTGACATTTGAAGTCGTACGGGCGCTGCCTGCGCTCAGTTTCCTGCACGGCGACCCAGCGGATTTATTCCTGGCGGCGACTGCCAAGGCATTTGAGCTCACCCTCATCTCCGCCGACCGTAAGCTCATCAAGACTGACGGTATTTCCGTCCTAGCAAATTAAAGCTACACCTTTTCGATCGTCACCTTCTTCACCACCACATCTTTGTTGGGGCGGTCCTGGCGGTTGCGGGGGAGGGCCACGATTTTCTGGGCGACGTCCTGGCCTTCGACTACCTCGCCGAAAATCGTGTGCTTGCCGGTGAGCCAGGTTGTTGGGGCGAGCGTGATGAAAAATTGCGAGCCGTTGGTGTTGGGGCCGGCATTGGCCATGGCGAGTTTGCCGGGCTTGTCGAACTTGTGCGGGGAGCCCTTGGTCTCGTCTTCGAACTGGTAGCCCGGGCCGCCCATGCCGGTACCTTGGGGATCGCCGCCCTGAATCATGAAGTCGGGGATGACGCGATGAAAAATGGTGCCGTCGTAGAGGCGGTCTTTGGATTTCTTGCGGGTGGAAGGATGGGTCCACTCGCGCTTGCCTTCGGCGAGTTCGACGAAGTTGGCGACGGTTTTGGGCGCGTCTTTTTCAAACAGGCGGCAAACGATGGTTCCTTCGCTGGTTTCAAAGGTGGCGTAGAGTCCGGGTTGGCGAGTCATGAGGTCCTTTCGAATTTGAAATCGTCGTTGGTCGTTAGTCGTTCGTCGTTGCGGATATCGACAATCTTTGCTCTGCGCCTACCAATCGTCGCCGCTAGTTCGGGATCTAAGCTTGCTCTAGTTCGGTGACGTTGGGGCTTTGTGGGTTGCCGATGCAGGCTTCTTCACGGTGCCTGCGGCGGCGGGCTTCGGCGACGTTCCGGTACTGCGCACGATGCTGATGTGAATAATTTTGACCGGGCGGAAAGGCTTGTCGTTCGTGGGATCGGTGGCCATGTGAGCAATCTGTTTCACCAGGGCTACGCTGGGTTCATCGCATTGGCCGAAGATGGTGTATCCGCCATTCAGATGCGGCGTGGCGACCTCGGTGATGAAAAACTGCGCGCCGTTGGTGCCCGGGCCGGAGTTGGCGTAAGCGAGACGGCCGGGCTGGTCGAAGAGCAGGTCGGGCGAGGTTTCGTTCTTGAATTTATAGCCGGGATCGCCCGAACCGTTGCCTGCGGGATCGCCACCCTGAATCATGAAGCCGGGAATGACGCGATGAAAAATGGTTCCGTCATAAAGCGGGACGCCATGCTTGTTAGCGCCGCTGACGGGGTTCTTCCAGTCTTTGGTGCCGCTGGCGAGGCCGATAAAGTTTTCCACGCCGATCGGAGCCTTGTCGGGAAACAGAGTGCACGTCATGTTGCCGGCAGTGGTTTTGATGATCGCGGTGGGCTTGGTTGCGGTGTGGACGGCCGGTTTGGCGGCGGTGCTCGACTTGGCGGCGCCGGGCTTGGCGGTGCCCTGCGCGGCTGGCGCGGACTGGGACCAGGCGCTTAGCGTCATTAAGAATACGATCGCGAATCCCTTAAGCATGGATGCTCCTTGCAAATCGGTACGAAAAGTCTGTGGTGTGCAACGTTGCATTGTACGACAGTAACGGCTGCGGTTTCCTGTTTCGTGGAGATAGCGCGAGCTGAGGGCTGGTTCCGCCAAGTCTTTCTGCAGGCTGTAGTTGTGCGTGCGGCCGAGTCAAATGTCGCGAAGAAGCCGATGAATGCGGCGTGCCTCACGCCTAAGTGTGATTTGAATCACATCCCAGGGAATGGACTGTTGCGAAACTCAACATATCACGGACTAAGAAAGCAGAGCCATTATGGGGAACAATGCCCGGGAGAATTATCAGCCTAGCTGCATCCTCGCACATAATCTCATCAACAAGCTGACCACAATTCTGGGCGCATGCGAACTGTTGAAGGACAAGGCAGAGGACGACGTCGAATGCATGCGGCGGCTGCTTACAATTCAAGAGACGGCGAAATCCATCGCCACGGAACTCACGCAGCACCAGTGCCATCTGGATGCTGCGGCGCGAGCGGAATTGATGGAGCGCACAGTCGAAATTAGTGAACCTCAGGCTTAAGCGAGAACGCAGAATCCGGAGCGAAGCGCGCGAGCAGCGATCCTCCCACTTTCGAGCCCGCCAACTATTTACTAGCCATTCCGCTTTGCATCTCGCGGCTTACGCGCTCAACCTGGCTAAAGACGCGGAGCAGGTTGCCGCCAAGAATTTTGTGAATGTCGGCGGCGCTGTAGCCGCGATCGAGCAACGACTGCGTAATCTTGGGCAGGTCGGCGGCGGAGTCGATGCCCTGGGGCGTGGCGCCGCTGACACCGTCGAAGTCGGATCCCAAGCCGACGTGATCGATGCCCGCAATCTTTGCGATGTAATCGATCTGATCGATCAGCGACTTGAGAGGCGGACGAGGAATCTTTGCCATCCACTCACGCTCAATGCGGTCGACGTCGACGTAGTTGACGGGCTTACCTTGGGCTTTCAACTGGTCGGCGTAGCTCTGAATGGCGGCGGCCTGATCTTTGGCCTGGGCCTCCATGGACTTGCGGAAATTGTCGTCGTCAAAGCCGCTGTAGAAGTTCACCTGCACCACGCCGCCATTTTTGGCGACTGCACGGAGCATGTCGTCGGTCATGTTGCGCGGAGCGTCGATCAGGGCGCGCGCCGACGAGTGCGACGCGATGACTGGAGCCTTGGTGGTGGCGATCGCGTCCCAGAAAGTTTTGTCGGATACGTGGGAGATGTCGACCATCACGCCGAGGCGATTCATTTCGGCTACAACCTGCTTGCCGAAGTCGGTGAGGCCGTTGTGGTGCTGGATTTGAGGGTTGTTGATGTCGCCGGAAGAGTCAGCCCATTCGTTGGTGTTCGACCAGGAGAGCGTCATGTAACGCACGCCGAGGCGGTAGTAATCGCGGAGAAGGTGGATGTCGTTCTCGATGGAGTGGCCGCCTTCGATTCCCATGAGGGCGGCGAGTTTGTGCTCGCGATGGGCGCGTTCGATGTCGGCGACGGAGAAGGCCATCATCATGCGATCGGGATGGTGGGCGGCCTGTTCGTAGACGGAGTCGATGAGATCGAAGGTGTGGCCCGCGAAACGGCCTTGATTGGTGTCGGGGTCGACCCAGATGGAGAAAAATTCCGCGCCCAGGTTGCCGCGGCGGGCCTTGTCGAGGCTGATGTGGCCGGGATCTTTGGGATCGGTCGAGCCGATGTCGAAGCCTTCGTCGAGGAAGCGCTGCGGCGTGTCGGCGTGGGTGTCGACAACGATGGCGGAGTCGTGAATCTGGCGCGCGTGGGCGCTCACAATCATGTCGGGAGCGGCGGATGGGGTTTGCGGAGCCTGGGCGAATACGGCGGAGGCGAGAACGAGAATAGAAAGAAGCCTGATTGTCATAGCTTTCCGAGTGAACGAGTTGCCGGGCGGATTCACGATTGTATAGGCAGAGGCGGAGGCGCAACAAAGGCGGGTCTTCCTAGACAGACATTTGTTTGGCGGAAAGTGCGGCGATGGCTTGCTGCAGGCAGGCTTGCAGGGCCTGATCGGTGTCGATCACGGTTTTGGGATGGACGATGGTTTCGAAGCGCGACTTTACGTCGAGGTAGAGATGGAAGTCGCGATTGCCCGCGGGATGCGCGCCGGCTTGAACGTCGGCCGCTAATCGGCGCTTCGCGGTCTCGTTGGTGCAGATGCATTCGAGAATGCGCCATGGCTGGTGCAGGGAAGCGGCCGCGGTGAGCACATTTTCAATCTGGTAGCGCCGCGAGAATGGGCGGCCGTCGATAAAGATCATGCGAGCGGGGCTGCGCGACAAGAGAAATTCTGCGGTTTCGAGCATGATGTGAAGGCAGAAGTCGTCCTGGGCTGAGGAGAATTCAATCTCTTCAGGCAGGAA
>DASSRO010000170.1:0-2855 GCA_035701745.1 Candidatus Sulfotelmatobacter sp. | reverse complement strand
ACTAATGGCCTTACGCCCACGCCTGACGCTCGCGTGAAAGCCAAGGCGCAGGCCGACTTGAAGAACACGCACTCCGACCTGCCGCTCATGATGACCGACCAGGTCGCCGGCTACATCACTTACTTCTCCGGCCGCGGACGCAGCACCTTCGAGCGCGCTTTCTCCCGCTCCGGGCGCTATCACGACATGATTGTCGCCACGTTGAAGCAGGAAGGCGTACCGCAAGATCTGATCTATCTCGCGCAAGCCGAGTCCGGATTCCATCCCCACGCCGTTTCGCGCGTTGGCGCTCGCGGCATCTGGCAGTTCATGGGCAGCCGCGCCCGCGGATACGGCCTCTCCCACAACATGTGGGTCGACGATCGCCAGGACCCTGAAAAGTCCACTCGCGCCGCCGCCCGCCACCTGAAAGATCTCTACAACCAGTTTGGCGACTGGTATCTCGCCATGGCCGCCTACAATTCCGGTCCCGGCACCGTGCAGGCTGCCGTGAAGCGCACCGGCTACGCCGATTTCTGGGAACTCTATAACCGCAACGTTCTGCCCAAAGAGACTCGCAACTACGTTCCCATCATTCTCGCCGTCACCATCATGACCAAGAATCCCTCGCAATATGGCTTGAACCAGGTCGTGATGGAGCAGCCTACCGACTACGACATCGTTACCGTGAGCTATCCGGTGGACCTGCGGCTGGTGGCTGAGTGCGTCAACTCCACGACCTCGGAGTTGCAGGACCTGAATCCCAGCCTGTTGCGCATGACCACTCCGCGCGTGGGCAAGTTTGAGCTTCACCTGCCCGCCGGAACGAAAGAGGAATACGAAACCGCGATCGCCTCCATTCCCCCCGATATGCGGCTCTGGTGGCGCTATCACACGGTTCATCCCGGCGACACGCTGGCTTCGCTGGCGCGGACCTATCACACCACCGCGAAATCCATCCTCGCCGCCAACCATCTGGAAGACGGCGAACTCGACGCCGACGCGAAGTTAGTTATTCCCGTCACCCCCGGCAAGCATCCGCAGAGCGACACCGCGACCTACGCCCGCCGCATCACCCGCTATCACGTTCACGCGGGAGACACGGTTGAAACCGTCGCCGACAACTTCGGCATTTCGCCGCAGATGTTGCGCCGCTGGAACGGCATTCACGGCGACAGCCTCCGCGGACGACGCGTTCTCGCCCTGCACCTGCCCGTTTCTCCCGGCGAGCACGAAGCCGATGTCGCCGTATCGCGCTCGAAGTCGAAACATCCCAAGGCTACCGAAACCGCCACCGCCAAGCCGCCGGCCACCAAGTCCGCGCAGTTGCAAACTGTCCAGGCCGCAGTCGTCCGCCACAAAGTGAAGCACGGCGAAACGCTTTACTCCATCGCCAACGCTTACCGCACCACCGTCGCCGCCCTCAAGCGCGACAACCGCAACATAGCGGTAATCCGCCCCGGCATGATCCTCACCATCCAAATCGCAAGATGATTAAGTTTTGACGAGAGGGTGCCCCACCCTCAAACTTAAAATCACTGCACGCGAATTGTCCCAAGGATTACAATGCCCTCGACTTGGGCCCCTAATATTCCAACTATCTGAAGGAGACCTCATGAGAATTACGAAAATGCTGATCGTTCTGCTCGTCCTCGCTTTGACCGTGTCCCTGGCGCTTCCTGCTTTCGCGCAAGACGGAGCCGCCACTTATAAATCCAAATGCGCCGGCTGTCATGGCGCCGATGGCCAAGGCAAGGTCGGCCCTGCCCTCAAAGGCACCAGCCTGACCGACGATCAGATTGCCGATCTGCTCACCAAAGGCAACGACGCGAAAAAAGCGCCGCACAAGAAGGCTATCTCCACCCTTTCCGCCGACGACGCCAAGGCCGTCGCCACCTATGTGAAGAGCCTGAAATAGTCTTCGCTCGCGAGTTTGCCGCCTCACGGTCAGCCAGAACGCCGTGAGGCATTTTTATTGTGCGCACCGTAAAGGTGAACTCCGCAGTCAAGCTTCTGGAGCCTGCTCTCCGCATTCGAATTCCTCTTCCCTTTGCGCGCGCACTGTGATAACAGGATAGCCAGCAGTTTGTGTCGGCAGTCCTTGCAGCCTGCACCGAACGTCGTGCTATAATCGCGCGCCGTTCCAGCAGAAGTTTCCGGTGGTCTTTTAAATTCTTTGTGCCCGCAGCCGGACTTTCCATCCATGCCCGGCCGCCACTGAAATCAGGAGGAGCAATGACGTTCTACGATCCCACGCTGTATGCACGTGACGAAGAAGAAGAATTTGGCGACAGCGGCGCCTACAGCGAGTCGCTGGAAGAAGATTTCGAAGAAGAAGAGGAAGAAGAAGAATCCGGCACGCCCTCTGGCGAGTTGAACGAACCGGAATCCATCTCCGTGCCTCCGCCTCCCGCCCCCAAGCCCAGGCCCGCCCCATCTGCCCCGAGTGGTGGAGGTAGCAGGAAACCCGCTGCGAAAAAGAAGGCAGCCAAGCCCGCTAAGAAAAAATCGGCGAAAAAGCCAGCCAAGAAAAAAGCCGCAAAAAAGACTGGGAAGAAGAAAACGAAGCCCGCCAAGAAAAAAGCCGCCAAAAAAGGCAAGCGCCGCCGATAGCAGGAAGATTCCATGTGGGGACAGCCGCCCTCGGCTGTCCGCCGGGCAAAGCCCGGCAGCTTTAGCGCCACCGAACTTGTGAATGTCAAAAAACCGCGCCCCCGGCAAAGGGACGCGGTTTTTGTTTTAGGGATGGATGCCGTCGCGGAAGCGTGGCTTACTTCTTCGCGCTGACCGCGCCCAGGCATTTCCCGTATAACTCGAGCAGGTGAGCGGCATAGTCTTCCGGCTTCGCCGCCGAACCGGTGCCCTGAAATCCCACG
>DASSRO010000169.1:0-3600 GCA_035701745.1 Candidatus Sulfotelmatobacter sp. | reverse complement strand
GCTGCCGCGCTCTCGCCATCGAGCGATGCGGCCTTGCCCAGCGAATAGAGCGTCTCCGGCATGTCGGGCATCAACTTGTCGGCGCGCTCCAGTTCCGCCCGCGCCTCGTGCACTTTGCCCTCTTCCAGCAACGCCACGCCCAGCCGGTACACCGCCTCGGCGTTTCCCGGCTGCAGCTTGGTTTGCGCGCGAAACTGCTCTTCCGCTTTGTCCCACTGAAATGCGCCGGCGTACACCTCGCCTAACTCCAGGTGAACTTCTGGAATATCCGGCTGCAACCGCAACGCGTCCGTGTACTCCTTCTCCGCTTGCGGCATCTGGCGTAGCACGTAATAATTTTCACCCATCGCCTGGTGCGCGCGCGCCGAGTCCGGATACGCTGTCACCAGCGTGTCGATCGACTGCTTAGCCAGCAATCCGCTGGCCCGGCCCAGGTAATACAAAATATCGGGATCGTTCGGACGCGCCGCCAGCGCCACCTGCAGATTTCCGACCGCCGCAGCGAGTTGCCCCGCCTGGATCTGCGCAATTCCCAGCGCCGTCTTTTCATCTGCCCGCTGCAAATGCGGAATTGCCTCCGCCGCGTACCCTTCGATCAGCAACGCATATCCCAGCAACTGATGAGCGGGCTTCGAATCAGGCGCAACCTCCACGGCACGCTTCAGCGGAGCGATAGACGCCGCGAAATCATGCTTCTCCATGTACGCCTGGCCCAGGCTGATGAACCCATCCGCGAACCCCGGATCGAGTTCGGTGACCTTGCGAAACTCGGCGATCGCCGTCTCGAACTGCCGTTGTTTGTCGGCGGCGATCCCCGCCTGCATGTGCTGCGCTACTTCCGGCGACGGAGTCTGCAGCGCCAACCACAAAAATAAGATTGCGCGAATCACGGTTTCTCCGGTTCCCGAACTTCCAGGAATTGATCGGCATGAACCTCGTTCATGGTCTGGTGAACGCCCGACGGCCACGCAATCTCGATTTTGGCTTTTTCCGCCGTTCCCAGGCCAAAATGAAGCCGCTTGTCGCTCGCCGAAAGATACCCCACCGTCGAGGTCACGAATCGCGTCTGCCCGTTAACTTGCACCCGCGCTCCGTATCCATCGCGATTGCTGCGCGTGCCGCGCAGTGAAATCGTCAGCCAGTGCTGCTTGCCTCCGCGATTCATCAGCACCTGCGGATGTCCCCCCAGGCAACTCATCACCACGTCCTGCCAGCCGTCGTTATTCAAATCGCCGAACGCCGCCCCGCGCGCGGCCAGCGGTTCAGCCACGCCTGTCTCCTCGCGCTCGAACCGGTTACTGCGATTCACCGCCAGCAGCGGCAGTTGCCGGTAGTGCAACGACGGATCGATGCTTTCCACGTTGTCGAGCACGTGGCTTTGCGCGACAAATAAATCTTTCCAGCCTTCGTTGTGAAAGTCTTCCAGGCCAATGCTCCATCCCGATGTTCCGCTCGACAACGAGCCCAACCCCGTCTCCAGGCTGCGGTAACGGAAGGAACCATCCCCTTCATTGTGGTACAACGCATAAATTTCCCGCGGCAACAACGTCACCATGATGTCCGGACGTCCGTCGTTATCATAGTCCTGAAAAACTACCCCCATGCCCGACATCCGCCTCCCGTCTTCCGATAGCGCCGCTCCCGCCTCCAGTGCCTGCTCGGTGAAGGTCCCGTTGCCGTTGTTGTGATAAAGATACTGCTGCATCCCGTCATTCGACACAAAGATGTCGGTAAACCCGTCTCCATCGTAGTCGGCAAATCCCAGCCCCAGCGCCCGCCCCTTCTTCGCCGCAATCCCCGACCGCTGGCTCACGTCAGTAAATGTTCCATCGCCGTTGTTGTGATAGAGAATGTTCGTAGTCGGCGGAAATTCTTCCGGCGGACAATAAGTGTGAAAGCTGCCCCCGCAGTCCTTACTATGCTTGGTGTCCCATTCCATGTAGCGAGTAACAAATAGATCCAGCTTCCCGTCATTGTCGTAGTCGAAAAATCCCGCCGACACCGACCAGCCGCCGCCTGCCACTCCCGCCTTCGCGGTCACATCCGTGAAGGTGCCATCCCCGTTGTTGTGGTACAGAATATTCTTTCCGTAACTGGTCACATACAAGTCGGGATATCCGTCGTTATCGTAATCGCCCACGGCCACGCCCATGCCATAGTTCCCGTCTCCCGCACTCGCCAATCCAGCCTTCTCGGTCACATCGGTGAAGCTTCCGTCTTTGTTCTGACGAAAAAGCCGGTTCCAGTAGCGCGGGTCATGGCGATCGAAATTGTCCGTCGGCGGCAAAGGAGATGTAACGCGCCCGCCGTTCACGAAGAAAATATCTAACAATCCATCATTGTTATAGTCCAGAAGCGCCACTCCCCCCGGCATGGTTTCGATCAGGTGCTTTTGAGGAGTCGGAGAATTTTCCAGCGTAAAATCCAGCCCGCGCGGCCTGGCGACCTCGAACACCGGCGTGCTCAAGGCAGCAGCCAGCGCGAACAAAATAAACCCCGCCGACAGGCGCAGAAAAGAGTTGAACAAGTGGGGATTCCTTCGCCACCTAGCATATCGCGGGGGCGGCGCAACGCGCACCGAAGCTCGCGAAGATTGCTACGTCGCATTTCGATAATCAGCACACCTTGCCCACGTTACCCGTACGTTACGAAATCCATTTTCTTCTTGACAGTCATCGTAGCCCTCGACAAGAATCCCGCAACCTGCAAATTCCTGCACCGGAGAGACCTCCATGCCTTGTCGCATACTCGGAACAATTCTCGTTTCGCTAACCCTGTTGACGTCAGCCACATCTTCTCTTTATGCACAAAGCACCTACGGCTCGGTCGTCGGTTCTGTGACCGATTCCTCTGGTGCCTCCA
The DNA here is from genome assembly GCA_035701745.1 of Candidatus Sulfotelmatobacter sp. GTDB lineage: Bacteria > Acidobacteriota > Terriglobia > Terriglobales > Acidobacteriaceae > Sulfotelmatobacter. The sequence continues at coordinate 738 of DASSRO010000169.1, read as the reverse complement.
TCACCGATGCAAACGTTACTCTGACCAACTTGGGGACGTCGGAGAAGCGCACGCAGAGCAGTGGCGCCGATGGTTTATTCACCTTCGTCAATCTCTTTCCGGGCCAGTACAGAATTGATGTGGAGAAGACTGGATTTAAGCATTACACCCGCACGCCGGTAACCGTAGAAGTTCAGTTGACCGCGCACATCGACGCCGCCTTGCAGGTCGGCGAAGTCAGCCAGGTGGTGGAAGTAACTTCCGAAACGCCGCAACTTCAGCCCGAAACATCGTCGCTGGGCACAGTGGTCGATCAACGCGAAGCCAACGAGCTTCCCCTCAACGGAAGGAACATCTATAACCTGGCGACGGTTACACCCTCGGTAGTGCCTCAGGGCAACACGGAAGGCAGTGTGGTCGGCAAGAATCCTTTCGACTTCGCCAATTACCAGATCGGCGGAGCCTTCGCCAATGAGGGTGCAGAATACCTTGATGGCCAGCCTCTGAACATCGGCTACATCAACTTGCCGTTCATGGTCCCCACCCAGGATGCCGTCTCCGAGTTCAAAGTGCAGGACAATAACCTTGGTCCGGAGTGGGGTAAATTCGCCGGCGGCGTCATCAACATGAGCACCAAGTCCGGCACCAATACCTGGCACGGGACCGGCTACGAATACATCCGAAACAAGGTTTTCAATGCCAACGAATTCTTCCACAAGAACTCAGAAATCCTAGGAACTCCACCCACCAAAAATCAGC
>DASSRO010000168.1:0-25740 GCA_035701745.1 Candidatus Sulfotelmatobacter sp. | reverse complement strand
AAGCCGTGTCCGGCGCGGGTTCTGCGAAAAATGGTTTGCACTGCTGCACTAAATTCGGTCACACGCTTGTGAACGGGCTGCACTCGATTGAAAATAGGCACGTTACAAAGTGCGATTTTCCATTGACCTTATTTTTAGAAGGAGTACAACAGGATCGTTCTTTGACAGCTTCTTAAGTTTTTCCGGTTGGTGCGGCGTCCGGGGCTCAAGCGGAGTCACTTTCCCGAATCGCGAGATCTGGGAAGGAGGGTGAGCGAGGGTCTATAGCAAAGCGCTGGTCGAGGAGAACGGAGAAGAAATGTTGAAGGCAAGATAGAGTTCCGAGGCGTAGGGTAGGTTTATCCGGTTGGCGGTGAGCCCGGAGCCCAAGCGAAGATCGCGCGCAGCGCCCGCAAGGGAAGCAGCGAGAGCAGGTCGAGCAAGGGTCAAACGCGAGCTACTGGCCGAGACGAATGGACCTTACATTACCTCGGAACTCTTAATTTTTGGAGCTGTCAGCCTGTCAGCTCTCAGCCGTTAGCCTTGAGTCGTCCTGCTTTCCAGTTTTCAATCAGCCGCCTCAATCGATATCATCCCAGATCAATCCGTGTCGACCCGTGGCCGAAAAGTTGGCTATTTCCGCGGCACGACGATCCAGACTGAGCCGCGTCCTTCGCAGAAGCGGCAGCGCTCGTCTCCTCCGGACGTTCCCGTACCGCGACACTCCAGGCACCTGGCCTCCATGCTCATTTCCTGCTGCGAACTCTCAGGGAGTTTGGCTGGGTCTTTAAACGATTCGGCGCGATGGAACTGGCGTAGCCAGAACACCAGCTTGCCTTCGACGTCGTCGCGGTCTTTGCTGCTCAGTTGTTCGCGGCGCTGCGTCCACCATTCGGGAATGCATCCATAACAGACAAGTTCGCCGCCATCGAACATCGCGCCCGGTTCGGTGCGGCGAAAATATTTCTTGCACCACGAACACGCGGCCACGCCGAGGAGGGCGAGGGCGTCCTTCATGCGATCGATCTCTGCCTGCTGACGGGACAGGGTTTCCTGCAGGAGTGGATCAATTGTTTCAGGCATGGTCAATTTCAGAGAGGCGATCCTATGTACTCAGGATATTACAAGTCTTGCTCTCAGGAGAAGGCGACGAGAACAGCAATTTCGAAAAGATTTCTAGTCGACGTGCTCTCCCTCGGCGAAGCCCACCTCGGCGTGGGGAAGGATGTCACGGTCGCTGGCGATCCATACGTAAAGCGTGGGCAGCAAAAAGACGCTCATCACCAGGGCCGCCATCAAACCGCCGACGATGACGATCGCAAAGGGACGCTGCGAGTCCGACCCAATGGCATGGGACATGGCGGCTGGCAACAAACCGAGAGTCGCGACCAGCATCGTCATCATGATGGGACGCAATCGCAACACTGCGCCCTCGACAGCAGCATCCTCAACGGTAAAGCGGCGGACCCGCAGCTGGTTGATGTACTCCAGCATGATGACACCGGTTTGCACCGATACTCCGAACAGAGCCAGGAACCCGACGCCCGATGAAACGCTGAAGTTTGTGCCCGTAAATAGAAGGGCAAGCAGTCCCCCGATCGGCGCGATGGCGATGTTGACCATAATCAACACCGCCCACTTAAACGATTTGAACATGGTATAGAGAATGATGAAGATGATGAGAATCGTGATGGGCAACACGATCAAGAGGCGCGCGTTCGCCCGCTTCTGACTGGCGTATTCGCCTTCCCACTTTAGGTGATAGCCGATGGGCAGTTTCACTTTCTGGTTTACCTTCTGAATTGCCTCTTCGACGGTGCTACCTAAGTCGCGGCCCCGGACACTATATTTAATCGCAATGTAACGTTCGTTTCCCTCGCGATAGACTTCTGAGGCGCCGTCCGCAACTTGAATTTTGCAGAGTTGCGCCAGCGACACTCGTTCTCCGGAGGACGAAAGCAGGCGAATCCTTTCGATTGCTTCTTTGGTGTCACGGTATTGCGGCAGGTAGCGCATGACAAGGTCGTAGCGTGCCTCTTGCTGCAATACTTGTGTAAGGGCGTTGCCGCCGACCGCAGTTTGAATCGCGTCCTGCACGTCGGCGACGTTGATCTGATACCGAGCGGCTGCGTCGCGATCCACAGTGATGTTCAGATTCGGCTGACCGAGCACGCGAAAGACTCCTAGATCCTCTACTCCGGGAATCTGCCGCATGACTCCGACAATCTCATCCGCTTTTGCTTCCAGTATCTTTAAGTCTCCGCCGAAAACCTTGGTGGCGAGTTCGCCTTTCACGCCGCTGACGGCCTCTTCCATGTTGTCTTCAATGGGCTGCGAGAATCCCCAGAGGACCCCGGGAATCTTGTCGAGTTCGCGCTGCATGGCGGCAATCAACTCATCTTTGTTCTCATGAAAAACCGGCCGCCATTCCTCTTTGGGCTTTAGATCGACATAGTATTCGGTGTTAAAAAAACCGGTCGTATCGGTGCCGTCGTCGGGGCGTCCCACCTGGCTGGTGCACTGCGGAACCTCGGGAAACGAGCAGAGTACGATGCGTGCCTGGTTAGCGACGCGAATCCCTTCGTCTGGGCCGGTGCTGGGAGCAAGCGTGCCGCGGACCCAGAGCGCCCCTTCATCCAAGTGCGGCAGGAACTCGGAACCGATCGCTCCGCTGAACGCCAGATAATTTCCCACGGCCACGCCCACCAGGCAAATTCCGATCGTGATGGCGCGATGACGAATCGCCCAGCGAACGGCTTCGCGGTAGCGTTCCGTCAAGTAAGACATAACCGGGTTGTGCCACTCTTTCGCGCCCTTGGCAAAGGCAAAGCTGGCGAGCACCGGCGCGATCAGGATGGAAAAAAGCAATGCTCCCAACAGGGCAAATGCGACGGTCCAGGCCATGGGCTGAAACAGGCGGCCTTCCACGCGCTGCAGGGTAAAGATGGGCAGGTACGCGGTGATGATGATGGCAATGGCATAGAACACAGGACGCTGGACTTCATGCGAGGCCTCGCCGATCCGCTCCGTTGCGGTGTCGGTACCATTCGTGAAACCCATGTGGCGCACGATGTTTTCAATCATCACCACGGCGCCATCCACGACCATGCCGAAATCCAAAGCTCCTAGAGAGAGGAGATTGGCGGGAATATGTTTCAGGTCCAGGCAGATCGAGGCGAACAATAGAGAAAAAGGAATAGTGGCTGCCACAATCAGCCCGCCGCGGATGTTTCCCAGGAAGAGAAAAAGGATGATCGAGACCAGAATCATTCCCTCGGTCAGGTTGTGCAGCACGGTATGGCTGGTGAAGTGGACGAGGTCGCTGCGATCGATGAATGGAACGATCTTCACTCCTGGCGGCAGGATGTGATCGTTCATCTCCTGAATCTTGTCGTGGAGAGCCCGCAGAGCGGGATCGGCAGCCGCGCCTTTCCGCAACAGGACGATGCCCGAGACAACGTCGTCGTTGTCGATGATCTTGCCATTTTCGCGGTGGATGGCGCGGGCAAACTGACCAAGTCGAATCTTCGGGCCTTGCGAGACGACCGCTATATCCCTAACCCGAAGCGGCGTGCCGTTTTTGGTGAGAATGACGGTCTGTTCGATGTCGTGAACCTTATCGACTTGTCCAACTTCCCGCACATTGATCTGTTGCAGGCCTTCCTGAATGAAGCTGCCGCCGGCGTTAGCGTTGTTGTTGGTGAGTTGCTGTTCAACTTGGGCGAGGCTTAGCCCGTAGGCAACGAGTTTGTTGGGGTCGACGCGCACCTGGTATTCGCGCGTAGGCCCACCGAAACTGGCGACATCGACAATGTCGGGGACGGACTTGAGGTTTTTCTCGACGACCCAGTCTTCCAGCGACTTCAGCTCCATCGCGTCATACTGGGGATTGGAGCTGTGCAGGGTAAAAAAATAGATTTGCCCAACCGGGCTCCAATCAGTGCCCATCTGGGGCGTGACGTTGGGCGGCAATGTGACCTGGCTTAGGCGCTCGAGTACGCGTTCGCGGTTCCAGGCATTGTCGGTGCCATCCTCGAAGACAAGTTTTAAGTCGGACAGCCCGAACAACGAAAACGAACGCAGGTGGACGACGCCGGGAATGCCGTTCATCACGGTCTCGAGGGGAATCGTGACCTGCTGCTCGATTTGCTCGGCAGAAATACCAGGCCACTGGGTAATGATCTCAACGTAGTTGTCGGCCACGTCGGGATAAGCTTCAATCGGGAGATTGTGAAACGAGATGATGCCCCAGGCGAACAGCACGAACGCCAGCCCTAATACGAGCAGGCGGTTGCTGAGCGCGAAATCAACGACGCGGCGAATCATCTTATTTCTTTCCCCTCACTTTTTCTTCCGCTCACAGCGGCACACTTATTGCTCCACCGTGTTCTGCAGATCGAGCGCATTCGACACCACCTGATCTCCCGGCTTGATTCCGGAAACAATCTCCTGCTGCTTGTCGGGCAACATGTTTCCGGTCACTACTTCCACACGCTTGAAATGTCCACTCCCCAGCGGTGCGTAGACCCAGTCGCGGTCATGCAGGTGCAAAATCGCACTTGCAGGAACGGCCGAGTGTGGTTCGGGTTTTTTGCCATAAAAAGTAGCAGTGACAAACATTCCGATGCGCATCAATCCGGGATTTTTGACCTCAATGCGCACCTTGGCAGTTCGCAGATTGGGGTCGAGGATTGGCAGAATGTTGTCGACGCGTCCCTTGAAGACCTGGTTGGGATAGGCGCTGAGGCGGATGTCGGCATAGTCGCCGACGCGCACTGCGTCGAGATCGTTTTCATAAACGTCGCAGATAATCCAGACATAGGAGAGATCGGAAATCGTGAACGGATTCGGAGAGCCCAATCCCTGAACGCCGGAAGCGTTCGTCACCTGCTGGTCGGAAATCACGCCCGAGATGGGAGCGACCAGATCTACGATCTCAGAGGGATGATCTTTGTTGATGCCAAGAACTTGCAATCCTTCTGTGGCATGCACCAAGTCGGCCTTGGCGTCCTGTTCCGCGGCTTCGGCTTGTTCTAGCGCGCTTTTAGCAACCGCCCCTTTTTCGTAAAGAATCTGGGCTCGCTCTAACTGAATGTGAGCCAGGCGCCCGTCGTTCACGGCTTTCAGATACGTTTGGTACGCTCCGGAAACGTCGTTGCTCTGGACTCTGAGCAACACCTGCCCTTTCTTCACTACATCGCCCAATCGTGCCTTAATCTCCACCACCCGACCGGCTGCGAGAGAAACCACAGGCACCGCGCGCGAGATATCGGGTTGAATGACGCCGGTGACATTGAGGGCCGAAACTGCTTTATGCTCAACCGCGGTGGCTAAAGGAAACTGATCCGGATGATCCACTTTAAAGTTGTTGGCATCGAGGTCAGGCTCGACCACCGCTTTTGGCGGCGCCTCGGCTTTCGGATCGGCCTTGCCGCTGTTGCAGGCAACCAGAGAAAGCGCCAGCAGCAAAAACAAAGCTGTCGTCAGAATTCGAATTCGAGAATGGATCTTCATGGGATAACCTCGCGCCCCACCGCCTGGTTCAACTGAGCCGCGGCCGTCAGATAGGATCCGACAAGATTGACGTAGCTGAGTTCCACGGTGCGGTAGTCGCTCTCTGCATTGAAAAAGTCCAGCAACGAGGCGCCGCCGTGCTGGTAAGAGAAAAGGATCGTGTCGCGCACCCGGACAGCTTGTGCGAGATATTTTTGTTTATAAGGACGCAACAGAGTCAGATTGCTGCTCAGGGTGGCGTAGGCGGAGTCGACGTCGCTATAGACCTGGGTCTCGACGCCTTGCCGCAGTTTCTCGTTGCGGTTGATATCGATCTTCGTGCGCAACTTCTCGCCCTGGTTGCGGTCAAAGATGCGCAGCGGAATGCTGACGCTGGCACCGATTGTGTTGAGCGCATCAGGGTTATTGAAGGATCCGTTATGCGTGAACCATACCCCAATAGTCGGATCGGTCGAGCCATCGGCGACGGCCAGTTGATTGTTAGTCTCCGCCTGTTTTACTGATAGCACGGCGGCGCGCAGGTCCGGACGAGCGTCCAGTGCGTCTTTGCGATATTCGTCCAGAGCGAGGAGGTCTTCGCTGAAGTCATAGGGCCCCTGCACATCGAAGCTATCCACCGGCCTGCGGTCGTCTAACAACGCGAGCAGATTGATCTTATTGGTGCGCAGATTAACCGTCGCGGTCTGCAGGTCCGATTCATATTGCAGGCGCTGTAATTCCAGACGGTCGAGATCGATTTGTGCGATGTCTCCGGCATCGTAGCGGTCGCGGCTGATTTTGAGGAGCTTGTCGTAATAATCCAGATTGTCGTGTGCGAGTTGCAGCACTGCCTTGGCCTGGAGGACGCCAACGAATGCGGTGCGGAGGTTGAAGAGCAAAGTGCGTTCCGAATCGGCATTCTGGGCGAGGCCGACTGCGGTGCCTTCCTTGGCAGCCTGGAAGCGAAGGTTGCGCTTGTTGCGGCGTTCGAAAAGCTGGCTCACGCCGGGAGAAACGAAGGTTCCGGCGAAGGGCGTCCAAACTCCATGGCTGGGAGCGATCTGAGTGCCGTCAGCCGACAGGGTGAAATCGGGATTGGGACGAAGATGGGCGGTAATTTCTTGTGCCTTCAGTTCGTCAATGTTTAAGCGATTCGCCATGAGAGTCGTATTGCTGAGCTGGAAATGTTCTTTGACCGTGTCCCAAGTCCATACTTGAGGCGTAGTAGAGGGCGCGGGCTCAGGAACGCTCTGAGCGCGCAGGCGCACCGCGCTCAGCGCCAGCAAGAGTGCCGCGGTTGCTACGAATGTAGAGCGCATCAAGAGCTCCATTGGGCGTCCATTCGGCCCGAGTAAAGTATGTGGCCCCGGGCAGGACGTCCGCCCGCGATTCGACCAGCAACACTACTATCGCGTTTCCCGCCTAAGAAATTCGTAAAGATAAATAGAGACTTCGCCGATTTTTGCAAACCGACCCGGCGTTTCGAGAGCTTAGCTATGCGAGGGAAGCGGAGGTGCGCGGGCCGCACGTTCGATGACTGGGGATGCGGGAACCGCTGCCCGGAAAACTGGCGGTGATTGCCAACCGCGGTCGCTTATTATCTGAAAACTTGGAACTGAGACCGACGCGGGCGGACTTTGCCATTTCCACGAAGATGCCTTATCGTTGCTAGCCGCACGAATGGTCCGTTTGCTGGCTGGGGACTCTTCCATCTCGCTGCGCATGACGCGCAGGTCGTCGGTGGCCGATACTACCGGGAAAAGGATAACCAGCATGCATCCCAACGCCAGGAAGCATTGCAAGGCACTAAACTTGCGGCCATACGGCGCGGTTTTGCAACTGCGCCATAGCCAGAAGGCAGGCAGCGCCAAAAGCAGCCACGCAAGATTGAGCAACAGTTCCATCAAGCTTACTTGTATCGCCGAGCGTTCCTAGATGAGTAGTTTTTCAGAAATATCAAAATTAAGTCAATGTGACTTCCGTGTGGATATAGAGTTGTGATACAAGAATGCCCGCATCCGGCGTTCCTACAAGGCATGACAAAATCTCCAGGGCGCGATCGAAGTTTCTCTGGAAATCCTCAGAGGCGACATGACAAGTTTCCCCAGGATGCGGTTTGTGGCGGATTTGATCATGGTGCTGACCTGCGTTACGGGACTGGTAGCTTGTCAACTCTCAATGGCGGGAGTAGATCGGCAGGAACCTGAAAATCCCAGTTCGGCACCCGCACCGCAGGACGGGCCGTCACTGATCATCCAAAATGAATCGAGTTTGCCGGACACCTTTCCGCACGCTTCGTACGAGCTTCGATTTCGAGCGCACGGGGGCGTGCCCGTACTCCATTGGCGGTTGGAGAAGGGAGCATTGCCCCAGGGCTTGAAGCTTGAGGATGATGGGTTGCTTCACGGCCAACCGGAACGCACCGGAGAGTTTCAGTTCACGGTTTCGGTTCGAGATGGAGGCAAGCCGCAGCAGCAAGTGCAAAAAGCGTTCGTGCTTCACGTGCGCTCGGGGATGACGCTGAACTGGAAGACGCCGGCGCGGGTTAACGGCAACCGGATTGACGGCAGCGTGGAAGTCTCGAACGCTACACCCGACGATATAGATTTAACCTTCATCGTTCTGGCGGTTGCTCCCAACGGCCGTGCGACCGCCATCGGATATCAGCATTTCGTTTTGCGCCGGGCTACAGTCGGCAAGGAATTGCCCTTCGGGGAAACCCTACCCCCCGGCGAATATGTAGTACATGTCGATGGGGTGGGGGAAGTGGCTTCGAAGCATCTAATTTATCGGGAGCGACTTCAAACGCCCTCGGCTCTGCAGATGATAGCCGAGCCCTAGTTGGCGCTTCTGCTTTTCGTCTCTTCGCTATGAAGACAGTTAACTTCTCCAAGAAAACGGGAATGCCCGAAGCGGTTCCGAAGAGAACTCAATTCGAAGAAGCAGGGATTCTGTTCAACGTCGGGCGGGTGGTGTTTTCGCTCGCGATTATCGGGCTCGGCGTGGAGACTTTGATATGTGCGCGATATGTGGGCCACTCTTTGGGGCCAGAGTATGCGGTTATTCCGGCCCTCCCCTGGCTGCCGGCCAATCCCTGGATAGCTTATTCGTTTGGCGCCATCTGGGTTCTGTGCGGGGCGGGTATCTTGTCGAGATATACCCTTCGCCCCTCTGCAATAACGCTGTCTAGTTTTCTGTTTGTCTGCGCATTCGTGCTCGACGTTCCCAAAAATGCCGCGAATATGGGGAGTATCTCGCTGCGCACAACGGCATTTGAGCCGTTGGCGCTGGCGAGCCTTGCCTGGCTGCTCGGGGATCGAGGCGTTACGCCTCTCTTGACGCGCGGCAGCCGCTTTGTGCTCGGGCTCGCGCTGGTCGTGTTTGGAGTGGATCATTTTCTGGCTCTCGGATTCATCGCGTCCCTGATACCGCACTGGATTCCATGGCGAGTGTTTTGGGTCGCCTTCTTCGGCATCGCGTTTATTGCCTGCGGTGCGAGCGTGGCCCTGAATCTGCTGCAGCGCTGGGGTGCGGCGGGCACCGGACTCATGTTCGCGACTTGGGTCATTACTCTCCATCTGCCGCGAGTTCTTGGACTTTATGGTATTTCGGGAGCGCCGCGCGATCCTAACGAATGGTCAAGCCTGTTTATTGCTGCCGGCCTATGGGGAGGTTTATGGGCATTGGCCGGGGCCGCTTCCCACCCTGACTTCGAACAAACGGAGCGCAACCCTCCCGGCTAGAGGCCCGGTTATTAAAGTCACAACGGTTGGTGATCCAGATCACGCAGTGCTGTGCGGGAAATAACCCAAATCGTCACGGGCAGGCGCTCCCATGGTTCGATCCCCGTGCCTCGGAGCTTTGATAACCTGCTCATTTTGTGTTAGATGCGTCTATTTGGAGGTTGCTCGTTCCGTCGGGTCGGAATGGCTCGCAGCGTGCCTTACCTCTAACGTAAGCGGTCCAGCGCCGGGGGCTTCGGCAGGCTGGCCCCATTGGAGGTTGTGATGCGAGCTCCCTATGGTCTAAATATTCTTGATAATTGCGTCACTTGCCCGGTACGAGGCGAACATCTGTTTTGCAATCTTTCTCTGCCCGCTGCCCAACGCCTGAACGACGTCAAGTCCACGGCGGTATATCCCAAGTCGGCTATGCTCTTTATTGAGGGGCAGCAGCCCCGCGGCGTATTTGTGCTTTGCGCCGGTAAGGCGAAGCTTTCCACATCTTCGCGCGAGGGCAAGACCATCATCACAAAGGTCTCGGATTCTGGAGACATTTTGGGCCTGAACGCTGTGATCTCAAACCGGCCCTACGAAGTGACTGCCGAAATGATGGAGCCCGGCCAAGCCAATTTCATTCCCCGCGATTCTTTCCTGCACATGCTGAAGGATTTTCCGGAAGTCGCCATGCGTGTGGCCCAGCAGCTGAGTCGAAATTACTTCACCGCGTACGAGGAGATTCGAACGCTCGGCCTGGCGGTTTCGCCCTCGGAAAAATTCGCCAAGCTGCTACTCTCCTGGTCGAGCAAGACTGCACAAGACGACGGTTCGGCTCAGGTGAAACTCACCATGACCCACGAAGAAGTTGCCGAGATCATTGGAACCACACGCGAGACGGTCAGCCGGCTGTTTTCAGAATTCAAGAAGAAACAGCTCATGCAAATGAAGGGCGCGACACTGGTGATCCGGAGCCGCTTCGCGCTGGAAAAGATTTGCCAGTCGTGAGTTCGCAGCTAGATCGAGCTTCTCGAGTTCCCCCGTCGAGTAGGTTGCGCTCCCGTCGTTCAAGGGCGGGAGCGCAAGCCATTCAGCAGACATTGACCCATCCGCTTTCTCCCGACTTTCCGCCGGCGGCGTATTTGTAAAGTTTCCACTCTCGACCGAGAGATTGAATTCCTGAGCTTCGCACATAAAACAGGTATACAAGTTGGGCGCGAAATGCATCCTAAAAGGCGCTTGGGAACCTTGTAGGACTTTGAAGGCACGTTTATTCCAGTATGCGTGGGCTTTCAAAAGTCGTGGGCTGTCTGGTATTAGGCTGCGCCAGCGCGGCTTCATTGTTCGCGCAGGCTTCCACTGATATTGAAAGTCCGAAGCACAAAGCCTGGGACATACTGCTCACGGCGGCATTCTCTAAAATCACCATCGAGCGGATGAATGGCATCCGGGCCCTGGGATTGCTTCGGGACAACGCTCGCGCCCGTGAACTTGCCGAGAACGGATTGAAAGACCCGAAGCCGGAGGTGCGAACGGCGGCGGCTACGGCCTTGGGTCAGATGCATGCCACCGAATCCATTCCAAAGCTGGAAAAGGCGCTTTCCGATCTCAAAGTTCCGGTGGTAATGGCTGCCGCCCAGTCTCTACGGCAATTGCAGGATGAAGGCTCGGCATACGCGGTGTACTACGAACTGCTCACCGGAGGACGGAAGTCGAACGACGGGCTCATCGCACAGCAACTGGAAACACTCAAAAATCCTCGGGAACTTGCCAAGATTGGCTTCTCACAGGGAATTGGTTACATCCCGTTTGCCGGCATTGGATGGGACGCTTACCGCACCATGCACAAGAAAGATCCCAATCCGGTGCGAGCCGTAGCCGCGACGCTTCTGGCGCACGACCCCGATCCGACAACGGCAAAGGCGCTGGTGAATGCAACGAAGGACAAAGATTGGATTGTCAGGGCCGCCGCCGTCGAGGCCATTGCTCAGCGCGGCGATCCTTCCTTGCTGCCGAAAGTGCAATTAAGATTCACCGACAAGAATCCCAAAGTACGCTACAGCTCGGCAGCAGCCGTGATTCGGTTGAGTTCGGCTGAGCCAACTAAAACCGCTAGAAGATAATTCCCCGCCACAGCGAACCGGGGGACTTTTCACTTCGCCAGAGTCAGCACGATCACGCGATCGGGCTCGTCAACTTTTGCTATAGGAAGCTTGAGAATTAGGCCGTTTGCATTTTGAATGAATTCTGCCGCCGAGTTGTCCGACAACGAGTGTGCTGAAGTGACTTTCGCTTGAATCGGCGCAAGAGCCAGCAACGGCGCCTTCCAGTTCAGAACGTGGATGTAAACCCTGTTTTCTTTCTGAGTTGTCACTCCCCAGTCTCCCGGTGCAATCGGCCCTCCGCGGGTGCCATAGATCGAATCGCCATACGTTGAGAGCCATTCGCCGACCGCATGCAGGCGAGTTACAAACTGCGGGTCGATCTCGCCGTTGGGATACGGTCCGATATTCATCAGCAGATTGGAATTGTTACCCGCAGCGCGCACCAGCCTCCGTATCACTTCGTCTGCGCTCTTGTAGTCACTGTCTGCGATGTTGAAGCCCCATGAACCGTTCAGCGTGTCTGAACTCTCCAGCGGAAGTTGAGTGCTCACAAAGTTTGTATTGAAGCCCGCGGTGTTTTGGCCGGGAAGGTCGCGCTCGAAAGTCTGCACATCTTCGCCGGGTTTCGGCGTTTCATGATGGTTGGGAATAATCAGCGCGGCCGGCTGTAACTGATGAATGAGCGCGTAAGTTTTCGCCAGGTGCCAGTCGGCATCGGGCTTGTCCCACATGCCGTCGAACCAGATGCCGCCGATCGGGCCATAGTTCGTGAGCAACTCGCGCAACTGGCCGTCCATGTAAGTATCCAGGTAGGCATTCCAGTCTCCGTGGTCGGGGCGGCCATTGCCCCAGTTGGTGGCGCCGCGCGGGTAGTAGTCGGGATTGTGCCAATCCAGTTGCGAATAATAGAAAAAGAGCTTGATGCCTTGCCGATGACATTCGTCGGCGAGCATCTTCAAAGGATCTTTCTTGTAAGGAGTGCGCTGCACGATGTTCCAATCGGAGACCTTTGAGTCGAACATGGCGAAGCCGTCATGATGGCGCGAGGTGATGGTGATGTACTTCATCCCAGCCGACTTGGCGAGGGCGACCCATGCCTTAGCGTCGAATTTCTCGGGATCGAAGAATCCCGGCAGGCGATTGTATTCGTCGACCTTTAATTTGCGATTGTGGAATACCCATTCGCCGTCGCCGAGAACGCTATAGACGCCCCAGTGAATGAACATGCCGAATTTCATGTCCTGAAATTCCCGGCGCGCTTGCAGGTTCTCGGGGGATGGCTGGTAGTCCGCTTGAGCAAAGAGCGAGAGCGTGGCGAGAAGCGCGCAGGCTGTAAGGGTTGCAACTCCGGCCAACCTTGGGGTTTTAAACAGTCTCGCGTTTAGCATGTTTTCGTCTCCACCGGCGTAGTCTACTCGACGGCGGTCCGAATTCGGGTAGGACTAAAAAACAAAAGCGCCGGATGTGGTCCGGCGCATTTGAAAAGTTTTAAAGCACAGATTGTCAGTAGCTCATGGACGCCTTGTTCGGCGCAACGTCTTTTGATGTCATGTCGAAGGTGAGCATAAATCCGTTGGTGCCCTTGAACTCAAAAGCGTTTGGGCCTTCGCGGTAGGTCTCAATTTCGTTGGGCATCATTACGAAGCCGTCATTACGCGGCGTTCCCCAGTACCTGACGTTCTTGAGCACCGCAGGTTCATCGGTCATGCCCTGAAAGCGTTTCAGTTTAACCTCAGCGGTCTTGCCTCCGTTCAGCGAGGCATGGGCTTGATCCTTGTCGAAAGTCCAAGTATCAATGTCGCCCTCCGCGGTCTGAAACGATTTCCACTTTACTGGAAACACGTGCCCCAGAATCTCCCCCAGTCCCTGACGTTGTTCGGCCGATGTGCCCTTGTCAAATACAACCAAGGCTCGCTCCATCTGGCCTTGGGAGAAGTCGCCACCCAAATCGCCGGTCACCCAGAACTTGGCTCCCGCCAGGCTCGTGGTGCCGTAGTGGCCTTCGTTGACTTTGTAGGCGTTGTTGAACTTGCAGAAGTGTTCAGTCTTCCCGTGCTCGGCGTGCGCCGCGGGATGCGCACCGAAATAGCACATACAAAACTGAGGACAGCTGCAAGCCTCAATAGCGGTGGCGTTAATCGCCCAATCCGCTGCCGGTGAAGCGCTGTGGCCCACCGACACCCCAAGCAGGGCGATAACCAGTAGCAATGGCGCTCTAGACATCAGAGTCACCTCCTTTTGGCGGGGATTATCCGCCGAAAAGGACTGCTTCGCAAGAGTAATCGCAAGTCCGCACCGGACAGCTAATCAATCGAGCGCCTTAGAGGACAAAAGTTGAGTTGGATCATCTGAGGTGCGCTTGGAGTGATTCGATGTTTTCCTTACAATCGAGCGGTTGAGAAATCGCATTGGAATCGGGAGCCGATATGGCAAGCGAAAACGGACTGGTTCAAGTGGCAAGTCGCTATTCCGTGGACGAAAGCGTGAAGAGGCTACAGGCGGCATTTGCATCGAAGGGGTTGCAGGTATTTAGCGTGGTGGATCACAGCGGCGAAGCGACAAAAGTTGGGCTGACGATGAACCCGACGAAAGTGCTGATCTTCGGCAGTCCCAAGGCTGGCACTCCATTGATGGTGGCGGCTCCGACCCTGGCAATTGATCTTCCGCTGAAGGCCCTGGTTGCCGAGGATGCCGCCGGCAAAGTGTCCGTTACATACAACGATGCGGAATACTTAAGAGAGCGGCATGGCGTGCCGGCGGAGTTGATCAAGGATCTAGCCGGTGCGGGGATTGTGATTGCGAAGGCTGTGGAATAATGCAGGCGTCATTTTAAGGAGAGCGAGTGACGGAGAAGCCCAACCCCAATCGTGCCCGAGATCACCTGGCCAACGAGCGAACCTTTCTGGCGTGGGTGCGAACGGGTGCGGCGATTGTAGTGTTCGGATTCGCCATTGGGCGATTCGCCATCGCGATGCGGCAATTGACGGCGCTGCAGGGGCATCCCGTACGTACCGTAGGCATGTCGGTCTGGATCGGCTCCATAACGATTGTCGCTGGGTTGGCACTCGTGGTGGCGGGGTTGGTGCGCTATCGAAAAACGCGCGTGCAGTTGGATGCGGAAAACTTTGAGCCGGCGGGATTTGTGCTTGACCTGATCACCGCTGTGACCGTGGTTTTTGGACTAGTGTTGGCTGGATATTTGGTTTACGCCGAGAAAGTCTTGAAATGAGTTGCTTTTTGCTGGCAGGAGACGCTCGACGAGTTCGATCACGAGATGGAGACTAATGGCGAACGATCAGGAAAAAGAGGCAGCGGCGCGAGCAAGTTTGCAGTTCATCCAAGACGGGCAAGTGGTGGGGCTGGGGACTGGATCGACGGCGGCTTACTTCATCCAACTGCTCGCCGAGAAGGTGAAGAACGGGTTGCGAGTTCGCGGAATCCCGACTTCGATTCGCTCACGGGAATTGGCGCAGAGCCTTGGAATCCCGCTGACGACGTTGGATGAGTGCCAGGAAATCGCGGTGACGGTGGATGGGGCCGATGAGGTCGACCCGCAACTGCGGTTGATCAAGGGAGGAGGCGGCGCCATGCTGCGGGAAAAAATTGTGGCTTCGGCAACAAAGCAGTTAGTGATCGTGGCGGATGCTTCCAAGCAGGTTCCCGTGCTGGGGAAGTTTCCGCTTCCGGTGGAGGTCGTCCGATTTGCGCAGGCATTGGTCGCAAAGCGGATCGCAAGGCTCGGTGCGGAGGTTCAACTAAGACAAGGACCCGACGGCAAGACGTATCTGACCGACGAGAATAATCACATCCTGGATTGCCGCTTCGAGCAGATTCCGGATCCGGATGGTTTAGCGAGGACCCTAAGCGAAATGCCTGGCGTGATAGAGCATGGACTGTTCATCGGAATGGCGAGTGTGGTCTTATTCGCGCGAGGCAGCGAGATTGTGGAACGGCGGCGGTAAGGAGGCCGTCACGCAAGCAATGGGACCCGATAAAGGAAAGCTAAATGGCAGCTGAGGCAGAGAAGCCTGGTTGGAACGGTGTATCTCGCCGTGGCCTCCCTCGTTTCCCGATGCAGGCCGCGCTGGATGTGACCGTGCTGCGCTCTGGGATTCCTGACACCGTTCCGGGGCGTTCGCTGAACGTTTGCGAGCAAGGAATTGCAGCCATCTTAGCTCAGGAACTGGTTCCGGGTGAGGCAGTAGCGGTCGAGGTACAACTGTCGCAGCTGACTGCGCCAGTAAGAGCGCGCGCGATAGTGCGACATCAAGACAAGCTATGTAGCGGCCTGGAATTTGTAGGTTTGCCGGCGGAGCAGCGCGAAGCCATTCGCAACTGGACCCGCGAGGCGAACGCCGGGAAGAAGTTCGACGCGAACCCAACCGTGACTGCCACGCTTCCAGCAGCGCCCACCAAGGCTGAAAAGCGCAGAACGATGAGCGGGGGTGCGCCGCCGCCCGGTAAGAAACGATTCACCGCGGCGTGGATCCTTGTGCTTCTCATCGCGGCGTTTGCCTTAGCCCTGTTGTGGGGACGTTGGAATCGAGGATGGGAAGAGCTGGAGTCAGTGCAGAAGAATTCCGAGACTGCGCCGACGGCGGCAAAGCAGATTCAGGTTCCAGCTGAAGTGATGGAGCGGTTGCTAATTCACAGAGTTGCGCCGGCTTATCCCGCGGAGGCACGCAAGCAGAAGCTGCAAGGGATTATCGCGCTCGATATCGTCGTCGGCCGAGATGGAACCGTGGTGAGCATGCAGCCGCTCAACGGCCCCGATGTGCTGGCACACGCCGCCATGGATGCCTTGCGCTGGTGGAAGTTCGAACCGTACCGCGTGAATGGAGAGCCCGAAGCGGTGGAGACAAGAGTAGCTGTCGAGTTCAAAAGATAGGACTTCAAAGGCGAAAGACAGGAGACGGTCTTACGTCTTCTTGCGGAGAGTGCGGAGCACGCTCGTACCGCAAATGCCGAAGCACAATACGGCTCCCAGCGCGGCTACGAGCAGAAGATTCGAGCTTAAGTGAAGGACGTCGGCAAAGACCGCGGCAGCGGCGAAAAGAAGACCCAGGACGTTAAGCCATAAGGGAGCGCGAACGGGACTGCTCAGATCTTTCCGCAGACGCAGTTGTAGCAATAAAGCCGCTAGTCCAATGGAAGCGACCACGACCAGGGCGAGCGGGCTGAAGAACGCGGACCGACTGGTATAGATCACGACCAAAGCGAGCGCCAGCAGAAGCAGTCCGGCGGCGACTACGCTCCATCTGCGGGCTTTGGGGGTAGAGGCCGAATTGGAGATGTCGGCGGACACTTGTTTTCCGCCCCTGTTATACAGGGCGTAGCGCAAGGTTTCAAATGCGGACATCCGGCTGCCGGCCCGGCTCAGGAATGTAACTCTTTAGCCCGCAAGCCAGTGAGCGTGGCGCGGATCGCCGTTATTGACTGCATACAGTACGAGTTCCACACGGGTGGAGACTCCCAGCTTTTCGAAAATACGAAAAACATATTTCTTGACGGTGTGCGGGCTCAGGTTGAGTTCGTCGGCGATCTGCCGGTTACCCAGGCCTTCTGCCACCAAGGCCACAACCTGTTCTTCGCGTGGCGTGAGCAACCGGCTGCCGCTGGAGTTGAGCACCCGCATTGACGGCACTTCGGAAACAAGGTCAATTACGTAGTTGAGTTGCTCCGTGCTGGCCCAGATTTGGCCCGCTGCAACGCGCAGCAAACATTTGCATAACATGCGGAGGTTAGAGTCGTTGATGGAGAAGACGCCCCGCGCTCCCGAGCGAAACGCGCTCACCACCAGTTCCCGACCGCAGGAGTCGACCAACAGAACCTTCGGAATCTCAGGATGCGACAGGTGAAAGCGGCGCAGGGTCGTTACGGTCTCTGTGGCGTCGGCGGCCGAGTTCATGGAAAGCACTACGATTCGCGGAGGCTTCAAAGTCACAGCCTGAAGAAGGGACAGCGTATCTACCTTGCAAGTCGAAATGTGAAATTCTGGCCGACGTCGCAGGGCGCTCGTCAGCAGTTGCGCTTGCATGCGATTGGAGTCGGCGATGAGAACACCAATCGCATTTGAAGTCGCGGAAGGCGCGGTCATAAGGGCAAGTCTTCCAATAAAAAGGGAAGACAATGCCGCGATTGTAGGGACTGAAAGAGCGGTCGACAAGGAAACTGGTCACAAAATCTTAGTACAACTCTCAAAATGGGAATCGAAAACTCCGCGTCAGGAAAGCGCTCTGAACTCGTTTTTCGCTGTGCAATCTCTCGATCGCTCCAACGGTACCGGGATGGTTCGGTGATGCGCGAAGCCCCGCCGCCGTAGGACACCTTTCAACGAAAGGCGCGTAAAGTGCCGTCTCTATTCCGTGACATAGCAAACATTCAAGTCTACTTTTGGATAGGGTCCCCGAAGAGACAGTGAGCCCGGGCAATCGGACACTCCCCGGTTCCTGCAAGGCATTGAGAGAACAGTTATCCCGCCGCCCATTTTCAAAGTTCCCGAAAGCGGAGGGCTGTCTACTTTCGTGGGGGGGACTTCCCATGTCTTGCCGCTCCCGCCGAGACGGCTTACCTTGCCTTGAGAGAGCGAAGCGGGTGGCTTTACAGCCGGCGTTAGCGGAAAAAAGAGAGACATGAAGCGCGCTTTTATATTTGTCCAATTCATAGCAATCGCGCTGGCAATTTTGCAAAGTGATTCGACCGTTTCCGCGCAGGAGAAAAGCGACCTGAGCGGGAACCACGGTACTTCCCGAGCCGGCTTAACCGGGGCAGGAGCGGGAGGCAGTAGCACGGCGGTCGAAAAACCGGCGGGAGCGGATGGCCTGGGAAACCCCTTACTCGGAGGGCAGCGCCATCCGCTCTACCGGTTACAACCCAGCGACGTGGTGGAGATCGATTTTGTGATCGCGCCCGAATTCAATCAAACCCTCACTGTACAGCCGGACGGCTACGTCATGCTGAAAGACGCAGGCATGGTGGCCGCGGAGGGTTTGAATATGCCGGAGTTCACCCAAGCGGTCCAGAAGGCGTACAGCGGATATCTGCACGATCCCCAGGTTGCGGTGTCGCTAAAGGACTTTGAGAGGCCTTACTTCATTATCGGTGGAGAGGTTGGGAAACCGGGCAAGTATGAACTGCGCTCCGATACGACGGTTGCGGAAGCCGTACAGATTGCCGGAGGGCTTACACCGCAGTCGAAGCACTCTCAAGTAGTTCTGTTTCGACGGGTGAACGACGATCTCATGGAAACGCGCTTGCTAAACCTGAAAAAAATGCTGAATGACCGCAGCCTGAGGGAGGATGTGCATTTGCGGCCGGGGGATCTGGTTTATGTGCCGCAAAACACGATTTCGAAAATCGCGCGCTTCCTGAGCAAGCCGGCAGTCGGGATGTACATGAACTCGACGCAATTTTAGAAACTGAAGTTGCTCTGTATGCCAGACGAAGACCTAATTCGGGCGCGGGAATCGGCGCCACCGCTAACCATCCGGGATTTGGCGATGGTGTTCTTCCGCCGGAGGAAGGTCTTCGTCTTCGTCTCGGGCACGGTACTAGCGGCGGCGACCCTGTTCGCGATTTTAGGAACAGAATATGAGGCTCACCTGAACGTGCTGGTTCGACGGGGACGCGCTAACGCTCCCGTGGCGGTCGAACAGAATGCTCCTCTAGACCTGACCCGAATGGACATTACTGAAGAGGAACTGAATTCAGAAGTCGAGTTAGTGCGCGACGACGAGGTCCTGCGTTCGGTGGTACAGGAAACCGGAATCGGCGGGCGCGATTGGCTCCATTTTCTGCGGCCTGGGGAGGGAAATGCTGAACGGGTGGAACGGGCGGCCCGACACTTGGCCAAGAAATTAAGAGTGGAGCCCGTCAAGAAAACGAATCTCATTGCCATCCGATATGCCGCTGGCGATCCACAAGTGGCGGCGAAGGTGCTGCAGTCGGTCGAGAAGGCATACCTTGAGAAGCATATGGAGGTTCATCGTCCCAGCGGCGAGTATCGCTTCTTCGAATTGCAGACCGGAGAGGCGGCCCGGCAACTGGAGGACTCGAAGCAGAAGTTGCTGTCTTTTACGGGTAAACAGGGGGTCGTAGCTGCGGCCGAGCAACGCGACTTGGCGCTGCAAAAGTTGAGCGAAGTGGATGCCAATTTCCGCCAGACGCGAATTGAACTTACTGAAACACAACAGCGAGTGTGGGAGTTGGAAGCGCAGCTGCAGAAATTGCCAGAGCGCGAAACTACGGTTGTTCGCGTCGCTGACAATCCAGACCTGCTTAAGGCACTAAAGTCAACTTTGTTGGATCTGCAGTTGAAGCGAACAGGTTTGCTGACAAAGTTCGAGCCGACCCACCGTCTGGTGCAGGAAGTCGACGAGCAGATTGCTCAAGCCGAGAAGGCAATTGCCACCGAAACTGCTCTGCCGGTAAAGGATGAGACGACCGACAAAAGTACGCAATATGAGTGGGCGAAGTCGGAGCTGCAGAAGGCGCAAGTGCAGTTCATCTCGCTGCAAGCTCGCGAGGCAGCGATCGTCAGACAAGAATCTGCCTACCAGATCATGGCAAGGCATTTGGGCGAAGATGCAATTACACAAGATGACTTACTCAGTTCTGAGAAAGCTGCGCAGGAAAACTATCTCCTATATGTGAAGAAGCTGGAGCAGGCGCGGATGGACGATGCTCTGGATGAGCGCGGGATCGTCAATGTGGCGATTGCGGAGCATCCCGTAGCCCCGGCTTTGCCGGTATGGTCCATGTGGACCGTGCTGGCAGTTGGATTTCTGGCCGCAGGAGCCGCAGCAACCGGCGCTTCGTTTGCAGCTGAGTATCTCGATCCCGCCTTCCGCACCCCGGAAGACGTTCTGGCCTACTTGAACTCCCCGGTTTTGGCATCGCTGCCGGAACGATCGTCTGGAAGGCTTCCAGCATGAGGGAAGCAGTGATGAGCCCGGGTTTGTTTGTGGCGCGAACGGCCGAACCGGATCGGGCGCGGCCCCTCAGTGTGAATTCAAAGCCCGCGGCGGGTTGGAATCCACAGACCTTCGCCCGCGAGCAGATCCGCGGGTTGGTGCGACAGGTTTTTCTTTCCAACGTAGACGGACAAGTACGGCATGTCGTCTTCAGCGCGATCGACCCCGAAACCGATGTGCTGAATCTATGTTGGCGGGTCGGGGAGGCTCTGGCTCTGGAGACCGACCAGCGCATTGGCCTGGTCGGAGAGTATCCACAGGATTTGCAGGTCGCAGGGTTCTTTTCGGCAGAGAAGGCGCGACAGCGCTCGGCCGACGGCACGTCGCCAAACACGACGCGATTGGGCAGCAATCTGTGGTTGGTGCGGCCGGTTGCAAACGAACAAAACCGGGCTAACACAACCGAACTGCATGCTCACTTAGGCGCAATCCGCACGCGTTTTGAGTTCTCGATTATGGTGGGGCCGTGCGCCGCAGAGTCGACTGCCGCCAGCGCAATGGCGCAACTGGCGGACGGAATTGTCCTCGTGTTGTCGGCGCAACGCACCAGGCGGATCGCGGCACGGAAGGTCAAGGAAAAGTTGGAAGCGGCCCAAGCGCGTCTTTTAGGAATTGTGCTGAGTGATCGAGTCTTTCCGATTCCAGAGAGGATTTATCGGCGCTTGTAGTGGGGATCACCCGCCTCGCGCAGGATTTCTCCGAAGGTTTGGAGTGGGCCTGAATGGCAAGCATTTATATCAATTCCCGGCAGCAAAAAACCGCGACGGAGGACTGGGCTCGCCTGATCCCCGGCGAGAAACCGGTTCCGGCCCCGGAAGGCAGGAAGCCCGTCGGATCCGTGAGGCGGATTGTGCTCGAGAGAGTATCGCAAAGCGCTGCTGGAGTCGTGGCGAGCGAACCGGAGCGCGCGATCAGCTTGCTCTGGCCAGCGCCACTGCGAAGCCGGATGGCGCGCAGATGGCTGTACTCCATGGCTGCCGACTTTGCACTGGTCGCCCTCAATTGGCTGTTCATCGGGGCGGCGCAGGTGCCGCTGAGAGGAATATTCCCTCAGGCTCGGCTCTTAGAGTATGCCGCGGGATCGCCGCGTTCCCTGTTGGGTATCGCTCTGCTTCATGCCTCGCTCATTACTCTGATGGGGTACACCGAAGGTCTCCACCGTGCAAGCAGCCATAGGGGTGGGCAGGCGCGCATTCTCGGCAAGTCGGTTTTTTGGGCCACAACTCTGTTGTGTTTTGCCTACGGGTTGCAGGGAGCCCCTTGGACGATAAGCGGTCTTTTTTGTGGTGCTGGCTTATTGCATTTTGGCACTCTCTGGTCTTGGCGGCGGCAACGGGCAAGGCAGGATCGTCGGTCTCTCGCGTCGGGCCATGCGCGAAACGTTTTGATTGTCGGCGCGGGAAGCGTGGGACAACGCGTCGCTGCCGATGTGAAGCGGCATCCCGAAGGGGGACGAGTCGTATGCGGTTTCCTGGATAACGAGCGGCCCTTGAGCGGCACGGTCATAGGGCGAGTAAACGATCTTGCTCGAGTCGCTCGTACTGGATTTGTGGACGAGATCATTCTGGCGGCGCCGCATGACCGAATCTTAACGTCACAGGTGCTGCGCGAATCACGGCGTCTGCGATTGGACGTGGAGATCGTTCCCGACTTGTTCGGATGTGCGCCGGCGGAGAGAGAAATCGAGCGCGTCGGCGATCTACCAGTGATCTGTCTGCACGCAGAACAATTGCCGGCCGCCAGTTTGGTTTTGAAGCGATTGGTGGACGTGGTGGGCGCAGGCATTGCGCTGGCGACACTGGCGCCACTGCTGGCGGGGATCGCAGCCTTGATCAAACTCGATTCGCGCGGCGCCATTTTCTACTGCGCTCCGCGAGCCGGGCGGAAGGGGCGGCTGTTCCGTTGCTGCAAGTTTCGAACCATGGTCTCCAATGCGGATGCGTTGAAGGATCAGCTGCGAAAGAATAATAAAAGGTCCGGACCATTCTTTAAGATGGCGGACGACCCGCGAATTACTGGCCTTGGCCGATGGTTGCGGCGTTACAGTCTCGACGAACTTCCTCAGCTTTGGAATGTGCTGAAGGGCGACATGAGTCTGGTCGGGCCCAGGCCCCATCCGATCGACGAATTTGCGGCTTATGAGATCGAATATCTGGGGCGCCTCGACATGACGCCCGGGATGACAGGACTGTGGCAAGTCTCCGCACGCCGCGATCCCTCTTGCCAACGAGGGATCGAGCTCGATCGATCATATATCCAGACTTGGAGTTTAAGGTCCGATTTCCGAATTCTCCTGAGAACTTTCTTGGAAGTGGCGAGAGGGAGCGGAGAATGATGGAGTCGATCACGCTAAGACCGGCGCAGCCTGGACGGGGCGGCGATTTCTTGATTTGGGCCATTCGTAGTGCTTTGCATCCCATGCTTGCACTCATGGCCGTCCCCTCGCTGCTGTTCCTGGCGATGCTGACGGCGATGTTGCTTCGTCATCAGAGCATCGACTTCTACGAGATCGACCGTGTGGCGTTTTGTGTTCTGGTGATCGCAGTAGCGGGGCGGGCAATGGTCTTACGGCAACGGATGCTCGTGGTGGAACGAATCACCTGGCCGATGCTTGGACTAACCGCGCTGACACTCGGCGCTGTGATTCAACAACCTTTCAACACGGAGACTTGGAGCCTGCTGGCTTCGAAATTTCTTGTTCCTTTCGCTCTCTTTTACATGGCGGGACTTGTTTTCGACCGGGAGAAAAGATTCCGGCAGTTCGAAATTTATGCCTTAATGGTGCTGGCCTATCTGAGCTTTACTGCGATCGCATTTTTGGTGGGCGCTCGCGCCCTCATCTTTCCTCGTTTCATTCTGGATGAGAGCATTGGTTTTCACGCAGACCGTGCGCGCGGTCCCTTCCTGCAGGCCGTGGCCAATGGCGTCTCTCTGAATATCCTTGGTTTGGTGGCGCTTCATGCTTACCGGCGGGGAAGCAGACGTGGCGCCAAAGTTGCACTTTTGCTGACTACAGTGCCCATAGCCATTCTGGCTACGATGACGCGAGCGGTCTGGCTATCCTTTGCCGGAACCCTGGTGGTGTTAGTCCTCTCTTCGGGTACCCGTGCGCTGCGGCGGGCTCTCGTCGCAGTTCTCCTAGTTGCGGCAGCAGGACTGGTACTTGCCGTCTCTCCTGCCTTGCGAGGGGCGCTCAGTGATCGGTTGGAAGAACGTGGACCTGTTGATTTTCGAGCTGCGGTTTACGCCGGTAGCTGGCAAATGTTTCTTGACCGCCCAATCCTGGGATGGGGCTTTCACGAGATGCCGGCGGAGTTGCCGCGGTATGTCAGCGAATATAAAGACAAAGTCTTGTATCCCCACAACACGTATTTGGAAGTGCTGGTGGAGTTGGGGCTCCTGGGATTCACGCTTTATGTGTGGCTGATGTGGGAGTTGTGGCGCCTGGGTCGCGGTGCGATTCCGGCGGAAGAAAAGCAGGGATTTCTCGATGCACAATTTCACCGGCTATGGCCGATTATGTTGGCGGTTTATTGGGTGAATGCAGGTCTCGTGGTCATGGGATATCAGTTTGTCAACGCTTTGTTGTTTACCATGGCGGGCATGCTGGCCGCGCAGCGGCGCAGAGCGGAGGCGTGTCCGGCATGCTGACCATCGCCTACTTGGCCAATGAGTTTCCATCTCCGGTAGAACCTTACGTTAGTGAAGAAATCGCGGAATTGCGCAGCCGAGGGGTGCGCGTGATTGCCGGGAGCGTACGGAGGCCCGCGCCACGAGATGCAGAGGCCGCCCTGTGCATTCCGCAAATCGTCTTGCGACCGCCCCGACCGGGCATTCTGCTCCGCGGACTCGCACTCTCCGTTCGACGCTGGAAGCACATTTGGCCTCTGATTTCACGCGTCTTGTTCCATGGTCGCGAGAGACCGATCACAAGAATGAAAGCGCTGGCCCACACCTGGCTGGGAGCGTGCTACGCGGTGCTGTTAGAGAGCAGCAAGCCGGAGCACATTCACGTTCATCACGGATACTTGGGATCCTGGATCGCAATGGTGGCCGCCCGGTTGCTCGGCGTGGAATTCAGTATGACGCTGCACGGCTCAGACCTGCTGCTGCATCCGGTGTACCTCGACGCGAAGCTTAACAATTGCGCTTTCTGCCTTACCGTCTCGGAATACAACCGCGCATACATTTTGCAGCGTTATCGCAAGGTGGAAGCCGAAAAGGTTGTGGTGGCACGTCTGGGGGTAGAAGTTCCCGAGTGCAGCAATCCTCGGGGAGTGAAATCGCGCCGCAACACGTTCACAATCCTGGCCGTAGGACGGCTCCACCCGGTGAAGGATCACGCATTTTTATTGAGAGCCTGCTCGCGACTTCAGGCAAAGGCCGTCGACTTCCAGTGCCTGATTGTGGGCGATGGGCCCGAACGGCACAGTCTCGAATCCCAGGTTCGCGACAGCGGCTTACGCGACCGAGTCACGCTGATGGGACATGTGGCGCGCAAGCGCATGAACTCGTGGTACGAGCGAGCCGACGTGGTCGTGCTTACAAGCCGAAGTGAAGGAATTCCTTTGGTGCTGATGGAAGCGATGGCGAGAGGAAAGCTAGTGCTGGCGCCCGACATCACCGGCATTCCTGAGCTGGTTACATCCGGAGAGACTGGGTTTTTGTATACCGCCGGATCGCTCAATGATTTCGTGGTTCAGTTGCTTTCTATCTATTCGCTCATGCAGCCATCCGGCGACGGTCAGGTTCAACCCATTCGTTCCGGGGCTGTAGAACTCAATCGCATACGAGGTGCCGCGCAAGCGCAAGTTCGCCGGAACTTCAATCGCGAAAAAAGATTGCGATCATTCGGCGACTTTTTTCTTCAACGGATCGGCCAGCAAGCAGAAAGCGTTCCTCATGAGAATTTTGTACTGCAACAAATATAACTATCCCTTCAGCGGCACCGAGGTTTACCTGCTCGAACTGATGGACCTGATGCGGGAACAGGGCCACGAAGTGGCGCTATTCTCCATGGCCGATCCGCGCGGAAAAGCGACTCTCTACGATAGGCACTTGGCCCGAAAGATCGACTTCAAGGAGAAGACGAACTGGTGGCAGAAGGCCCAAGACGCGGGACATATGATCTATTCGACAGACTCGCGCCGGAGGATCGGAGCGATGATCGACGAGTTCCAGCCTGATGTGGCGCACGTGCGAAACATCTACCACCATTTGTCGCCGTCGATCTTGTGGGAATTGAAGGCGCGGCACGTTCCGATCATGTATCACGTCAATGACTTTAAGCTGCTTTGTCCGGCGTACAACCTGGTCTTGCAGGGGCAGCCGTGTGAAGCATGCAAGGGTGGCAGGTTCTGGCATGCCCTACAGCCAGCTTGTTATCCGGGGTTTCGCGGGCGCGCGATGTTGGCGGCGGAAGGCTATGCGCACCGGTGGTTGGGCACTTACAGGAAGTGTGTAGACCTCTTCCTG
>DASSRO010000167.1:0-4093 GCA_035701745.1 Candidatus Sulfotelmatobacter sp. | reverse complement strand
CGGTTAGAGCCTTGCCGGGGAAAATGTTTTCTACCAACTTGCCATCGTCGATGACGGGCGTTCCTGCTACCAGCAGGTAATGCACGCCTACGCTTGGTTCCATCGGCTGTTGGAACGTTGACTTGTCGGTGATGGTTTCGGTGTCGAAGACGACGATGTCGGCGTCGGCGCCTTCCTGCAGGCGGCCTTTGCGGCTGGCGGCGATGGTGGAACGCTCCAGCATTTGCGCGGGCATGAGCGACATTTTATTCACGGCATCGATCAGGGTGAGCGATTTTTTCTCGCGGACATATTGGGCGAGCACGCGCGAGTATGTCCCGGCGTTCCGGGGATGGCCTTCGGCGCCGTCGCTGGCGATCATGACCAGCGGGTTGGGAATGATGGCGTCGACGATTTCCTGCGTGTTGGCAAAGATCAGCACCCATTGCTGCTTGCTGGAGTTGTGCAACTCGTCAAAGCGTTCTTTGGTGAGGTGCTCGCCGGTCTCGGGAATTACGAGATTGCCGTAGTCGATGCCTTGTTTTTCGCGCCATCCGGGATTGAAAACGGCGGAGTTGATGGCGGTCATGCCCGCGATGTAGGGATACGCTTCGGTGGTCACGTCGAGGTTGCGAGCGCGGGCTCCGGCGACAAGGGAGAGGCATTCGAGCGAATCGCGCAGGCAGGTGCTGTTGATGTGAACGATGTGCAAGGGCGCGCCAGTGATCGCGGCGGCTCCGATGACTTCTTCCACAGCCTCGATTGCAGAGCCAGGTTCGAGATGGCCTGCGCTGCGCACGTGCGTATAAACCGGCAGGCCGCGCTCGGCGGCGATGCGGAACATGTCGATGACTTCAAGGCGAGTGGCGCCAGGAGTGTAGGCAATGCCCATGCCGATGCCGAGAGCTCCGGCGTCGAGTTGATCGCGCAGGCACTGCTGGATGCGCGCAATCTGTTCGGGAGAGGCGGGCTGGTCGGTTGCAGGGCCGCTCTGCGGCAGGATGGCTCCGTCCGGCAGAGGCGCACCGAAAATCAGCGAGCGGGCAGCGACGTGACTGGCAGTGGTGCCGTAGTTGATGAGCGCGTGTCCCTGCTTGGCGTTTAGAAACTGGGTGACGTCGGGAGCGCCGATTTCCATTTCCAGAGCGGTGGTCACGCCGTCGAAGGCCTTGACGCGCTGGCTGGCGGGATCCTGGCCGTGTTGGTGTAGGTCGATGAAGCCGGGGGCGACGACGAGTCCTGCAGCGTGTATGACGCGACGGCCGTTGAGCGCGGTTGTGGAGACGGCAGCGATCTTGCCGTCGCGAATGCCGACATTGCGGACGGCATCCAGGCGAGTCTCGGGATCGAGGACGCGGCCACCTTCGAGGACAATGTCATATTGCTGGGAGGCCGGTTGCTGGGCGGCGGCGGTTGTCGCGAAGGCGAGAGCGATTGCTAGGAAGAACAGATAGCGCATGGCGTCTCCGAAGGTAGCGATGATAGCAGGAGAGGGTTGGGAGCGTAGACGGGGCTGCCGCGACAAAAACCGTCGCGGCCTGGACAGCCGAGGGCGGCTGTCCCCACATAAATCAAAACCTGAACAGCTGCGGTTGTTCCACAGGGCTCAACTGAATTTCCACATGAAGTCAAAACCTTGACAGCCGAGGCGGCTGTCGCTACGTGATTCGATCACGTACACTAACGTGTCTCTTGAAAAAAATTGGACACATACTGGCGCGTTATACGGCTTGGGTTCTGGGGCTGATGAAGGTGCTCGGCATCTGGGGACCGTTTGTGATTGCGTTCGCCGACAGCGCGCTGCTGGGGATGCCGGTGGATTTTATTGTGGCCACGTATGTGTGGCAGGACCGCAAGCGGATGCTGCTCTATGTTGCGATGGCTTCGCTGGGATCAGCGCTGGGCAGCATTCCACTCTATATTGCGGGCTATTTAGGCGGAGAAAAAGTGCTGCGCAAGAGGATTTCGGAGGAGCGGTTTCTGAAAATTCATGCTTCGTTCGAGCAGCATGAATTCTGGGCGTTGATGTTTCCGGGAATGCTGCCGCCGCCCACGCCGTTCAAGATTTTTGTGCTGGGGGCGGCGGTGTTTGAAATGCGGTTCCGCGATTTTCTGGTCGCGATTTTTGCGGGGAGGTTTGTGCGGTTCCTGGTGTTGTCGGTGCTGGTACTTTATTTTGGGCCGCAGATTGTGGAGCTGTTTGGGGGAGTGGTCAAGCGGCATTGGATTTTAGCGGTGGCAGTAATCGTCGGCGGAATTTGCTTGTGGGTGGGGCGGCGACTGTGGCGACAGGCGCGAGTGGAATCTGCCGAAGCCGGAGAGTAGGACGCCTGCGGGGACAACTTCGGAGATGGAATGCGAGTCCAACAAGAGTAGGATTAATGCAGACGGTTTGCCCGCCCGGGGCAGCAGCCGCCGTCCGGCGGAGGGGAATTGATATGAAGAATCCCACCTTGCTTAAGGCTCTTCTTGCAGGATTCGCAGCGCTCATTATTTTTTGCGCAGGCACGCCCGCGTTGGCCCAACGTGGCGGCCACGGCGGTGGTGGTGGCGGGGGATTCCACGGCGGCGGTGGTTATGGTGGCGGCGGCTTTCACGGTGGTGGGTTCAGCGGCGGCTACCGTGGTGGAGGTTACGGCTACGGCGGCGGGCGAATGGGCTCGGGATACGGTGGTGGCCGATATGGAGGCATGCGCGGCGGATACTCGGGGCGCGGCGTTGGAGGTGGAAGAGGTTGGTCGTCCGGTCGAGGTTCTGCCGGCGGATGGTCGGGTTGGGGCGGAAACAATAGAGGTAACGCTTCGCGCGCCATCGCCGACGGGCAGTGGCATTCCTTTGGAGCCGCGCGCGGCGGGGTAATGGCGGCGCGAGTCGGTGGTTTCGGCGGATCGGCTAATTGGCGCGGAGGCTATTACGGCGGGCGCGGCGGCTTTGGTTGGCGAGGCGGGTACGGTGGTTGGGGAGGGTGTTGGGGCTGTGGCTGGGGATTTGGCTTTGGCCTCGGCTGGTGGCCGGGATGGGATCCTTTTTGGTATTGGCCGCCGTACGGCTATAGCCCGTGGTGGGACTATGGGTATCCGGCTTACATTTATCCAGATGTGTATTAGGCGGGCCTAGCAGCCGCAACTGAGAGCAATTGCGGCCCGGCATTTAAATTCTCTTCAGCCGAGGGGACGTCCAACATTTCATTGCACGCACAGCCGAGGCGGCTGTGTCTACGGGGTGCTTCCTCCAACCAGAACTACGCGGCGGCGATGTGGTCGCTGGATTTTTCGCGCCATCCGGCAACGGCATGATAAACGAACGGAGTGGCGAACATGGCTGCGGTGAAGAGCAGATCGCCAGTAGCTGCGTGGCGGAAGAACGGGATGCCCGCTTCGTAGCACGTCAGCAGGCCGGCGAAAGTTCGCGGATACATATCCCATGCGGCCCAGACTGCGAAGTTACTCACCACAAAAAAAGCTACAGAACCGGCGAGCGCTGAGCCGAGAATGCGGACGGCGCCTGAGTTCTGCTTGAGAGTGGTGCCGAGGCCGAGCATTGCCGCGTACCAGGTCCAAGTCACAAAATGATCCCAGCTGAAAGGATAGCGGTAGACCATTGTTGTCAGGAAGACGTCGGATGCGGCGAGGAGCGCGAGCGGGATCCAGAGTTGGCGGCGCGGTCCGCGCGCGCCGAAGAACAGAAGCGCGGCGCCCACCGGAGTAAATGCCATGGGATGGGGCAGGAAGCGGAACGCGAGCGCGAAAAGAATGAATGCGTATGCCAGCATAGATCACCTCGACCGAAATTCTATTCTGGGCGCTGGAACGGCTGGCGTCAAGCGTGGGGGGAAAGTCGACGGTCGAAATCCACACCGACATTACAAAATGCGGCGGCACCGACTCAAGTCAGAAGGTAAGGCACAAGTCAAAATCCCCACCCTGTCGCAAACTGCGCGACAAGGGTGGGGCACCCGCGATTATTTTGGTTCCGGAACCACGACCTGGCCTTTGTTGGTTTCGTAGACGTCGCCGACTACGTGGAGGTTGTTGTCGATTTCGACGGCGCGAGTGAGGGCGCGGCGGCTGGGACGGCGTCCGGCGATGGAGATTCCGGCGAAGCGCAGGTCTTG
>DASSRO010000166.1:0-17926 GCA_035701745.1 Candidatus Sulfotelmatobacter sp. | reverse complement strand
CGTGGGGTGGAAAAGACAAACCCAGAGGAAGTGAGGTGTGGGGGTTTTTGGGCGCCAACGAGGTGTCAACAACAATCTCGAAGTCATGACGAAATAAGCGTAAAGTGCTGGCAATGCGACCGACAGAGATGTTTCGTGAATGGAGACCGTGGGTGGGAGTCGGATTGTTCAGCTTCGTTTTTTTCCTGGTGGCATTCGGTCTTGCAAAAATTTTCGCCACTCATGGCTCGCGGTGGGATGCTTCCTGGCTCGATGTCCTGTGGGGTGCCGCAAGGGTGGGTTTATTCGTCACGTTATTGACCGTTGTCGGTCTTGGCTCAAAGCGGTGATGTACCTCGGAAACCCAAGGTCAACGAGTGAAATGGCGTGCTCTCGACAGTTGACATTTGCAACGCCTATCAAAGCGGTCTCCGCTTGCCCTCGGCAAATCCATACGTCCACATGAGCGCGTACCAACGGTCGAACACTGGACTGCCGGGGTCAAGGCCCGAGACACCGCTGAAGCCGTGCGTTCCCCTTATCGGGGCGATTTGCCTCAATCCCCAT
This sequence comes from Candidatus Sulfotelmatobacter sp., assembly GCA_035701745.1. Lineage (GTDB taxonomy): Bacteria > Acidobacteriota > Terriglobia > Terriglobales > Acidobacteriaceae > Sulfotelmatobacter. The sequence continues at coordinate 17,380 of DASSRO010000166.1, read as the reverse complement.
GCCGTCTCTAAAATGAATGTTTACCCACACGCTGGGTGATCCCGAAAATTTATGATTCATTTTCCCGTTCCTGAAGCTCTTACTTTTGATGACGTTCTACTGCTGCCTGCGCGCTCGGATGTGATTCCGGCGCAGGCCAGCACGCAGACGCAGCTCACGCGCAACATCAGCCTGAACATTCCGGTGGTGAGCGCGGCCATGGATACCGTGACCGAATCGCACATGGCAATTGCGCTGGCGCAGCAGGGCGGGCTCGGGATCATTCACCGCAACCTGACGATCGAACAGCAGGCTAACGAGGTCGACAAGGTAAAGCGCTCGGAAAGCGGGATGATTGTCGATCCCGTGACCATGGCGGCGAGCGACCGGGTCAGTGATGCGCTGGAAGTCATGCGCAAATACAAGATATCCGGCGTGCCCATTACCGATCACGGCAAACTGGTCGGCATCCTCACCAACCGCGACCTTCGCTTCGAGACCCGCTTCGACATTCCCATCGACAAGGTGATGACCAAGAAAAATCTCATCACCGTGCCCGTGGGAACCACGCTGGAAGAAGCGGAAAAAATTCTGCATGAGCACCGCGTCGAAAAACTTCTGGTGGTCGACGACAAGTACAACCTGAAGGGCCTGATCACGGTTAAAGACATTCAGAAAAAGTTGAAGTATCCCAACGCCGCCAAGGACGCGCAAGGCCGGCTGCGCGTGGGCGCGGCGATCGGCGCCACGGGAGATTTTCTGGAGCGCGCGCAGGAACTTGCTGAAGCCAAAGTGGACGTGCTGGCCATCGACAGCGCGCACGGGCATTCCACAAAAGTTCTGGACGCGGTGAAGCTGGTGAAATCGAAGTTGCCTCACATTGAATTGCTGGCGGGCAACGTGGCGACATTCGACGGCGCGTGTGAACTGACGCGGGCCGGGGCTGACGGCATCAAGGTTGGCATTGGGCCGGGATCGATTTGCACCACGCGGGTGGTGACGGGCGCGGGCGTGCCGCAGATTACCGCCATTGCCGAGGCCTACCGCGCAACTAAAGATTCGGGCGTGCCCATCATCGCCGACGGCGGGATTAAATATTCCGGCGATGTCACGAAGGCGCTGGCAGCGGGCGCGAGCGCTGTGATGATCGGATCGCTCTTCGCCGGCACGGACGAAAGCCCCGGCGAATTAATTCTGTATCAGGGCCGTTCGTTCAAGTCGTATCGAGGCATGGGTTCGATCGGCGCCATGGCACAGGGATCGAGCGAGCGTTATTTCCAGAGCACGGAAGGTGATTCGTCGGCCTCGATCTCGGCGTCAGACGGGGATTCCAACCGATTGGCCAAGCTTGTTCCCGAAGGCATTGAGGGGCGGGTTCCCTATCGCGGGTCGGTGGCGATGATCGTGCACCAGATGGTCGGCGGATTGAAATCGGGCATGGGCTACTGCGGGTGCGCTACGATTCCCGAACTTCTGCAGAAGACGCGCTTCGTACGCATCAGCGGCGCCGGCCTGCGCGAGAGCCATGTGCACGACGTTATGATCACGCGCGAGGCCCCGAACTATGCAATCGAATAGCGCGGGCGTATTCCCCGACATCGAGATGAACCTGCGTGCCCCATCCCTTCGACAGGCTCAGGGCCGGCCCTTCGCGCTTTTTGCGAAGGATGGGAATTCGGTGATCCCGCCACTCGCTTGAGCCATCAACGCCACAATGTTCTGAAGGCATGGATCGCCGCCATACTGTGGCTGATCGTCATTGCCATTGAGTCCACGACTTACCTTTCTTCGCACAACACCAGCCGTTTTCTCTATCCCCTGCTGCATTTTCTGTTCGGGATGGGCCACGCTCGCTTCGAGCATTTGCACTTCTACATGCGCAAGGGCGGACACGTTTTCGGCTACGGCATGTTGAGCATTTTGCTGTTTCGCGCGTGGCGCGAGACTCTGCCGGCGGTCGATGGCGCGAAGTGGACTTTTCGCTGGGCGGCGCTGGCTGTGTTCGGAACCGCTGTAGTGGCTAGCCTCGACGAATGGCACCAGAGCTACCTTCCATCGCGCACCGGGACCCCGTGGGATGTGCTCCTCGATACCTGCGCGGGAATCGCGGCACAGATTCTGCTTGTGGCGATCTATGCGCGGTTGCGGCGACGAAAGTGAAATCTACATCTCTACGGTGGATTTATCGGCGGGCTTCACGAGCAGGAGCAGCGCCGAAGCGGCGGCCATCGCCGCCGAGAGATAAAACGGAACTGGGGCACCGTAGTGCTTCCAGAGTTCTCCGGTAATCAGGCTGGCGGCCAGGGTGGCCACGCTGGTTACGAAGAAATAGACTCCGAGCGCGCGCCCGCGGACCTCCTGGCGCACAGTCTCAACCACCAGTGCCTTCAGCACCGGCTGCGTCAAAGCGTAGTACAAGCCGTAGACAGCCATCGTGATCCAGATGGCGAGCGTAGAGGGAGCGCGGCCGAAGGCGTAATAGACTCCGGCAAAAATGAGATACCCGGCGGCGGCGATCCAGCGCCGCGAGAAGCGATCGCTGAACCATCCTGCGGGCCACGATCCGAGCGTGTACGTCACGTTGAAGACCAACCCTAGAAGCGGCGCAAGTTTTACGGGTATGCCGACGTTCTGCGCGCGCATCACTAGAAACATGTCGCTGGAATTGCCCAGGGAAAACAGTGTGACTGCGACCAGAACGAGGTAGAACGCACTGGGCATTGCGCCGCTACGTTTTGATTCAGCAGATGTGTTTGCAGACTTGCGGCCGGAGTCGTCGGGCGCTCCGCGTTCGGTTTCGCGGATGCCGAACAGCGCAACCATTACGCAGAGCGCGCCGGGAATGGCTGCGGCCCAGAAGACGCCGCGGATTCCGTAATGCGCTAACAGCACCAGCGCGGTGAGCGGCCCAGCGATTGCGCCGGCGGAGTCCATCGACTGAATCAAACCGTAGGCGGAGCCGAGCCGTTCCTTGGGCACCGATTCGGCAACCATCACGTCGCGCGGCGCTCCACGCACTCCTTTGGCCAGGCGGTCGCTAAACCGGATCAGCAGAATGTGCCACCATGCGGTCGCGAGGGCGAGCAACGGCTTGACCGCATTCGCGACAAAATATCCTGCGACGACGAGCGGCTTGCGGCGGTCGATGCGGTCGGTGAGATATCCGGAGAACAGTTTCGCGAACGACGCGACGCTCTCCGCCAGTCCCTCGATCAATCCCAACTGCGCCGGACCTGCCCCGAGCGAAACCAGAAACGCCGGGAGCACCCAGTACGCCATTTCCGAGGCGGTGTCGTTCAGAAACGACGTGATGCCGAAGGCGTAAATGTTCCGGGCAGAAGGTTGCGGCTCGGGAGACGGTGACGGCATACAGAGGTTTTACCACGGAGGCACAGAGGCACGGAGGAAGGCAATGCAGCTTAAGCGCGTCGCTTCTGCCTCCATCGATCGAGGAGCCATCCGACGAAGTAGAACCAGGCGAAGATCAGCAACGGCATCGAGATCATGAAACTGATAACCTCACTGACGCCTAACCGTCCCAGGCCACGAACGATGCCTACCCCGACGACGAACGCCGGCAGCGCGGACAGGACATGGCACCTCGCCAGCCAGCCGGGATCGACCCAAACATCCATGGGCTCTGTGGCCATGCAGGTCTCGGTGGATTCTTTACGTGGAGCCACCAAGATATTCCTGGAATGCCGCTTCAGAGGGTCTGTGTCCAATCGTACGGAAGCCCACCAGAAATAGCGACCAGTGCTATCGTGAGCGCGCCCGGGGCCAAAAGACTCATATGTGCCGAAGGCGAAGAGAGCCAGGCCAATGAGGGGCAGCGCAATTCTCCATCGATTTCGCATGGCTGATTAGACACCGGTCCCGGTCTGCAAAGGCGGGAAACTGCCGCGCTCAAAACGATTCGTGGTTGCAAAGGGTTTTACTGAGAACTGACAACCGAGAACTGCCGTTCAGTACATCGCGTCGTACTTGGTCACGACCCACTCGCCGCCCTTGTTTTCCGTGGTGACGGTGAAGAGTTCCTGATCGATTCCGGGATGGTCTGGGCCCGCGTTCGCGAGGCGCTTGCCGCGGTAGTGCAGGATGATCAGCGGCGGCGCCTCCTCCCACTCCACCAGTTCCCACGAGAGCAGCGGGTGCTGCGCCTCGGACTCGCAAATATACTTCGCATATTTTTTGTGATAATCGTGCTCCCACTTCGCCAGCACATCGTCGCAGTGGCCGTCGCGCATTTCGCGGAGGAATTTATTCGCCGACCGTTCGGTGGAGCGGTCGCGCAGGGGATTCATCTTGATGCTGACCGGCAGACCGGTCAGCGGATCGTGATCTTCGGAGCGCGCCAGCACCGGCCCCTGGTTGGTGAGCCACCACAGGTAGCCGACAAACACCATCACCAGCAACACTCCCGCGCCGACCGCGATTCCGATTTGTGTGCGGGTAACAGCCATTGCAATAAAGTTTAGGGAGGTGGCGGAAGGTAGGGAAGATTACCACCGGGAAGCGCGGTAGGACATGTACGAATGCGGACGAGGCGACCCGGCCCAAAGAAAAAGGCGCGGCATAAGCCGCGCCTTCGAACAAAACCTGGAACTACTACTCTTTCTTGTCTTCTTCTTTCACGGGCTCGACACCGCCATCGTGAGCGGCCTGGGCCTCGGCATCTTCCATGGCCTTCTTGGCCTCGGCAGCCTTTTTGGCACGAGCTTCGGCGCGTTTTTCCTTCTTCTCGTCGAGGACCTTCTCGCTGCCCAGCAGTTCAAGAAAAGCCTTGTCGGCGCCGTCACCCTTGTTCCAATGAGTGCGGATGATGCGCGTGTAACCGCCCTGGCGATCACCGAAGCGGGGGCCGACGGTGTCGAACAGCTTGGCGACGGCTTCGTCGGTCATGAGATAGGCGGTCGCCAGACGGCGCGCGGCCAAGTCGCCGCGCTTGCCCAAGGTAATCATTTTTTCAACGATGGGCTTCGCGGCCTTGGCTTTGGGCACGGTGGTCTCGATGCGCTCTTCCACGATCACCGAGGTGACCAGGTTGCGCAGCAGCGAGCGCCGGTGCGCCGTGTTCCGTCCGAGTTTGTAGCCTGCAACTTTGTGACGCATGAGAGAACCCTCAGCTTCTAGCAGTTAGCTTCCAGCTTTTAGCTAAATCAAAAACCAAAACATCAGCGGCCAAAGCCGCGAGTCCTTGTTGCTTGGGGGCGGCACGGCTAAAGCCGTGCCGTCCCAGTGTGCTTCCCAACTTTGAAACCTTGAAACTCTGACACTTTGAAACCTGCTTCTTTACAGCTGGTCGTCCGGTCCGTAGGCGGAAGCCGGCAGGACCTGGTTCGACGTGGGCCCGGGCACGGCATTGCCATGCTCGTCAATCTTCATACCCAGGCTCAGACCCATCGAGGAAAGAATTTCCTTGATCTCGTTCAGCGACTTGCGGCCGAAGTTCTTGGTCTTGAGCATTTCGGCCTCGGTCTTCTGCACGAGCTCTCCGATGGTCTGGATGTTCGCATTCTTCAGGCAGTTGTAGCTGCGCACCGAAAGTTCGAGCTCTTCCACGGAACGGTTGAGGTTCTCATTGTGAATCTCGGGCTTGCGGTCGTCCGACGACGACGTGCCGGTTTCGATTTCTTCCTCGAAGTTGATGAAGATGTTCATGTGGTCCTTCAGCAACTTCGCCGCCAGGCCGAGCGAATCGGCCGGGGTGATGGAGCCGTTGGTCCAAACTTCGAGAGTCAGCTTGTCGTAGTCGGTGATCTGGCCGAGACGTGCGGCCTCCACGGTGTAGTTACACTTGCGCACCGGCGAGTGCACGGAATCGATTGGAATGAAACCGATGCCGAGATCCTCGTCGAAATTCTTGTCGGCGGAAGTGTAGCCGCGGCCGCGCTTCAGGCGCATCTCCATGTCGAGCTTGCCGCCTTCGCTCACGGTAGCGATGTAAACGTCTTTGTCGAGCACTTCCACGTCGCCGTCAGCTTCGATCATGCCGCTCGTGACCACGCCGGGCTGATCAGCGCGCAGGTAAATGGCTTTCGGCGCGTCGCCGGCAAGCTTGAACGGAATCTGCTTGAGGTTGAGGATGATGTCGGTCGCGTCTTCGACCACACCGGGGATCGACTGGAACTCGTGCAGCACGCCTTCCATTTTCACTGCGGTGACGGCCGCGCCTTCAATCGAACTGAGCAGCACGCGCCGCAGGGCGTTGCCCACGGTGGTGCCAAAGCCGCGTTCAAACGGCTGCGCCCAGAACATGCCGTACTTGTCGGTGAGGCTGGAGGTGTCGGTTGCGAGACGTTTCGGTTTTTGAAAACCCTTCCAAAGCATTTGTTTCTCCTTCGGCCGTTTGGCTCGGTGCTGGCTCCCTGAACCGGTCCGGATTCAGGTCAAGCGCCAGCAGAGGCTGATCTGGCTCGAATAAAGGACCAACATTGTGCGATTGATGATCGGGTGATTGAGTGATTTTAAATCGCTCAATGACTCAATGGCCCAATCGCTCAATCGTCTATTTGCTATAAAGTTCAACGATCAACTGCTCGTTCACCGGTAGCTGAATATCTTCGCGCTTAGGCAGCGATAATACTTTCGCTTTGTAGTTGTCGCGATCCACTTCCAGCCAGCTCGGCATGGTGCCATGGCTGGCGAATTCTTTTGCCAGTTCCAGCACGGTGAGCTTTTTGCTGTTTTCGCGGATCATGATCTCTTCGCCCGCGCTCACTTCATACGAAGGAATGTTGACCTTGCGATTGTTCACGGCAACGTGCCCGTGACGCACCAACTGGCGGGCCTGGCGCCGCGACTGGGCGAATCCCAGGCGGTAAACGACATTGTCCAGCCGCCGCTCCAACTGCTGCAGAAGCCGCTCGCCGGTCACCCCCTGCGATCTCGCGGCTTTCTCGAAGTAGTTGCGGAACTGGCCTTCCTGCGTGAAGTAAATGCGCTTGGCTTTCTGCTTCTCGCGCAACTGCAGGCCGTAGCCAACGATCTTGGCCTTGCGGTCTTTCCCATGTTGTCCGGGAGCGAAGTTGCGCTTCTCGATAGGACACTTATCGCTGAAACACTTTGCGCCTTTGAGGAACAGCTTCAGGCCCTCGCGGCGGCATAGACGGCAGACTGCATCGGTATAACGTGCCAAGTTTCTTCTCCTTTAGATGACCGGTTTACGGGTTTGGCTTCACCCTTCGTCCCGGACGGTAAAACAGGTTTCAAATGTTCCAAGGCTTTGCAACCCTGAAACCTTATACTCTTCGTCTCTTCGGCGGACGGCAGCCGTTGTGCGGGATTGGCGTGACGTCGCGAATCGAGCGCACTTCAATGCCTGCGGCCGCCAGCGCACGCACGGCGGATTCACGGCCAGACCCTGGGCCGCTAACGCGAACGTCGACGCTGCGCACGCCGTGGTCTCTCGCCATGTTCGCGGCATTCGACGCTGCCTGCTGGGCCGCGAAAGGCGTGCCCTTGCGCGATCCCCGGAAGCCGAGCGAACCCGAACTCTTCCACGACAGGACGTTGCCGTTCATGTCGGAGATGGTCACGATCGTGTTATTGAAGGATGCCTGCACATAGCACAAGCCATGCGGCACGTGCTTGCGTTCCTTCTTCTTGAAGGTTTTCTTCTTGCCTTTTTTATCCGGTGCGGCTGCTGCGCCGCCCCCTGCTGCTGCTGGTTTCGCCATGAAATCAGTTCTCGGTTCTCAGTTCCCAGTTCTCAGTAGACCCGGTTCTAACTGAGAACCGGGAACTGAGAACTGAGAACTGTCTTTAAGTTTTTGCCGTCGCTTTCTTCTTCTGGGCGACTGTTCCTTTGCGCGGACCCTTGCGGGTACGGGCATTCGTATGGGTGCGCTGGCCGCGGACCGGCAAGTTGCGGCGGTGCCGGAATCCGCGATAGGAGCCGATTTCGATGAGACGCTTGATGTTCATCGAAACTTCCTTGCGCAGATCGCCTTCCACCAATCCCTCGGCCTCAATGACCGTACGGATGCGGTTGACCTCTTCCTCGCTCAGGTCCTGCACCTTCTTCATGGGCTCGACCTTGGCCTCATCGAGGATGCGGCTGGCGCGCGGATGACCGATGCCGTAGATATAAGTCAACGCGATGTTGATGTGCTTCTGGCGCGGAAGATCGACGCCTGCAATACGTGCCATAGAATCCTATTCCTCTTTAACTGCCAAGCTTCTCTCGGCTCCTAGCTTCTAGCCGCTAGCTTCTAGCAAACCCCGATTGGGCTAGAAACTGGGAGCTAGAAGTTAGAAGCTCCTTAGCCCTGGCGCTGTTTGTGTTTCGAGTTGACGCAGATCACCCGCACGACACCCTTGCGGTGGATGACCTTGCACTTGTCGCAAATTTTCTTTACCGATGCTCGAACCTTCATAATCCCAGCTTTCAGCTGTCAGCTATCAGACTGTCAGCGAAAATCTTGAATTTCCTGGCGCTCTCCCGTTTTGCCGCTGTCCGCGAATGTTTTTCGCCGATAGCTGACGGCTGAGAGCTTATTTATACCGATACACAATTCGTCCGCGATTCAGGTCGTAGGGGGAAAGCTCGACCGCAACTTTGTCGCCGGGCAGGATGCGAATGAAATTCTTGCGCATCTTTCCCGAAACGTGCGCCAGCACCTGGTGCTTGTTTTCCAGTTCCACCCGGAACATGGCGTTCGGCAGCGGTTCCAGCACCACCGCCATCACTTCAATCGCGTCTTCTTTGCTCATGCACCCCTTAGTTCTCAGTTGCCAGTTCTCAGTTCTCAGCTACAAGCACTTGGTTCTTCACTCAGAACGGAGAACCGAGAACTGAGAACTTTTTTCTATTGCGTCAAAATTACCGGACCGTCTCTCGTCACTGCCACGCAATGCTCGAAGTGCGCGCTGCAGCTGCCGTCGGCTGTGACTGCGGTCCATTTATCGCCCAGCACCCGCGTTTCGGGCTTGCCGAAATTCACCATGGGCTCGATGGCAAGCACCATCCCTTCGCGCAACTTCGCGCCATGCCCGCGAGCCCCGAAGTTCGGAACCTGCGGCTCTTCGTGCAATCGCGTCCCGATGCCGTGCCCGACGAACTCGCGCACCACGCTGAATCCCGCGGCTTCCACGTGCTCCTGCACCGCCGCGCCCACGTCGCCAATCGAGTTGCCGATCCGCGCCTGCTCGATTCCGCGGTAGAGCGACGCTTCTGTTACTTCCAGCAACTTCTGCAATTCCGGCCTCAAGCCGTTACCCACCGGCACGGTGATGGCGGCGTCTCCGTAATAGCCATCGAGCACCACGCCGCAATCGATGGAAACAATATCGCCCTCTTTCAGCGAGCGCTTCTCCGACGGGATGCCGTGAACAATCTCTTCGTTTACCGAAGTGCACAGCACGCAAGGATAATCGTAGTAGCCCTTGAATGCCGGCTTGGCGCCGAGCTCCTTGATCTTTTTCTCGGCAGCGCGTTCCAGGTCCATGGTGGTAACCCCGGGCGCCACGAGCGTTCTGACGTAGTCGAGAACTTGCCGCACGATGCGGCCGCTATGCCGCATCTTCTCGATTTCCGCCGACGATTTACAAACAATTGCCATCTTCTAAGCGTGATGATCTTCCAATATCCGGTAGATCTGCTCAGTCACGGCATCCACCGGCAAATCTCCGTTCACCGAGATCAGCCTGCCCGTGCGCTGATAATAGTCCGCGACCGGACGAGTCTGCTCCTGATATGCCGTGAGTCTGGGCTGAATTACTTCCAACCGGTCGTCATTGCGGGTCACCAGCTTCTCCCCGGTCACGTCGCAGAGTTCATCTACGCGGGGTGGCTGGAAGTGGACGTTATAAATTCGCCCACAGGAGGGACAAGAACGGCGTCCAGTGATCCGGAGCAATAGCTGATTATAGTCGACGTCCAGCCGGATCACAATCGGCCAGGCCCGTGTCGGACGCGAGTTATCAAAGAGCTCATGGTCGAGCAGGGCGTCGAGCCATCCTGCCTGGGCGGCCGTCCGGGGAAAGCCGTCCAGAATGTAGCCCCGCTTGCAGTCCGGCAGCAGCAGCCGTTCGCGGACCATGTTACAAACCAAGTCGTCGGAAACCAGTTCTCCCCGGGCCATTACTGCCTTGGCAGCCAGCCCGAGTTCGGTGCCCTGCGCCACGTTCTCCCGCAGCAGATCCCCGGTCGAGACTTGGGGAATGCCGTAATGTTCCATGATGCGCTTGGCCTGCGTGCCTTTACCGGCGCCCGGCGGGCCAAGCAGTACTACAGGCCCTATGTCGCGCAAAGTTTCCTGCACCATCGGCTTGACCAAAGCCTCCCGAGCTCAGTCTTCCCGGCGCCCCGCCGAGGTGCAGCAACTTCTAAAGCTTCTCATCACCGCCACGAGCAAGTCGCAGGAGCAGCGCGGCTCTCGTGGCTACCAGGTGCGGCGGCCGCGAATGCGTCCGCTGCGCGGCGTAAATCCGTCATAGTGGCGCATGATCAACTGCGCCTCAATCTGCTGGACCGTATCCATGGCTACGCCGACCACGATCAGCAGCGAGGTTCCACCAAAATAAAATGTCACGCCCAAACCATTCGTCACCCAGTTGGGAAGGCCTTCAAAGAACCGTCCGAACGGGCCGTAAAGATGGTTCAAGTGGATACCGGTGATCATCCATTCCGGAATAAACGAAATGATAATCAGGTAGAGCGCGCCCACCAGCGTGATGCGCGTAAGCACTTCGTTGATGAAGTCCGCGGTACGCTTGCCGGGCCGTATGCCGGGAATAAATCCGCCGTACTTCCGCATATTGTCGGCAACTTCACTGGGATTGAAAACGATGGAGACGTAAAAGTAGGCGAAGAAAATAATGCCGACCGCATAGAGCACGGTGTAAAGCGGCTCGCCCCATCCCAGCCAGCGGAACAAATCTCCGAAGTAGCGGTTGTTGCGCAGGCCATACCCGATGGTCTGCGGCAGCGTCAGGATCGAAGAGGCGAAGATTACCGGCATCACACCCCCGGCATTCACCCGCAGCGGTAAGTGTGTGGACTGTCCGCCCATCACCTTGCGGCCGACTACTCGCTTGGCGTACTGCACCGGAATCCGCCGCTCGCTTCGCTCCACGTAGACGATGAATCCCACAACCGCCACCATGAAGACCAGCAAGAACACCATCAGCGGAAACGTTGCCGCGCCCCAGGCCGCGTTCTTAGCCTTCTCGATCAGATCTACGACGCCGCGCGGCAACCCGACAACAATGCCGGCAAAGATCAACAGCGACATGCCGTTGCCCACGCCGCGATCAGTAATTTGCTCGCCCAGCCACATGATGAATGCACTGCCCGTGGTCAAGGTCAGCATGGTCATGAAGCGGAACTTCCATCCCGGATCAAGCGCGAAGCCGCCCTTCTCGAGACCCACTGCGATACCAAACGATTGCACTGCGCTCAGAATGACGGTGATGTAGCGCGTCCATTGCGTAATCTTCTTACGCCCGAGTTCGCCTTCCTTCTGCAGTTTGGCCAGAGGCTCGTAGACTACGGTCAGCAACTGCAGAATGATCGATGCCGTAATGTACGGCATGATTCCCAGAGCGAAAATCGTCATGCGGCGCAGCTGGCCGCCGGAAAACAGGTCCACAAATCCCAGCAACGATCCGCTCGTACCGCTCTGCGTGAAGAAATTCTCCAGCTTGCCGGTATCGATTCCCGGGGTCGGAAGATGCCCGCCCAACCGGTACACGAACAGCATCGCCAGGGTAAACAGGATGCGTTTGCGCAGGTCCGGAATCCGGAAAATGTTTGCCAGTTTGTCGAACATTTACTGCTCCGCCTTCACTGATAAGACCTCAACCTTGCCGCCCGCCTTGGCGATTTTTTCCTGAGCCGACTTAGAGAACTTATGCGCGTGCACAGTGATGGCAACCTTCAACTCGCCATCGCCGAGGATTTTCACCGGATGCTTCGTCTTGATGACCCCGGCTTTGCGGAGAACTTCAGGCGTAATGGGCTCGCCATGGAATTCTTCGCCCATCTCCACCAGGCGCTCCAGGCTGACGATGTTGAATTCTTTGCGGAAAATGTTAGTGAAGCCGCGCTTGGGCATGCGGCGGTGCAGCGGCATCTGGCCGCCCTCAAAGCCGCGAATCATGCGCGAACCAGTGCGCGAACGCTGCCCTTTGTGTCCACGGGTCGAAGTCTTGCCCATGCCGGAGCCCATGCCGCGCCCAACGCGCTTGCGCTTTTCCGTCGCCTTCTTCGGTGCTCGAATATTGGATAAATTCATAAGTAAGCTCTCAGCTCTCAGCCGTCAGCTTTCAGCCAGTAGCGATTGACGCTGACGGCTGACAGCTGAAAGCTGATAGCGTTATTCCACAAACTCCACCAGATGCGGCACCTTGGCCACCATGCCGCGAATGGCGCTGTTGTCAGGACGCTCAATCACCTGGTTCAGCCGGGTAAATCCCAGACCTTTGATGACACGCTTCTGCTTCACTGGAGCGCAGATGGCGGAGCGCACCCACTTGAGGTGAATCGTCCCGCCGCCCGAATTCGTTTTCTTCGCCGTCATTTCAAAACCTCAGTGGCCAGTGATCAGCGATCAGTGACCAGTTCCCGTTTAAGATTCGCCGCGTACTGACCACTGGCCACTAGCCACTGGTCACCGCGGCTACAGTTCCTGCGCCGTCTTTCCGCGCATGAGGGCAACGCTCTCGCGGCTCTTCAACTGCTTCAAGGCGTCGAAGGTCGCCTTGATCACGTTATGCGGGTTGGTAGTGCCAATCGATTTCGTCAGCACGTTTTGCACACCCGCCGAAGTCATGACCGCGCGCACCGCGCCGCCCGCAATCACTCCCGTGCCTTCCGGCGCCGGCTTCAGCAGCACCTTTCCCGAGCCGTAGCGTCCCAACACGAGATGAGCGATGCTGGTCTGGGTGAGGTTGACCTTCACCAGATTCTTCTTGGCCGATTCGATTCCCTTGCGAATAGCCTGGGGCACTTCCTTGGCCTTGCCCGAGCCGTAACCGACCACTCCGGCCGAAGGATCGCCCACCACGACCAGCGCGGCAAACGAAAGATTCTTGCCGCCCTTGACCACTTTGGTCACGCGGTTGATGGCTACTACCTGGTCCTTCAACTGGTAGGAACCCGCATCGAGTTTCTTTATTACTGTTGGCATTTAAATTCCTAGCTTCTAGCTTCTAGCTGCTAGCTTCTAGCCAACCCACAATTTCCGCCTGGTTTGCTAGGAGCTAGAAGCTAGGAGCTGTTCTTTTAGAACTTCAATCCCGCTTCGCGGGCCGCGTCGGCGATCGCCTTCACGCGCCCGTGATAAATGTAGCCGCCCCGGTCGAACACAACCTGGGTGACGCCCTTGGCTTTGGCGCGCTCGGCAATGGCTTTGCCAATCGCCTTGGCCGAGGCCACGTTGCCGCCACTACGACGGTCTTCCTTCTTGCCCTCGGCCGTGCTCGCCGAGACGAGGGTTTTGCCGTGCAGGTCGTCGATGACCTGCACGTAAATGTGATTCAGCGAACGGTACACGTTGAGCCGCGGGCGTTCCGCAGTCCCCTGCATCTTCTTGCGAATGCGGTCGTGCACATGTCCGCGCTTCTCGTTTTTTGTGATTCTTGTCAGCATGATTAAGCTCTCAGCTATCAGCCGTCAGCTATCAGCCAAAACCAACTGTCAGGACCTTGAACAATCAAAGCTACCGACAGCTGACGCTGACAGCTGAAAGCTACTTCGCTCCCGTCTTTCCAACCTTCTTCTTCAAGCGCTCGCCCGCATAGCGGACGCCTTTATTCTTGTACGGATCGGGCGGACGCAGCGAGCGCATTTCGGCCGCGACTTGCCCTACCTTCTGGCGATCGATTCCGGTCAGCGCGATCCTGGTCTGCTTGGGATCGACGCTGGCATCCACGCCGGTGGGCAGCGGATACTCAATCGGGTGCGAGTAACCCAAATTGAACACGACCATTGACTTGCCCTTCATTTCGGCGCGGTACCCGATGCCGACGATTTCCAGTTCACGCGTCCAGCCTTTGGTCACGCCCTCGACCGCGTTGTTCACCAGCGCGCGCGCCAGTCCATGCAGCGCCGCCTGCGAATCGTCCTGGCGCACCGCGACGATGATCCCGTCTTTCTGCTGGACGGTGATTCCCTCCGGCAGTGCGGTATCCAGTTTGCCCTTCGGCCCCTGCACGGCGATCGTGCTGCCTTCGATTTTGACCGTCACCCCTTTGGGGATCGGGATCGGCTTTTTTCCAATTCGTGACATAAGAGCTTCTAGCTTCTAGCTCCTAGCTTCTAGCTAGGCCGCTTTGGATTTTCAGTCTGGGCTTTCTGCCCAGGCTGTTTTCAATGCAAAAAATCGGTCGACATCGCCGCTTTAAGCTAGTAGCTAGAAGCTAGTAGCTAGAAGCTGCTTCTAATAAATCTGACAAAGCAACTCGCCACCCACGCCTTCTTTTCGCGCCTGGCGCCCGGTCATCACGCCGCGCGGGGTGGTAAGAATGTTGATCCCCATGCCGCCCAGCACCCGGGGAATCTCGCTGCGGCGCACGTAGACGCGGCAGCCGGGGCGCGACACGCGCTCCACCTTCGAAATCGCCGCCTCGTTGTTGGCACCGTACTTCAAGTAAATGCGGATGACCTTATGGCCTTCTTCCTCTGTCGGCTTGAAGTTGGAGATGTAGCCCTCTTCCTTCAAAATGCGGGCAATCTCCAGCTTCAGGCGCGAAGCCGGAATGTCCACCTTCTGGTGCCGTGCCTGGAGTGCGTTCCGCACTCGCGTCAACATGTCTGCGACCGGATCGGTCAACCTCATCGTCTGCTTCTCCTCTGGCCACCCGTTCGCTCCGCGCTGTGCGGAGAACCTGCGGCAGCTTGAACTGCAATCCTTTGTTCTTCGTCGTTGGTCGTTAGCCGTGACTAAGAGCCACCGGCCAACGACTCACTCCCTACCAAGACGACTTCGAAACCCCTGGAATTTCGCCGCGCAACGCCAGTTGCCGGAAACATAGCCGGCAAATGCCGAACTTGCGCAGGAAAGCGCGCGGCCGCCCGCAAAACTTGCAGCGGTTGTGCTTGCGCGTGGAGAACTTGGGTTTCCTCGGCTTGTCCTGGTGCAACCCAACGCCGTCTTTCACTCGTTTTGCTGTAGTCGCCAAATTAGCTCCTAGCTCCTCGAACCTTGATACGTGAAACTTTGTTGTTCTTATGCCCGGAACGGCATGCCCATGTGCTTCAACAGCGTGCGCGCCTGGTTATCGTTTGCCGCCGTCGTCACGATAGTGACGTTCATGCCCTTCTGCTTGTCCACCTTCTCGTACGAAATCTCGGGAAAGATCAGCTGGTCGTGCAACCCGATCGTATAGTTCCCGCGCCCATCGAACGACTTGGTCGACACGCCTTTAAAGTCGCGCACTCGCGGCAGAACGATATTGACCAGCCGGTCGAAGAACTCATACATGCGGTCGCCGCGCAGCGTGACCATCGCGCCAATCGACTGTCCCTGGCGCACTTTGAACGCCGCAATCGATTTCTTCGCGCGCGTCACCACTGGCTTCTGACCGGTGATCTGGCCCAGTTCGTTGACTGCCGGATCAAGAACTTTCGCGTTCTGCGTGGCTTCGCCCACGCCCATGTTGACGACAATCTTGTGCAGCCGCGGAACCGCCATCACGTTCTTCAGTTCCAGTTCCTTCAGCAGTGCGGGAGCCACTTCCTTCTCGAACCTCGAGCGCAGCCGCGGACGTTCCTTGGCGCTATGCCGCGCCTGCTCCGGCGCCTTCTGTTCCTGCGTCGAGTCTTTTTGCTTCTTGTCTTTTGCCATGTCCTTCAATCCTTCTCACGGTTTCGGGTTGTCAGCTGCTAGCTTCTAGCTCCTAGCTGAAACGTCTACCGGTTCGTGAGACTCAAATTTCATCTCGCCGTCTGCATCGCCGCCTTAAGCTGAAAGCTGACGGCAGATAGCTGACAGCTTATTTATCCAGCGTCGTTCCGCACTTCTTGCAGACGCGCACCTTGCGATCGCCACGCACTTCGTGCCCGATGCGCACCGGTCCGCAGGTCGCGCAAACCAGTTGCACGTTGGAGATGGCAATGCGGCTCTCCTGCTCCGCGATGCCGCCCTTGATGTTGCGCTGCGGGTTCGGGCGCACGTGCTTCTTCACCATCATCACGTGCTCGACCAGCAACTTGGCGTCGTTCGGAAACACGCGCAGCACGCGCCCTTCCTTGCCCTTGTCGCGCCCGGTGATCACCTTCACGGTGTCGTTCCGCCGCAGATCCACTCGCTTGTTTTCAGTGCTTACAGTTCTCATAAAACCCACGTTTCAAAGTTTCAAGGTTGCAAAGGCTCCGAGCTCTCCAAGATTTCCGACTCTCAAGGCACCCTGAAACCTTGAAACTTCGAAACCTTGAAACCTGCCCTTAGATCACTTCCGGCGCCAGCGAAACAATTTTCAAAAACTTCTTTTCGCGCAGTTCGCGCGCTACCGGACCAAACACGCGCGTCCCCACCGGCTCGCCGGCGTCATTGATCAGCACAGCGGCATTCTGGTCGAAGCGGATGTAGGTTCCGTCGCGCCGCCGGTGTTCCTTGCGCGTGCGCACGATGACCGCCTTCACCACTTTGCCCTTCTGCACCTGGCCCTCGGGCACCGACTCTTTCACCGCCGCGGTAATTATGTCGCCCAGCCCGGCATTCAATCCGGTCGAGCCTCCGAGCGGCAGAATCATCTGCAGCTTGCGGGCGCCGGAATTATCGGCGACCTCCAGCATCGATCTCATCATCACTGCCATGGCGTCAATCTCCCTCTTCTATCTCACCGGCGGCTCGCAGCCGTCTAGGCGCCCGGAACTTCGATAGCCGCTTCCGGCACCAGCGCCGCCTTGCGCACAATGTCTTTCAGCTTCCAGCGTTTCAGCTTCGACAACGGACGCGTCTCCTCGATGCGCACCACATCGCCCACATGCGCCTCATTCTTCTCGTCGTGCGCATAAAACTTCTTGTTGCGCGCCACCACCCGGCCGTAAAACGGATGCGCCTTTTTACGCGTCACCTTCACCACAATCGTCTTCTGCATGCGATTGGCGATGACTTCTCCCACCACTTCCTTGCGGCGGCCCTGAACTTTTTCCGTGGCTGCTGTTTCCGCCATTATCGTTTCTCCGTTGCGGTCGAGCGTTCGCGCTCGCCGGTTCGCTCGACCATGATCGTCTTGACGCGCGCAATATCCTTGCGCAGCCCCCGGATTTTCTTCAGGCTCTCGGTCTGCCCCATGTTCAGCTGAAATTTCAGCTTGAACAGCTGATCGGCCAGCTCGCGCTCCTGATTGTGGAGCTCGTCGTCAGTCAAGTTTCTGATTTTGTCTACCTTCATAAAATTGCTCTCAGCTTTCGGCTTTCAGCTCTCAGTCAGATCAGCCGCCTTTCCCTGAC
>DASSRO010000165.1:0-5375 GCA_035701745.1 Candidatus Sulfotelmatobacter sp. | reverse complement strand
CGGGTGTGAGCAAACTTTTCGCAGAGCAGGCGGAGCGGAACTCCGTGCTGCAGCGCGATGGAGGCGGTCAGGGCAAAGCTGTCCATCAATCCGCTGACGGTCGACCCTTCTTTCGCCATGGTGATGAAGAGTTCGCCGGGCTCGCCGTTGGGGTAGAGGCCGACGGTGATATAGCCCTCGTGGTCTCCAATCTTGAACTTGTGCGTGATGGATGCGCGCTCTTCCTGCAGGCGATGGCGAACAGCGCGCGGAGGAGCGTTCATGTCCTCTTCGTCAACCACAGCCTGTGTGGCGCGGGCGCTCCCGCCCGCGGGCTCCGCCGTCTTCGTTCCCGCGGCTGACAGCGGCTGCGACTTCTTGCAGCCATCGCGGTAGACGGCGACTGCCTTCAGGCCAAGTTTCCAAGCCTGAAGATAGGCTTCCATGATGTCTTCCACGGAAGCGTTCTCGGGAAGATTGACGGTCTTCGATATAGCCCCGGAGATGAAAGGCTGAGCGGCTGCCATCATGCGAAGGTGTCCCATATAAGCGATCGAGCGCGTGCCTTTGGCCGGCTTGAAGGAGCAATCGAAGACAGCGAGATGCTCGTCCTTGATGTGCGGCGCGCCTTCGATGGTGCCGGTAGCGTCGATGTAGCTGACGATGGCGTCGGCCTGATCGTGCGAGTATCCCAGCTTGAAGAGCGCGGTGGGCACAGTGTTGTTGACGATCTTAATCATCCCGCCGCCGACCAGCTTTTTGTACTTGATCAGGGCGAGGTCAGGCTCGATTCCTGTGGTATCGCAGTCCATCATGAAGCCGATGGTGCCGGTGGGGGCCAGGACTGTTACCTGGGAATTTCTGTAGCCGTGTTTTTCGCCGTGGGCGAGGGCCTCGTCCCAGCATTGCTTGCTGGCTTCGTAGATTGACGACGGCACGTTGGATTTGTTGATGCCATTGACGCTGGCGCGGTGCATGCGGATCACGTCGAGGAATGGCTCGCGGTTGATGTACCAGCCGGGGCAGGCTCCGCCGGGCATGGTGGCGGGGTTCGTGCTCAGGGGCGCCTCGCTGCGCTCGGCGGGACGGACGAATGCGTCCGTCCCCACACGGGGCTGCGCGGGCGAGTCGCCCGCGCCCACACGGGCGCCGAGATTTGTTTCGGACAAACTTTTCTTTACGGTTTCGGTTGCGGGCGCTAACGGAGCGCATTGTTCGGCGATTTTGGAACTTTGCAGGTAGGCTTCGCCGCACATGATGGCGGTTACGCAGGAGGCATAGTCGCGGCCGGCGTCGGAGTCGTAAGGCAGGCCTGCGGCCATCAGCAGAGCGCCTAGATTTGCGTAGCCCAGGCCGAGCGGGCGGTAGTCATGGCTGTTGCGCATGATTTGCTCGGTGGGATATCCGGCGTTGTCGACCAGGATTTCCTGGGCGGTGATCAGGATGTCGACGGCGTGACGGTAGGCATCGACGTCGAAGGTTCCGTTCGGCGCGAACTTCAGCAAATTCAGGCTGGCCAGGTTGCAGGCGGAGTCGTCGAGGAACATGTATTCGCTGCAGGGATTGCTGGCGTTGATGCGGTCGGTGTGCTTCGACGTGTGCCAGCGGTTGACGGTGGTGTCGTACTGCATGCCGGGATCGCCGCAGTGCCAGGTAGCTTCGGAAATTTTGCGCAGCAGTTCTTTGGCTTTGTAAGTCTTGACCACGGAGCCGTCGCTGACGGTTTTAGTGGAGAAGTCGACGTCGCGAACAACGGCGTACATGAAGTCGTCGGTGACGCGAACGCTGTTGTTGGCGTTCTGGAAGAAGATGGAGGAGTAGGCGTCGGAGTCGGGATGGGAGCCGTCGTATCCCATGGCGACGAGAGCGTGAGCCTTGGCTTCCTCTTTCTGCTTGCACTCGATGAACTCGATGATGTCGGGATGGTCGACGTTGAGGATGACCATCTTGGCGGCGCGGCGAGTCTTGCCGCCGGACTTGATGACGCCGGCGAAGGCGTCGAATCCTTTCATGAAGCTGAGCGGGCCGCTGGCAGTGCCGCCGCCGGAGAGAGTTTCGGTGGATCCGCGCAACGGGGAAAGATTGGTGCCGGTGCCGCTGCCCCACTTGAAGAGCATGCCTTCGGTCTTGGCCAGAGTGAGGATGGAGTCGAGCGAATCTTTGACCGAGTTGATGAAGCACGCGGAGCATTGCGGCTTGGAGTATCCGGTGACGCCGAATTCGACCTGTTGGGTTTGCGGATTCCAATGCCAGTTGCGGCCATCGGAGTTGGGCTCGATGCGGTCGCATCCTACGTTGAACCAGACGGGCGAGTTGAAGGCGGCGTACTGGCGGACGAGGATGTGAACGAGTTCATCGTGGAAGGTGGCGCCGTCTTCGGGCGTGCGGAAGTAGCCTTGGGCCATTCCCCAGTCGCGGATGGTTTCGGCGACGCGGGCAACGAGCTGGCGGACTCCGGTTTCACGCTCGGGAGTGCCGATCTTGCCGTGCAGATATTTGCTGGCCACGATGTTGGTGGCGGTCATGGACCAGTCTTTGGGGACTTCGACGTCCTTTTGCTCGAAGATCACGTTGCCCTGGGCATCGGTGATCTGAGCGAGGCGGAGGTCCCATTCGACTTCGGAGTAGGGGGAGACGCCGGGCTTGGCGAAGAAGCGGCGGAAGGAGAGGCCGGAGGGCTTCTTCTTGGGAGCGGAGACGGGGGTTGCGGATTCGGTAACGGCTTTGAGTTCGGGCATTGGACTCTCCATTAATTAGATTCTAAGCGTGTTGCGCCGATTCAGGCGTCCGGGCGGGGGCGGGGAATCGGGGGTCTTTCAAAGATCGGTTCTTACGCCCCTTCGGGGCTTGGTTCAAACTTTCTGACGGCTATCCCACGGCTTGCGCCGTGGGCTGCATTCTTGCGCCGCTTTGCGGCTTTCGTCAGTGGCTAAAGCCGGATTCTTGTCTAACGCCTTTGCGGCTTTCGTCAGTGGCTAAAGCCGAATTCTTGTCTAACGCTTTCTGGCACGACCAGAGTCGTGCCCTTCCACAACCGTGCGCGTTCACAACGGTGCCCTCTCGGTTAGAAGCCGGAGGGGAAGAGGTTGATATTGGTGGTAAGGTTCGAAACTTGGTGCGGGACTGCGGCCGGGGACGCGGGCGAGGGCGCCCGGGCCACATCGGGCTGCGTCACATCTTTATGCGTCAGATCTTTATGCGTCAGATCTTGCCTGACTTCTGGGACGTATTCGGTGGCGGAGGTCAGCTCCAAGGATGTGGCGAAGTGGGAGCCGATGCCGGTGGCTTTCTCGGCGGCGGTGACCATCCATTGATTGAGGGCGTTGCAGATGGTGCGGCGCTGGGATTGGTCTTCGATGACGACGAAGCGGACGAAGTAGCGGCCCGAGATGAGACGGGCGCGCATGGGATTTTGAGTCGAGAGCATGCGGTCGAGAACGAAGGCCATGTCGTCGTCTTCGAAAAACTGGGTGACGGCCAGCATGCGGCGGGATTGGGGGTTGCGTGTGGCGAAATCCTGTCGAGCTTCGCTCGGCTTGACCGGGTCTGAGACCCGGTCCCACACGGGGCCGCTGCCCTTCGCTTCGCTCAGGGTTCGGGGGGCGGCCGCTATGTGAGCACCGCTCGCTTCGCATCGCGGGACAGCCGAGGCGGCTGTCGCCACATGAGAGGCGCTCCCCTTCGCTTCGCTCAGGGTTGCGGGACGGACGAATGCGTCCGTCCCCACGTGGGATGTTCCTGCTTGGGATGTTCCTGCTTGGGATGTTCCTGCGTGGGATGTTCCGGCGTGGGCAGGGGTGCTGTCGAGGTCCATGATTTCTTCGGCTACGGCGAAGACGCCGGGCTTGCTGGGGACGAACAGGAGGCTGTGATGGGATTCGCAGCGGAACCAGCGCGACCAGTGAAGACGACGATAGTCGAGGGGACGATCGAAGCCGTGGCGCGCCAAAGATTCGGAGACGAGTCGAGTCAAACCTTCCATTGAGGGCTCCTGCGTTCTAGCCGCGTTGGAGAAAGGAGTTCCCTTATCTTCCAGCTGCGGGGGATACGTACAGCACATTCAGCCGGTAGCCGTGCCCCGGGGGAGGGGTCGGGGACGATCACCGCACTTCTTTTCTGCTGCTTTTCTGCTACGGCTACCCGAAAATCAGCCGTTCTGTTGGAGGTTTAGGGCGCCGGGCTAACGGATCTGAAAGCCCGGACGCCTTAGCCTGTTGCAGGAGGAGAGCGCCAAGTCACCTCTGGCTGGGCGCCGTCCGCCTGGTTTTTGATAACTGCTCGTAATCTCCGCTCCATTCCCGTGAAGCGGAATTTGTGTGCTTGGGATTGCAAAGTTACTCCCGCCAGTTGTAGCTGTCAAGGGGGAAACACAATAGGTTGTATCCCTAACAATGACGGCCCTGATGCGGGGTACGCGGTCCGGTTTTCCACATTGAGGAAAACGGGACCGGACGAGCTTTCGTTGTGAATGGATAATGATTCCCTTTTTGGGACTGTTTTTCCGGCAGCAGGCTGGGTTGCCGCAAGAGGTTTGTTAATGTGTTCGGCCCAAAAATCGCTGGTCTTAAAACCAAATATCTTCGTCCTGTTGCTTACTGCATGAGGCGCATGCGTTCGACCGAACTCCGCCGCTCGGCCTGGGGAAGTTTTCGACGAAGGGCGGTTCCTCCGCCCCGGTTCGAGACAACCCGTACGAGGTCACTGATCGGCCTCTCGGGAACCTTGACCTGTTCGATTTCGAGCGGCTCTATATTGAGGCGATCGAGGGAATCATCGGCGAATCTGGAAACTTCAATGGCCTGCTGGCTGTCGGAGTGGGAACAAGAGGACGGCATGCGAACGTAAATGTCCTCGAAGATGTGACGTGGAGCAATGCTGACGACTCCGTCGGAGGATTCGACCAAGTAGTCGCCTTTGCGACCGCGATGCTGGCGGCCGAGGTGGTCAACGAAACTGAGAGCGGAGTTAAGTTGCTTGGCGTTGACTAGGAAACGGGTGCGATAGGTCTTCCACTCTTCTGATTTCATGGTGCCGTCCTGAAGAATTTTTTATTGCGGTAGACCCCGGGTTGCGACGCCGGGGATTATTTGTAGAAAGAATTTATGAGAGCGAAAGAGAATGTACGGGTGAAAGGGGCGCGGGTCAATTCAGTATTTTTGGTGCAATTGAGGAAAAGACTGGCCACGGATCTACACGGATTCGCACGGATGAAGCGATGCCTTCAGGGTGCGCGATTGTGCTACTGAATGGCGCGGTTTTCGCGTGCGGGCGGCGTGGGGGAAAAAATCTGGTAGAGTGGGCAGCCGTGATGTCCACAGGGCGTGCACAGGAAATGCAGAAAGGCAGTTCTCAGTTCTCAGTTCTCAGTTCTCAGTTCTCAGTTCTCAGTTCTCAGT
>DASSRO010000164.1:0-14045 GCA_035701745.1 Candidatus Sulfotelmatobacter sp. | reverse complement strand
CAGCCTTGCTCCCAGCCTGCGGCCAGCAGATCGCGCAACATCAGTCGAGCTCGAAGCAGGCGCGTCTTCACCGATGCCACTGAAATTCCCAGTGCCTCGGCCGTTTCCTGGATATTCAGTTGCTCCATATCGCGCAACACGAAAACTTCGCGATACTTGCGGTCGAGCGAAGCCAGAGCTTGCGCCAGCTTTTCCCGCACCTGCTTGCGTTCCAGTGCCTCGGAGGGAATCTCGCGCCAATCGGCGAAGTCTCGCGGCGTGTAGTCGCTCTCTTCGTCGCGCCGGTCGTCAATGCCTTCCATGACCACGGTTCGCTCTCTCCGGCGCCGCATCAGCGCCTCGTTTACCGTAATCTGAATCAGCCAGGTGCTGAAGCGGGCCTCGGCCCGAAACTGGCGGATATTGGCCAATGCCTTCAGCACCGCTTCCTGGGCCGCGTCCTCCGCGTCCGTTTCGTTGCGCAGAATGGCGAATGCTGCTGCGTAGACTCGTCGTTCGTAGGGCTTGACCAACTCATAAAACAATTCGTTCTGGCCGCGCTGCACGCGCGCGATCAACTCCTGCTCGCGATGCACCGGATTGTGCAGCACCACATTTGCTTCGGCCATCACTCTTCGCGCCCGCCGTCAGTACTCCGGATCCCTTTTCCACCCCGTAAGCATGGAAACAAAATTATTCCAGCCGTGCAGCAAAACCATGACCAGATGTCCCAGAACAAAGGCCAACATTGCCCACATCACTAAAAAGTGCCACAAACGCGCCCAGTGAAATCCTCCCATCAGCCAAGCCAGCCACGAGAATTGCACCGGCTTCCAGATAGCCAGGCCGGTCAGCACCGAGAGCACACCCAGGGCAATCACGGTCGTATAAGCATGTTTTTGCAGCGGGTTGTAGGACTCGCCAACCGCAGGCTTTGGCCCGAAAAAGAAATAGTGCTTCACCATCGGCCACACGCCCGGAATGTCACGAGGCGCGAACAGAACCTGCCGGAAATTTCCGCTGAAGATTTGATACCCCACATAGATCACACCGGTCGCGAGGTAAATCCACATGAACGTCAGATGCCATTGCAGTGCGCCGCCCAGCCATCCGCCTAGCGCAAGCGATTTTGGCCAGTCGAGCAAATCTTTCTGCGGAATTTTTGCTCCGAAACTTGGAAAAGCCCGAAAAATCTGCAGCCCGCTGCCTACCATCACAAAAAGCGCAATCGCATTCACCCAGTGACAGAGCCGCACCGGCAGAGGATGCTCATATGCAACCGGGCCGACGGCCGCTGCCGGCTCTTCCGTCGTGCGCGTAATTTCATTCACCGTGCCGCCCATGCGCTGTCTCCGATGGTGATTGGTGATTTCTGATGGTTAATTTAAGAAATGTTGGGCATGGATTTTAATCAACAATCTGAGATCGACGATCTGTAATCGTTGGTCCGCTCTCACAGACTGTAGAATGACGAATATCCCTGATCTTCCCAGTACCCCACCTTCTCCAGAACATTCGTGACTTTCAGATCGGTCAAATACTTGGCCTGCTTGTAGCCAATCTTGGTCGGCACACTCAGCCGCAGCGGCGCGCCATGTTCGCGAGTCAGGGGCTGATCGTACATTTCATAGCAAAGCAAAGTCTGGGGATGCAGCGCCGTCGCCATATCCAGCGATTCGTAGTAATCGTCGGCGCAGTTCACGCTAATAAATCGCGCCGAGGTGTCGGCGCCGATCATACTCAGGAAATCCGACAACCGGGCTCCGCCGAAGCTTCCCACCACATCCCACCCCTCCACACACACGTGGCGCGTATTTTGGCGAACCGGCGGCAATGCCTGAATCTGCGCCAGCTTATAATCGCCGGGTTTCTGCACGGCGCCACTCACTCTCAGACTCCAGTTTTCGAAGATCACCCCGGGATCGTCTACGTCGTAGTCGTTGATGGGAAACTTCTCGAACGGGGTCACTTTGGCGTCGGCAAAAGTGGGAGCCAGTGCGCTGCGCCGGAACAAGCGAGCCGAGGCCCAATCGCTGAAACCCAGCCCCTTCTTCAAAAGCGAATTTTGGAAACGGGGAATAGCAAAGGCACCCAACGCCAGCACCGGCACAACTTTCAGCAACTCGCGTCGCGATAGTTTTGCGAACTTAGGTTCTTGAATAACGCGGGCGTCAAGCTTGGCAGGTCCGGTGTAGATCTTCGCGGTGCCGATTCCTGAATCCTCGCTCTGCGATTCAGCAGTCTTGGCACTTTCGCCCGAATCCCCGGCTCCTGACGTGCTGCCGTTCGCGCTATTATCTTGTGGTTCCATAGCTTTCCCTGCACTACCCGATCCGATTCGCCATACCCCCGGAAAGTTACGGCCAAAAATACCACAATGGGTCAAGATTCCACGGGAAGGGACTTCCGGTTGCCGGAATCCTCCGCTTTTGCTGGTATTTCCCCGGTTTTATAGGCATACTATCCGCAAGATTTCGAGGTTCGCTCCCCCGTCCGAGCATGCTCGACCTTAAGAACACAGTTCCGAAGCCCAATCGCCTCCCGCGTGCCGCGCCCCTGGTTCGTAACGTCGAGGAACGCAAACAGCGCCGCATGATGGTCGCCGCGCTCGTTTTGCTCCTTGTGGCCCTGGGATTTGTGCTCTATCGCGATCGTGATTTCTGGTTCCCCGATACCCAGGAAGCGGAAGACCAGCCGCAATCAACAACTCCCGTCACGACTGCGAATCCGATGCAGACGACGGGTGCTCCGTCACCGTCGGACGCGGCTCCCAAAAAATCGCGGGGCAAGGCGAAAGCGAAAACCTCCGCACCAACTCAACCTGCGCCGGCGCAATCTGTCCCTGCTGATTCCGCTTCGGCACAGCCCGGCCAAGTCGATCCCTCGGTTCCTCCTGTCAATGCCGTCACCACCAGAACCGTGCTGCCGCCGCTGGAAGTGGAAGTGGTCGCCGGGGATACACACCGAACTCTTCATCCCGGCACCAATTCCGTGCGAGTCGATCTGCAGCCTGGGGCGCCGGCCCAGCAAGTCGCCGTACCTCCGGCGCCACTCAAAACCAGTAGCGTGACCAGCAACGCAGCCGAGCGCGTGCAAATGTCGGCCGACACCGCCGAAGTCGTCAGCCGTCCCGTTAAACCTGACTACCCTCTGCTGGCGCGCCAAATGAAAGTGCAGGGTTCGGTGATCCTGCAGGCGCTAATCGGCCGCGATGGCATGATCCAGGATCTTCACGTGGTCAGCGGCCCGCCGATTCTTGCCGGCGCCGCCCGCGAAGCCGTGAAGCAATGGCATTTCAAACCGCACTATCAAGGCGAAGAAGCGGTCGAGACTCAGGCCAAAATCACGGTTAACTTCACGATCTCCACGAACTGATTTCATCCCCGCAGCGGATCCGTACCATGAGTCCGCCCACCCTCTGAAGTTCCTCCGCATTTTGCCGATGAACCAACAGTCAGGGACGTTCCCCGACGGTCATGACTGCCTTTCACGAGCCCGACCTCTGCCGCAGCATTCTTGAAAGCCTGCCGAGCGGCCTCTGCGTTTTGGACATGGAGAAAAAAATCGTGTTCTGGAGCAACGGCGCGGAACGGATCACAGGATACCTGCGCCATGAAGTGATTGGCCACTCCTGTGTGGCCGAATCCTTGCTGCATTGTGAACAATCGAGTGGGGCGCGCTGCAAGGACGACTGTCCCATAGCCCGAACCATCAAAACCGCTCAACCTGCCGAAGCGGTGGGATTGCTGCACCACAAAGCCGGGCACGAATTTCCCGTGCGCATTCGCGCCGTCCCCGTGCACAACGGGCATGGTTCGATTATTGGCGCGGCGGAAACGTTCGAGGAATTGCAATCGGCCGCACCCGACCTTCACGAGTACAGTCTGAAAGTTCCGGGCTGCATCGATGGTGTAACTGGCGTGGCCAGCCCCGCTTTGATGCGCTTCCACTTGCGCCAGGCTCTGGCGACCTTCGTGGAGGTCCGGGTTCCATTCTGCGTGCTGTGCCTGCGGCTCGAAGGATTGCAGCACTTCCGCGCCAGCCTCGGACCGGAGGCCGGTTCCTCTCTGCTGCGGGTGGTGGCGCGTTCGCTGGAAAGCACTTTCTGGAGGACCGACCACGTCGGCCGCTGGTGCGACGATCAATTCCTCGTCATCTTGAATGGCTGCCGGGAGGAGTCGCTTCATTCGGTTTGCGACCGCGTCACCCGCATGTTGGCGCGCGATGGAATCGAGTGGTGGGGAGAACGCCGCTCCTTGCCGGTCTTGCTCGGCAAGGCTCCAGCCCAAAGCGAGGACACGATCGAATCGTTAATCGACCGCGCGCAGAAATCTCTGGAAACGGACGCTGCCGGCCGCCTGCCCTCGGCCTGCACGTCAATCGGAACCTCCGGGAGTTAGGAATGTTTGCGATTATCGGCATCATCGTTGTTTTCGGTTGCGTAGTGGCGGGCTATTTGATGGAGCACGGCAATCTCAGAGTCCTGATTCAACCGGCCGAACTGATCATCATCGGCGGCGCCGCCGTCGGCACTCTCCTGGTAGCTAACCCACTGCACATTCTCAAGAAGATCGGGGGCGGGATCGGCGGCGTATTTGGCGGCTCCAAGTTTGGAAAGCAAGCCTATATCGACACTTTAAAGATGCTGTACGACCTGCTCAACAAAGCCCGGAAAGACGGCCTCATGGCCTTGGAAACCGATATCGAAGAACCCGAGAAGAGCGCCATCTTCTCGAAAAATCCCGCCTTTCTCAAGAACCACCACGTTCGCGACTTTGTGTGCGACTCCATGCGCACCGCCATCACCGGCATTGACGCCTTCGATCTCGACCAAATGCTGGACCTCGACTTGGAGGTTCATCATCAGGGGTCTGCTGCGCCTACGGCAGCTCTCAGCACCATGGCCGATTCCCTGCCCGGCCTGGGCATTGTCGCTGCGGTGCTCGGTGTCGTGATCACGATGGGAGCTTTGGGCGGGCCTCCAGAAGAAATCGGTCACAAGGTTGCCGCTGCCCTGGTGGGAACGTTTCTGGGTATTCTTCTCTGCTACGGGTTGGTTGGACCGATCGCGGCCAACATGACGAAGGCCGCGGAAGAAGAACACGCCTTCCTCTATGTGCTTAGAGTTCTTATGGTTTCTTTTCTCAAGGGCACGGCACCCATTATGGCTGTTGAAATGGCCCGGCGCGCCGTCCCCGGGCATGTACGGCCTTCGTTCAAGGAATTAGAGGCAGCTTGCCGCAACAAGGGCGACGGTGCACCGGAAGCCTCCGCAAAAGCGGCCGGCGCCTAGTCTCGAAGAACGCGCAACCGAGAAACATGGACAAGACACGCCCCATCATCATTCTCAAGAAAAAAGGCGGCCACGGCGGCCACCACGGCGGCGCCTGGAAAGTTGCCTACGCCGACTTTGTCACCGCCATGATGGCGCTCTTTATCGTCCTGTGGTTGCTCAACAGCAGCAAGCAGGTGCAGGAAGCTGTGGGCGGATATTTCAAAGATCCCACAGGCACCGCCAAAAAAGTCGGTTCCAGCATGGCGGGCTCGGGGGAAAATTTCACGCTCACCCGCGACAACATGCCCAAGCTGAAAGAGCAGTTGCAGACGGCCATTCGCCAAATGGTCGACTTCGAAAAACTGAAGAGTCACATCGAGATGACGGTCACCGCCGAAGGCTTGCGCATCGAGCTCTCGGAATCGGCCACCGGCACGTTCTTTGACAGCGGCAGCGCCAAACTGAATGCCGACGGCAAAGAAATGCTCGTCACTCTGGCGCAGGAGTTGGGGAAACTGCCCAACAAGCTCTCCATCGAAGGTCACACCGATTCCACGCCCTATGCTTCCTCAGCCGCTTACAGCAACTGGGAACTTTCTTCTGATCGTGCGAATGCGGCTCGCCGCGTCATGCAGGAAAACGGAATCAGACCCGACCAGGTTACGCAAGTCCGCGGATTTGCCGACCAAAGTCTGCGTAAGCCCGAGGCCCCGCTCGACCCCTCGAACCGCCGCATTTCGCTGATCGTTCAGTACATCGTAAAAAACGCCGACGACGAAGATTCCAAGCTGGCTCCTTCCGGTGAAGCGAATTCCGAGAAGGACAAAAACCCATCGAATTCGGAGAAACCCGCCGAAAAACATTAGGGCACGCCCCGCGGTTTGACCAGCGGAAACTACTGTGCCACACTTCTCGCGGTTTCGATATGACCCGCCGTTGCGCCTTAAGAATGCCTTGCTTCGCGCGGCGCTTCTGCGTCCACTTCCTGCTCGCCGGTTTTTTCTCCGCCACTGCCGTCGCCCAGCAACGTTCTCCTGTCTCAACCGTTCAGCCTCTGCACGGCGTTGACGACCCCGACCGGCGCATGGTCACAACCTATGACACTACCCCAGGCACTGGAGTGCTGATCTTCACCGTATATGCCCAACGTAAAGGCGTGCGTCTTGATCGGCAGGCTTTGCTGAAGCTGGTGGACCTGACGAATCAGTCGGCCACCTGGCAGACCACCGAAGACAGCTCGCAGGGAATCTTCACCAACATCCCCTACGGAAGCTATGCCGTCGAAGTCAGCGCGGTCGGTTATCTGAGCACTCGCAAAGAGCTGAAAGTCGTGGACTCGTTTGCTCCCTCGCTTACCGACGTCGTGCTTGAACGCGATCCCGATGCGGTCAATCTTGACCTATTCGACTCGGTCACAACCCCAAAAGCACGAAAGCAAACGAAGCACGCCGTCTCCGCCCTGAAATCGGGCAATCTCAAGGAAGCGCAAAAACAGCTGGACGCGGCCTACAAGCTTTCTCCCTCCAGCTCAGATCTGAATTTCTTGTTGGGATACCTGTATTTTCAGAAACGAGATTTCGCGAATGCCGAAACCTACCTGGGAACGGCAACCCGTCTCAACCCTCGCAATGCTCAGGCCCTTACCCTTCTCGGAAGATCGGGCCTCGAACGCCAGGACTATCCAACAGCGCGATCCGCGCTGGAGCAGGCTGTACTCGCGGATGCAGAGAACTGGCTTCCACACCACCTACTCGCCGATACTTATCTTCATCAGCAGAACTACGACAAGGCGCGCGACGAGGCGCAAACCGCCATCCTCAAAGGCAAGAGCGCTGCTACCCCCGCCCAGCTCGTCCTTGGACAGGCACTGCTAGACCTCGGTCATGAGCGGGAGGGAATTCAGGCCCTGAATGTTTTTCTGCAGGAATCGCCCCAGAGTGCGATGGTCCCGCAAGTTCGCGCTCTGATCTCCGAGATTCAGGAACGGCAATCTAATTCGGCCCTCGCCCAGAATTCCACGATGACTGAAGCTCGCCTGAGCGGGGTCGATCCTCTGGCGGCACTCTCCCCGCCCGGCCTCAGCCTGAAACCGTGGAAGCCGCCGGGTGTCGATGACGTGCACCCCGCCCTGGCTCCCGGCGTCGTGTGCCCCTTCGAGAGAGTGAGCGACGAATCCGGAAAGCGCGTGCAACAACTGGTGCAGGACGTGTCACGCTTCGCCGCCGTCGAAGATTTGTTTCACCAATCGCTCGATCAATTCGGCATTCCCATTCGCACTGAGACCCGCAAGTACAATTATGTCGCTTCGATTTCGGAACCACAGCCCGGATTTCTTGCGGTCGACGAATACCGCGCCGATAAGTTACCCCTCGACGGATATCCAGATCAGATTGCCAGTTCCGGCTTTGCGGCGCTGGCGCTCGTCTTCCACCCCGATATGCGCGAGAACTTCGCTATGTCCTGTGAAGGCCTTGGGGACTGGCGCGGTCAGGCAACATGGCTGGTCCACTTTCGCCAGCGCGACGACAAGCCCAACCGGATGCACAGCTACAAAGTTGGAAACCAGATTCACACCGTTGCTCTGAAAGGTCGCGCATGGATTACGGCCGACACATTCCAGATCGTGCGCATGGAAGCGGAAATGGTGAATCCTATGCCGGACATTCAGTTGCTTAGTGAACATCAGACCGTGGAATACGGTCCGGTTCCGTTTCCGAAGAAGAATGCGACGCTCTGGCTGCCGAAGAGCGCCGAAATTTATTTCGATTTCCGCAAACATCGCTACTACCGCCGCCACAGCTTCGATCACTTCATGCTTTATTCCGTCGACACCGAGGAAAAGCGTAAAGAGCCGGCGAGCAAACCCGAAAAGAAGTCCTGAAGACATAGCGTGCGTCGCATTCAAATGTCCTTTGCTGATCGGTCTTGAAATAACTTTACATTCCCATCTTCAAGTTCGCCGCAATCTCCCCTGTATAATCCCCGGTTGATTTCCGCTCAGGAGCGCTTACTATGCCGAGGTCTGTCCGAGTTTTCTGTTCGATAATCCTGATTGTCTTTTTTGTTCCCGCAGTTTGGTCCCAGGAAAAAGTTGATCTCGAAACCATCACCCGCATTCGTTACGAGGGCTTCCGCAATTCAAAGGTCATGGAACTGGGCTCCGGGCTGATGGATTCCATTGGCGAGCGCCTCACCGGATCCCCCAACATGAAACGCGCCAATGAATGGACCCGCGATCAGTTGACTGCGATGGGCCTGAGCAACGCTCATCTCGAACCCTGGGGACCTTTCGGCCGCGGTTGGGCTAATCAATACGTCAACGTTCGCATGACGACGCCCGACATTGTCCCTCTTCTCGCCTATGCGAAAGCATGGACTCCCGGCACCAATGGCGTCGTTAGCGGAAAGTGCATCCGCGTCAACATCGACGACAAGAAGGATTTCGAGAAATATCGCGGCAAGCTGGCCGGAATGATCGTCATCCTCGGCCCTGACGCCGAAGTCAAGACCATAAGCGAAGCTCCGTTCAAGCGCTACAGCGATGAAGACCTGGCAAAACTTGCTGACTACGAAATCCCCGGCGAGCGAGCGCCGAATCGTATGGCAGAGTTCGCCAGGCGGCGGCAGTTGGTGAAAGACATGAACCAGTTTTTCGCCGACGAAAAAGTTCTTGCCGTAATCGACCACAGCCGCGGCACTGCTGGTGGCGGCACCGTCTTCGTGCAGTCCGGCGGCTCTTACAAGACCGGGGAGACAACAACTGTCCCGCAGCTCACCATGGCCTCCGAGCACTGGTCGCGCATCGCGCGACTGCTGCAACAGAAAAAAGATGTCTTGCTCGAATTGAATGTCGCCAACACGTTTTACGATGACGATCCCATGCAGTACGACACCATCGCCGAAATACCCGGCACCGACAAGAAAGATGAAATCGTAATGCTGGGCGCTCATCTCGACTCGTGGCATGCCGGAACCGGCGCTACCGACAATGGAGCGGGCAGCATCGTCATGATGGAAGCGGTTCGCATCCTGAAGGCGCTCGACATCAAGCCGCGGCGTACAATCCGCATCGGCCTGTGGAGCGGCGAGGAGCAAGGCCTGCTCGGCTCACAAGGATACGTTGAGCAGCATTTCGGTTCACGCCCGCCCATCACGGATGATCCAAACATGAAAGGCATGCCGACCCTGTTGCGCCGCGAAGCGGGCCCGGTCACGGTGAAGCCCGAACAGGCAAAAGTCTCTGCCTATTTCAACGTCGACAACGGCAGCGGCAAAATCCGCGGCGTCTACCTGCAGGAAAACGAGGCGGTGGCGCCGATCTTCGAAGCGTGGATGCGTCCCTTCAAAGACCTTGGCATGACCACGCTTAGCATGAGCAACACGGGCGGCACTGACCATCTATCGTTTGACGCGGCCGGCATTCCCGGCTTTCAATTTATTCAGGATCCGATTGAATACGAGACTCGAACTCACCACTCCAACATGGACGTCTACGACCGTCTGCAACCCGAAGATCTCAAGCAGATCTCCGTGATTGTCGCCAGTTTTGTTTACGAAGCGGCCATGCGCGATCAAATGTTGCCTCGCAAGCCGATCGAGAAGCCCTTGCCGAGGGAACCGCAAAAGAAAGAAGATTAATTACGCGCGCTCAAAGGTTCCGGAATTATGTTTTCACCACAGCCAATCGGACAAATAAGAAGTCCTTACACAAACACCAAGGAAATTCCCAAGGGATTCGGCGCTAAACACGATGCGGAAGGCGTTCTCGAAATCCTTCCGCAATTCGAAGCCGGCCTTACCGACATCGAAGGCTTCTCTCATTTATTTGTCGTATGGGTCTTCGATCGCTCGGAAGGATTCGAGTTGGTCGGCACTCCGCCCATCGACGACCGCCCGCACGGCGTCTTCGCAACCCGCTCGCCGCGGCGTCCAAATCCAATTGGACTCACCGTCGTCGAACTTCTCCGCCGCGAGGGAAAGGCGCTCCATGTACGCGGCGTTGACATGCTCGACGGAACGCCCATCCTCGATCTCAAGCCTTACCTGTCGAGCATTCCGACGGATCAATTAAAACGCGGCTGGGTGGACGAAGCCGAGTCGCGCCGCGCAAAATAATTCGCCTCACTTCCCCGCTTCCGGTTGCGTCACCAGGATCGCGGGAACGTCCTGCTGCTTCACCAGATTGTTGTAAGCCGCGACGTCAGTCGAGACAATCGTCTTCCACTTCGCTAATTGTTCATCGACTTTCTTGCTGACTTCCTCGAATACTTCATACGACTGCTTGGTCGGCGCCGTATCGGCGCTTCCGACCACGCCGCTCAACGCGACCAGGTCATTGTTCAACCGAACGGGAAAATTGAGCACGTCCTGCCCGCTCTTCGCCTTGGTCTGAATCAACTGCTCTTCGACTTCGGTCATTTTCTTGTCGAGAGCTTTGCCCGCGTCGGCAACAGCCTTCTCGCGCGGGTCGTTCTTCAGCCGCTTGTTTTCCGCATTCACCTGCTCCCGCACATCACGAATCTGAATGATGGCGTCGTCCGTGTCTGTGACCTTGTCCCGGATCTTGAGCAGCAGGTCAAATTGTTTGGCGAGGTCGTCGGCTCCGATCTTCAGCCGCGGATCAGCCTTGATTTCCAAAGGCGCCGTATAACTCTTGCCCAGCACCGTCAGCCGCACCTGATACGTACCCGGCAATGCCACCGGACCGTCGGTATTCCCGCCCCACAGCGGCGCCTTCGGCACTTTGGTCGCTCCTTCATAACGCAAATCCCAGATGAAACGGTTCAGGCCGGCATCCGCAGGCAGGTCTTCGCCGCCGCGTGCGCCTCCGAAGAAGCTTTCCTCGTCGCTCGCCGGTTCTTCCTTCTTGGGAAATTTGCGAATCACTTTTCCCGAGGAATCCAAAATCTCCAGAGTGATCTTCGGCGCTTCTTCTTTTTTTTCACCTTCCTTCTTTTCGCCCTCCCCTTTGCCGGCTTCCTCCGACTTTGGCTTAGCTTCTGCGGCGCCGGAACTCGCTGCATCCTTTTTATCTTTATCCGTTTTCTTGAGCGAAGTTTTCAGCCAGTAATCGATCACCGCTCCGGCTGGCGGATTCTTGCCGACGTTTCCCTGCGCCCGGAAGAATGATCCGCGAAACACCGTGTGGCTCGTGGCGGCTGGCGGAAACAAGTGAGCTTCCTCTTGCGGCACCGACTCCTTGTACTGCTCCAGGGCCGTGATGTCGTCCAGCACCCAGAAGCTGCGCCCGTGCGTCGCGATCACCAGGTCATTGCTGTGATCGTTCTTCTTCACAACCAGATCGTTCACCGGCACACTCGGCAGATTGATCTGCATCGCCTGCCAGTGGCCGCCATCGTCCCACGAAACGTACACACCTTGTTCTGTCCCAGCGAAGAGCAGGCCCGTGTAGTTCGGATCAACTCGCACCGCGTGAACGTAATCGTTCGCCGGAAGCCCCGTTACCAGCTTGGTCCAACTCTTCCCGAAGTCCGTCGTCTTGAAAATGTAAGGCGCAAAATCGTCCATCTTGTGCCGCTCAACCGCCATGTAGGCGGTCCCAGCCTCGCTTGGCGAAGCCTCGATCATGCTCACCGTGCCCCACTCCGGCATCGCCTTGGGCGTCACGTTCTCCCACTTCTTCCCGCCGTCGCGAGTCAGGTGAACCAGTCCATCATCGGTCCCAGCCCAGATCAAATCTTTCTGCACCGGCGATTCGACCACGGAAAAAATCGTGTCGTAGACTTCCACGCCCGTGTTGTCTTTCGTAATCGGCCCGCCTGACGCCGCCTGCTTCGCTTTGTCATTGCGCGTGAGGTCGGGACTGATGATCGTCCAGCTCATTCCTCCGTCCGTCGTCTTGAACAAAACTTCTCCCGCGAAATAAAGAGTCTTTGGATCGTGCGGCGAGAACACAATCGGCTCGGTCCACTGAAAACGATGCTTCACGTCCGCCGCCGCCCAGCCAATGGGATTCACCGGCCACGGGTTGATCGACTGCTCTTCATGCGTATGCTGATCATGCCGCGTAATCTCCCCACCATACGAACCCGCATACACGATCAGCGGATCCGTCGGGTCGGGCGCAATGTAGCCGCTCTCGCCGCCGCCCACGTCATACCAATCTGGACGATCGATGGAGCCCTCCGCGCTGGCGTTGGCAATCGCCACCGTCGTGTTGTCCTGCTGCGCGCCGTACATGTAATAAGGAAACCGGTTGTCGGTCGTGACGTGATAAAACTGCGCGGTCGGCTGGTTGTAAACGCTCGTCCAGCTTTCGCCGCCGTTCGTGGAAATCGTCGCGCCGCCATCGTTGCCATTGATCAGCCGCTTGGGATTCGTCGGGTCGATCCACAGCCCGTGATTGTCTCCGTGCGGCGCGCGCAATTGATTGAAAGTCTTTCCACCATCGTTCGAACGGTACACGCCGGTGTTCAGGATATAAACCGTCTCCGCCGATTTCGGATCGGCAAAAATATGCGAGTAATACCAGGCGCGCTGGCGGAAACGGTGGTCGTCGGTCAGCAGATGCCAGGAGTCACCGCCGTCATCGGAGCGATAAATTCCGCCCTTCTCGGCCTCAATCACTGCCCACACCCGGTTCGGATTCGCTCCGGAAACCGTGACTCCGATTCTTCCCAGTACTCCCTCCGGCAGCCCGTGCGCCTTCAGTTCCTTCCACGTAGTCCCGCCGTCGATCGATCGATATAAACCGCTGCCCGGCCCGCCGCTATCCATGCTCCACGGCGTCCGCTTCGCCTGCCACAATGCCGCGAACAAAATATTCGGATTGCTCGGGTCGAACGCCACGTCGATGCCGCCGCTCTTGGCGTCCTTATAAAGAACCTTCTCCCACGTCTTGCCGCCATCCCGCGTACGAAAGATTCCGCGCTCTTCGTTATCGGCAAACGGATGCCCCAGCGCCGCCACAAAAGCGACATCCGGATTCTTCGGATTCACCGCCAGCCGCCCAATCGCGTGCGTATCGGCGAGGCCAACAAACTTCCACGTCTTGCCGGCGTCCACCGACTTCCACACGCCATTGCCGCCCACAATGTTGCCGCGAATGCACGCCTCGCCCGTCCCAACGTAAATCACGTTCGGGTCGGATTCAGAAACCGCGATCGCGCCAATCGATGGCGACGCGTCCTTCGTCTTGTCGAACATCGGCTTCCAGTTGAGGCCGCCATCCGTCGTCTTCCACACTCCGCCCGCTACCGCGCCAAAATAGTAGACGTCATCCTGTCCCACCACGCCCGACACTGCGACCACCCGCCCGCCACGAAATGGCCCGACCAGGCGGTACTGCATCCCTTTCCACGGCCCCTCCGCCGCATGTTCATCCTGATCGGCATCGGACGTCGCAGTGCTCGCAGCATTCTCCGGCTTCGGAGCCTCCACTTGCTTTTGGCCCGGCTCTGGTTTCGCTTGTGGTTTTTGTTTTTGAGCTAACGCTGAAGTGAGAAAAAGTGCCGTCAGGATTACGAGAGCAGTCGTTCGCAAGTTTAGTTCCTCCGGAGACGTACACGATAGTCCTGCCGACACCATAATCACAACATCTGCGAACAGAAAATTTCGGCGCTCGCTTAGTGCCGACTCGCGCCATCCATATCATTGGGCAACCGATCGCCATCCCAGGAGGCTCCTTGAAGCGAATCGGCCCATTCATTTCGTGCTTCGTCACGGCCGCGGATTTTGCTGCGGAACTCACACTTTTGACCGCCTCAGCTCTGTTTACTCTTCAGTTATAGATAAAAACCTGTATGGTTCCTCGCTTTGAACACCATGACAA
>DASSRO010000163.1:0-4728 GCA_035701745.1 Candidatus Sulfotelmatobacter sp. | reverse complement strand
TGATGGCGATGGGATTGAACCCCTTCGTGGCCATGCTCAGCGTCGGTTTTCTTGCTGTCGTTTTTTATCGGCAACGACGGCGCGAAGGCGCACTCAAGGTCACCGTCGCGGCTGGACTGGGAGCGCTAGGGGGACTGCTCTGGTTCGCCATGTCGGCGATTCTGGAGACGCTGGTCATAATTTTCCTGCACAAAGGGCCGGAACTTCGTGCCGAACTGCTTGCTAAACTTCAGCAAGCCGGCGCTCAAGCCAACGATCCGCAAGTGCAAGCCGTGTTCGAGCGTTTCAAGACTCAAGGCGGACTCGAGTTTCTGATGTTGACTGGGCTTTTTTTTGCTTTGCTCGCGTCCATCGTGCTCGGTGGACTCGGCGGCGCATTGGGTGGCGCGATCCTGGGTCGTCGTGACAAATCGTAAGTCTGCTACGAAGCTAACTCCGCACCCTTGCGGCGCTTCCTTGCGCCGCGTATCATGCACGGTTTGCCTTTTTTTGCCATGAAGACGCACGCACGCGGATCGCTGCTAGGGATCGAGCACCTCGACGCGAAGGAAATCCTCGGCTTGCTCAAACTGGCCGGGCGTATGAATCCGGTCAAGGCGCGTCCCCTGCTGCGCGGCAAGCGGATCGTGCTTCTGTTCTACGAAGCCTCCACTCGAACCCGGTCGTCGTTCGAGTTTGCCGCGAAGTCACTGGGCG
Organism: Candidatus Sulfotelmatobacter sp.; assembly: GCA_035701745.1. GTDB lineage: Bacteria > Acidobacteriota > Terriglobia > Terriglobales > Acidobacteriaceae > Sulfotelmatobacter. Next base: position 4,032 of record DASSRO010000163.1, on the reverse strand, counting down.
CGATGACCACGCTGGTGCAATCGTCCGGTTCGAGTATCGAGAAGGGCGAATCCATTATTGACACTGGATACACGCTGCGGGCCGTGGGCGCGGACTGCATTGTGATGCGCCATCCCGCGGCGGGCGCCCCGCACTTGATGGCGCGGCATCTCGACATTCCCATCATCAATGCAGGCGACGGCATGCACGAACATCCCTCGCAGGCGTTGCTCGATGCCCTCACCATTCTCAAGCACAAGAAATCATTCAAAGGCCTGCAGGTAACCATCATCGGCGACATCGTTCACAGCCGCGTCGCCCGCAGCGCTTGCCATCTGCTCAGCAAGTTCGGAGCGAAGCTGACGCTCTGTGGTCCGCCAGAGTTTGTGCCGGACGTAGCTGCGTCGCTTGTATCCGGCCTGCGCGTAACTCATCATCTCGAAGACGGGCTGCGCGGTTCCGACGTGGTGATGCTCCTGCGGGTGCAAACCGAGCGACTCGCCGGCCAGAAGATTCAACTGCAGGACTATATTGCGCGATACCAGATGACCACCGCGCGATTGAAGCTGGCCAAACGCGATGCCATCGTGATGCATCCCGGACCAATCATCCGCGGCCTGGAATTGACAGCGGAGGTGGCTGACGGCCCGCAATCGGTAATCGTTGACGAAGTCCACAATGGCGTTCCGACGCGAATGGCAATTCTGGCGCGGGCGTTGGGAAAAGCGAAATGAGCCACGGATTTTCACGGATCAACACGGATTTCGCAGCCGGCAGGCGGAGTGCTGATATTGATGGCTAAGCGTCAAGAACGCGAAACGTCGAGCCTGCTGATCAAAGGCGGGCATGTGATCGATCCTGCGGCGAAGATCAATGCGCCGATGGACATCCTGCTGCGCAATGGCCGCGTGACCGAGGTGGCTTTGCCGAACAAAATCCGCGGCGGCGCCGACGAAAAGTTTGACGCGCGCGGGCTTATCGTTGCGCCCGGCTTTATCGACTTGCACGTTCACCTGCGCGAGCCCGGACAAAATTACAAAGAGACCATCGCTAGTGGAACTGCCGCCGCGGCAGCCGGCGGGTTTACGACAGTCTGTACCATGCCCAACACCGCGCCGGTGGTCGACACCCCGGAGTGGGTGGCCTGGCTACGCAGTCCCGAGCGCGCGGCTGTAGTAAACGTGTTTCCAATCGCCGCTGCGACGCTCGGCAGCAAGGGAGAGACCCTCACAAACTTTGGCGCGCTGCAACGCGCTGGAGCCGTTGCTGTCACCGACGATGGCAAGCCTGTGCTCGACGATGAGGTCATGCGCGGGGCTCTCCGGCTGGGCGCGGAACTGAATTTGCCTGTCGTGCAGCATGCGGAAGATACGCGGCTCACGGAACATTGCTCGATGCACTTCGGGCCCACCAGCTTTCGGCTAGGCCTCCGTGGTATGCCGGCTGCCGCTGAAGCCGGCATCGTGGATCGCGACGTCACACTCGCCCTGCAGATTCGCGAATCGCGGTTGCACGTGGCGCATCTTTCTACCGCCGACGCTCTCAAGGCCGTACGACGCGGCAAGCGCGCCAAAGCCCGCGTTACCTGTGAAGTCACGCCGCACCACTTCACTTTGCTGGACGAGAATGTCGGCGAATACAACACCAACTTCAAGATGAATCCTCCGCTGCGCTCGGCGAGCGACCGCGAGGCGATTCTCGTCGCGCTGGCCGACGGAACGGTGGACGCCATCGCCACCGACCATGCCCCGCATGCCATCCACGAGAAGCAAGTTGAGTTCGAGCGCGCCTCCTTCGGCATTACTGGGCTGGAAACGGCCCTGGCTCTGGCAATCACGCAGCTTCACCGCGAGCATAGAATTCCTCTGACCCGTATCGTGGAACTGTTCACCGCAGGGCCCGCCCGGGTCTTCGATCTTCCCGGCAAGGGCACTCTGGCCGGCGGCAGTTTCGCCGATGTAACCATCTTTGATGCCAAGAAGCGCTGGACTTTCGAAGCGGCGAAGTCGCGTTCGTTATCGCACAACACGCCATTCGATGGCTGGCGATTCACGGGAAAAGTCGTTGCGACAATCGTCGCGGGCAAGATTGTTTACCGGACGGAATAGCCGTCGCTTGGGTTCCTCGTAGCGTATACTCCTCGCGAAATTAGGGAGGTCCGCATGGATCGCGTCCGCGGTTTTGTGATTCCACTAATTTTTCTCGTGTCAGTTCTGTCGTTCGGGCAGACAGGGAACTCGCCGGCTCCGATTGCGTCGTCTCCCGCCAGTGCACAACAGTCGCAACCGTTCGACATCAACGCTGCGGTGAATGCCTACCTTGCGAAGATGCCGCCAGCGCAGCGCGCCCGCTCCGACGCTTATTTTGAAGGTGGATACTGGCTAACCTTGTGGGACTTCCTGTCAACGGTCATTGTAATGTGGCTGCTTTCGCACTTTGGCTGGTCCGCGCGGATGCGCAACCTGTCCGAGCGCGTCACCAGGTTCCGTCCGCTTCAGACGGCGCTTTATTGGATACAGTTCATTCTGGTTACCTCTGTGCTCGGCTTTCCGCTCACGGTTTACGAAGGGTATTTTCGAGAGCACAAGTATGGATTGCTCAATCAGACTTTTGGTCCGTGGATGCGCGAGCAGTTGATCGGACTGGCGGTCGGCGTGATTCTTGGCGCAATCCTTTTCGTGCCGCTGTTCGGGCTGGTGCGCCGCCTGGGTGCGAGTTGGTGGGTGTGGGGCTCGGTTCTGATGATTTTGTTCTTCGCCTTCGTGAGTTTGATCGCTCCCGTTTACATTGCTCCCTTGTTCAACCAGTATAAAAAGTTAGAGGATCCCAGCGTTAAGGATCCGATCCTGAGCATGGCGCGGGCCAACGGAATTCCGGCGAGCGACGTCTGGGAATTTGACGCGTCCCGGCAGTCGAATCGAGTTAGCGCGAATGTCAGCGGCTTCGCCAATACGTTGCGAATTTCGCTGAATGACAATCTTCTGAAGCGCTGCACGCTTCCCGAAATCGAGACCACGATGGGGCATGAGATGGGCCACTACGTGTTGAATCATGCTTACAAGGGATTGGTGATGATTGGTGTCGTCATCCTGATTGGATTTGCCTTCTTGAATTGGGGAGTTCGGTCTGCGCTGGCGCGTTGGGGAGAGAAGTGGGGCATTCGCGGAATCACAGACACCGCGGTCCTACCTCTCGCGGTGATTGTGTTCTCCGTATTCTTTTTTGTGATGACTCCAGTCACCAACACCATTACACGCACCATGGAATATGAAGCTGACATGTACGGCCTGAACGCAGCCCGGCAGCCAGATGGCGAAGCGAATGTGGATCTAATGTTGGGAGAGTATCGCAAACTCGATCCCGGGCCGGTGGAAGAATTTTTGTTTTACGATCACCCCAGCGGCCGGACTCGCATTACTGCGGCCATGCGTTGGAAGGCGGAGCATCCAGAGACCGCGTCTTCGGAAGAAGTGGCGAGAAAAGTTTTCAGCGCAGAGTGAGGTCGGTCTTTACGCGCGTGGGCGGCGGCCCTCCTCGGCTATCCAGTCGCCCGTCAGTTTGCGAGAATGCCCATGCGCTTTCCCACGCTCTTGAGCACGCTCAGCGCCTGATCCAACTCTCCCTTGGTGTGAGTTGCCGTCATGATCGTGCGGATGCGTGCCTTCCCCTCTGGCACGGTAGGAAACGCAATTCCCGTCCCGAGCACGCCTTCCTTGAACAGTTCACGCGAAAAGTCCATGGTGAGCTTGCCGTCGCCGATGATGATGGGCGTGATCGGCGTTTCGCTCGGAGGCGTGGCCCGCCCGCCAATGTCGAAACCAAGTAGGCCCAGTTCCTTCTTCCAGAAGCGAGTGTTTTCCCATAGTTTTTCCATTCGTTCTGGCTCATTCTCTAAAACATCAAACGCCGCGATGCACGTGGCTGCAACCGACGGCGGATGCGAGGTTGAAAACAAAAACGGCCGTGCCCGGTGATAGAGAAAATCAATCAGATCGCGCGTCCCGCATACATATCCGCCAAGTGCACCGATTGCCTTCGAAAGCGTCCCGACCT
>DASSRO010000162.1:0-22426 GCA_035701745.1 Candidatus Sulfotelmatobacter sp. | reverse complement strand
CCCCACCCTCGCGCTTCTGGGCGTAGCCCACGCCCATCTGCAGGAATATTCTGATGCGGAACGCGACCTGAACGAGGCTGCCCGATTGTGCAGTACCGATGCGACTGCAAGCTGCGGAGAAGTCCTGCAGGCGCACGGCCTCCTGGCCAGCGAACAAGGAAACTCCGCGGTCGCTGAGCAGTTCTACAGACTCGCCCTCTCGTTCGCCCGCGACCACCATGACAAGTTTCTGGAATCGTCTGCATTCCTCAACCTGGGAGCAGAGTCGCTGGCGCAGGCTCGCTTCGATGAAGCCCTGGATGAATCGCAGTCTGCGTATGAGGCTGCAAAGGCGATCGGCGCGGGAATCGTCGAACCCGTCGCCCAGGGAAACATCGGCTGGGCTTGCTACCGTTTGGGCGATTCGGAGAAGGCCCTCGAGTTGTTTATTGCAGCCGAGAAACGCGCCAGCGAACTTCAAGATTTTGTCGATCAAGGTGTGTGGCTCACGAACGCAGGTTACGTTTACATGGACGCTCACGACTTGCCTCTGGCTGAGAGTTCATTCCGGCGCGCGCTTGCACTTGAGCAAACGGTGAATAGCAAAGAAAACATCTACAACAATCTGCGCGGGCTGGCGCGACTTGCGCTGCAGTCGAATGATCCGAACCGGGCATATCAGTACGCAGAGCAGGCGCTACAGATTGCGCGCCAGAGCAGCAATCACTTGAACGAGCTATATCCGCAATTAGTCGAAGGTCAGGTGGCAACTCTGCGTGGGGACGAAGCCGCGGCTCGGAACATTCTCGAGACCGTTAGACGCGACCCCGCGTGTCCGGATTTTCTCAAGTGGGAGGCTGAACACTCGTTGGCTCGGGTCGATCAAGACAAGACGCATAACGATATCGCCGACCGTGAGTACCGTGCGGCGCTCTCTACTTTCGAAGGAGCCCGGTCGACCGTGCGGCACGGAGACTTTCAGCTTTCATTTCTTACCAATGGCGCGCGCATTTACGACGACTACGTTCATTTTCTGGTTGCGGAAGGCAGAACGGACGACGCTCTGCGTTGGGCCGATTACAGCCGGGCTCGAACTCTGGCTGAAGGGCTTGGGCTGCTTGCGAATGGAAAGCGGAACGCTGGACAGGCGGAACCTCCCGCTTTGAACGCCGCGACGATTTCCCTCCGAACTCAGGGAGTGCTCCTCTTTTACTGGCTGGGAGAGAAGCAGTCTTTTCTGTGGGCGATTACGCCACGAAAGACCAGCCTTTTCACTCTTCCCTCTTCCATAGAAATCGATGCCCTGGTGCAACGTTATCGTCAATCGCTCAACGGACCGCAAGACGCTCTCTCCTCCGAAGATGGCCGCGCTCTCTACCGCACCCTCATCGCGCCCGCAAAGGGCCTCCTGGGGGGCAATGCGAAAGTATTCATTCTGCCCGACGGCAGTTTGAACAATCTGAATTTCGAGACGCTGGTGGTCGATGCTCCGACGCCGCACTACTGGATTGAAGATGCCGACGTGGTGAATGCCAGTTCGCTGCGCGTGCTGGCTGCGTCTTTGCCTCGCCGGAACATCCGCGAACAAAAGAACGAACGCAGGCTTCTTTTGATTGGCGACAGCGTGGCTCCCAGCAAGGAATATCCGGAACTGCCCAGAGCGGGCGAGCAGATGGCGAGCGTCGCGCGGCATTTTTCCGGCGCGCAAGAACAGGTTTTCCAGCGTGAGCAAGCGACGCCTGCAGCCTACCTGAACAGTCATCCGGAAAAGTATTCGCACATTCATTTTGTCGCGCACGGCACGGCGAGCCGTTTGAGTCCGCTCGATTCCGCGATTGTGCTTTCCAAAAGCGCCGCCCAGCAGGACACATTCAAGCTCTACGCGCGCGATATTGTTCAGCATCCCATGCGCGCCGATCTGGTTACGATTTCAGCTTGTTATGGCGCGGGTTCGCGAGCCTATTCCGGAGAAGGCCTGGTCGGGCTGGCGTGGGCCTTTTTGCGCGCTGGCGCCCACAACGTTATCGCCAGCCTTTGGGAAGTGACCGACGCATCAACGGAGCAACTGATGGACCTTTTCTATGACGAACTTGAGAAAGGAGCCAGTCCGCATGAGGCGTTGCGCGCGGCCAAGCTGGCGTTGCTGCACGGCAGCGCCTTCCACAATCCTTTTTATTGGGCGCCCTTTCAGCTCTACGCGGGGGCATAGGGCACTTCTCGCGACGCAGCCCTGCCGCAGAGCCGTGTTAAAATTTTTCGGGACAGTTTCGCCAAGATGCCAAAAGGGCGTGTCGAAGTGCGAGGTCTGGCTGAGATTTCTGGTGCGAGTCTTGTTTCTGCGTCAGTATTGCCGCGAGCTGTTTCCAACGCAGAGCGCGCGAGATCCTGAGTTGGAGTATTCGGCGATTTAGGCTCGCCGCTCATTTTTTGGAGAACCAGAAACAAAAGCCGATGAGCATACGAAGGCTGATCTTGTTCGTCCTGACCCTGGCGTTATTGTTTCCCGCTTCAAAATCCAGCGCCCAACTTTCAGAGACGTCGCCCGGAGTTCCGCCCGTTTCGGTTTCGAAAACACGGCCGGGCAGGCCCGATTTCAACCGCGACATTTACTACAAGAACAAGTGGGAATTCTCCTTCGAGTCGGGATGGCTTCCCGTCAATATTCCCTTTCCGTTTGACGTGTTTCTCGGCGATGGCTACAACATGACCCCGCTGAGGTATACGCTCGTGCCTAACATTGCTTCGCTTAGGTGGCAGATGGGCGACGTGCGAGGTCCGTGGTTTCTACGCGGCAATTGGGACCTTTCTCTAAGCGGAGCTCTGGTTGTCATCCCCCGTGGTCCGGAGACCCATTACGGCGCCTACATCATGGGCATCCGGCGAAATTTCGTGCAACCGCGTTGGAGGATTGCTCCATACTTCGACGGCCGCTTGGGCCTCGGAGGAATTAACGCAAAAGAGCCACTCGGCGTGCTGTTTGCGCAGGGTCAAAACTTTACTTTCACCATGAACATGGGCGCCGGCGCGCGCTACAACTTTAACCCGCGCTTTTCCATCTCGGCCGGGATAAATTGGATGCACATCTCGAATCTTTATTTGTCGGAACCGAAATTTCTCAACTACGGCATCAACGTTTACGGTCCTATGGCTGGAATCGATGTGAGACTCGGCAAGCGCCATCATGACGACTCGCAGTAATGGGAGGCGAAAGTAGTGAATGTAGGGTTCATAGATTTGATTCAGATGTTTTCAGGCAGATCTGCCAGTCGTGAAAGGGGAAGTACGACGGCTGCGCTCCGGCCATGGGTTTTGAGCGTAGTGGTGGCTGGACTGGCAGGTTTCGGTTGCGGCTCGCCGGCGACCCTTCACGTCGCCGCGCCCTCAAGTGCGGTCACAGGTTCGCCTTTCACAATCACGGTGAGCGCGACAGTTGGAACCAAACCAGATACAGTAATCAACAGCCCCATAAAATTCACGAGTTCCGACAGCAACGCAGTTCTGCCCGGCATCTACTATTTCGTCGCCAGCGACGCAGGTTCCCACACGTTCACCAACGGCGTCACATTAAACACTCCTGGCAACCAGAGCATAACCGCAACCGTCATCGGTGCCCCCGGGCTAAATGCCACCGCGACCGTGACAGTCTCCGCAACCACACCATAAAGCGAAGCGCCTAACTCGGTCTTCCCGGGTCTCCACCACAGCCACACTGCAGTGGCACACAAGGCTTTGCCGAGAGCTTCTCTGGTGGTAGGCCTCGAACGGGGGCGGTCGGAACCCCGATCGGTAGGGTAGATGGTGGGCCCGCCAGCTCCCAGATCTCGATGGGTGTGATTTCAATTGTTCGGTCTTTTCTTGCGATTTGTCTTAAGACCCGCTATTCTGCGTGTCGCCCAGCACAATCCATGCATCGCAGCCGGTCCCAAGGTTGAGCGGCAGTCGCAAGAGCAACTGACTCAGGCATAGCGAAGATACTGTGGCAAAAAAACTCAACTTATCTACACATTTGATGGACCGCCGCTCGTTCCTTGTAAGGGCGGGCCTATTGGCGGCCGGATCGGCATTCGGCTGCTCCTTTCTGAGCTGCGATTCCCCATTTGCTATACCCTGCTTGGGGCCTGCCCCGCCACCCGTCCCGGTTCCGGGCATGACGTACATACGGGCATCGGAAATCGGCTGCGCTCTCGATTGCGATCTGAGGAACGGTCGCAACAAGTACACGGGGGGCGCGGCGACAGATGACGGTCCGTGCATAAATGCGGCTATGGCGGGGGCGTCGGCCGACAATCCCATCACGCTGATTATCGACGGATCCGCCCTCATCTCGGGCCTGTTCCTTCCTGCCGCGGGCTATTGGGGCATCGCAGGGCTGGGCTGCGGCACGGGATTTTTCGTAAAAACCGGCGCCAACAACGACGGCATTCATAATGGCGCTCCCAACGCGGGCGTGCCCTCCGATCCAGGACCGCCAGCCCCCCCGCGAGGAATGAACGTCTCGCTCAGCAACTTTACGATGAATGGAAATCGAGGCAACGGCCATAATGGCGATTCGACAACAGGAGCGGCACAGGGAGGCGAAAGCTGGTACGTCGGCATCAACTTGATGAACTTGGACAATATCAAGCTCGAAAAATTGGTCGTCGTGAATACCCCGGCTTACCATATACGGCTTTCCAATGTCGGCAATGTTACGGCATCGGGATGCGTGATGAAGACTCCTGGCGCATTGCGTACTGACGGACTGCATTTCGACGGGCCGGCGAATGACATTACTATTTCCGGCTGCGATTTTACGACGGGCGATGACTCAATTGCGCTGAATTGCCCGGAGGGCTACTCGGGCAACATCTCACGGGTCACCGTAACCAACTGCACTTTTCATAGCTGGTCCCTGATGCGCCTTTACACAACGAACGGCGGCCCTGCCAAATTCACGATCGACAGTGTAAGTGTGAGCGATTGCACCGGCACGTTTTCAGAAGCGGCATTTTTGATTGGCTTGAACGGTGGCAGCAATCCGAACTCCGTCGCCTCTTTGACCATTTCGAACTGCGACCTGATCGCACCCACCGTTCTCGGACTGGCGGAAAACTTTGGCACTATTGCACTCAGAAACGTTACATTTAGTCCAACGACGGCCTCCGTGCTCTGGACCTCACCTGAATCGAGCCATATCTGCTCGTTTGTCCGAACCTCCCCCCTCTCCGGCGAAACGGTATACGCCGGGTCGAGCCTCTCGTTCGACAATTGCATAATCTATCGGAATTCGGATATCAAAGTCGCTCCCCTCATCCTCGAGAACGAGTCCTTAATCGAACGGCTGACGTTCCATGGATTTAGCGTGCAAGACGCTGGATCGTACGCTCCAGTGCCCGACCTACTCGTAATTAGGGCAGGATCAATCGGACACCTGATTCTCGATTCTGTGGACACACGTAACATCTACACTTCGGTGTCAGTAGGCGGATTCGAGAGCATCCGGTCGGTGTCAGGATCGGGCGTGCTGGCAACTGGATGGGAGTTTCCCGATGCCGTGATGGTCAATCAGGTGCCTTACATCTCGGCGAGTTCCGGTTTGCCTTCGATCAAGGTAAGGGGGGTAGTCGAACGTTTTCCGCAATTCTGATCGCCTGATTCGACACCTGAAGCCCGCAACGTTTCGCGGGAACAATACGCGGGAACAATATCAGTAGGCATTCTTGCTGTTGAAGATTCGCAGCAAGGTCATCGTGATGATCTGGAGGTCGAAGGTCAGGCTCCAGTTGCGCAGATAGTACAAGTCATATTCCACCCGCTTGGCGATGGAGGTATCGCCACGCCAGCCGTTTACCTGCGCCCAACCCGTGATGCCGACCTTGAAAGTGTGGCGGAAATTGTAGCGATCGATTTCTTCCAGGAACCGTTCCACAAAATGAGCTCTTTCCGGTCGCGGACCGACGATGCTCATGTCCCCTTTCAGCACGTTCAGGAACTGGGGTAGCTCGTCGAGATTCGTCTTCCGCAAAAACACCCCCACCGCGGTGCGCCGCGGATCGTTGGTACTGGTCCAACGGGTATCCCCTTCTTCGCGGCTTCCCTGCCGCATGGTGCGGAACTTCAGCATGCGAAACACCCGGCCGTTCAGTCCAACGCGCTCTTGAACGAAAAAGACAGGGCCCCGGCTGGTCGCTTTGATGGCGAGAGCGATCAGGGCGCTAATCGGAAGCGTGAGCAGCACGATAAAAAGGGAAAGGGCTACATCGAAGGCGCGTTTCTGAAACAAGTACGGGCCGGTTTCGGCCAGCGTAGGCCGCAGATCCAGCATGTGGATGCCGCCTAGATCGATCAGGCGGTCGCGAATGCCGACTCCGTCTCCCAAGTCGACGACGACACGCGTAGGCACGCACAGCTTCTCCAACGCGGGAGCAATTTGTTGAACCTCGCTCAACCGGGCTGCAGGAAGTGCAATGACAACGTCGTTGATCGAGTTCCCGTTAGAGAAAATGGGAATCTGATCCAGTTCGTAAACGGGGCCTTCGACCGTGACCTCCTGGTCGGGCACCCGAACGAAGCCTACAACTTTGCAGGGAAGGACTTCACCGTGCAGCAGCGAGGTTGCCACGCGGCGCGCGAAACGGTCCGTTCCGACCATCAGGATGCGGACTTCGTTTCTGCCGCTCTTGCGCAGAAACTCCAGGACCACCCGGAAAATAATGCGGGCGATTGTGGCCAACGCAAACAGAGCAATCGCACTGATTCCGACAACCAGCCGGGAATAGCTGGCCTGCCGGTAAAGGAACCCAATCGCCATGACCACCGCGTACGTAAATGCCAGCGCTTCCAGTAATCGGCGGGTCTTTCCGCCGGGCGCGTACAACTGCTCTACGTTCCACAGTTCCGACTCTTCCGCCGCGATCGCCCAAACGATCGTAGTAAGCAATACGATTCCCCAGTAGGATGGCAAACCCGAAGGCGCAGTACCGAGAAAGAAAAGGTTGAAGCCGAAACGCACCTTGACTGCGATGAAGTAAGAACAGGCAGGCAGCAACAGAGTCAGAATCTTGAGGTAGAACCGGACATAACTAAGACGACTGCGGATCATACAAATCAACGTCTCCTAACCAGAACAGTGAACTGGCGGTCCACTTCCGCTTTCCTTTTAAAAGCTTACGGAACCGAATGTCTTGCAACTCCCTCGCCGGACTTGTCGAATGGTGACACTTGCCGTTGAGAGATTCAGGTTTACCGTAGCGATGCATTCCCCGCGCAAAAAGTTACTGCTACGGGAGTGCAGGTACGCAGGAGGGAAGGAGCAACCAGAGTCACATGACGCAACCGAGTAGTCTGTCATCGCCTTGGCAAATTCTGTTTGCTGTGTTTGTGCGCCTAATCTAAACGCCATATAACCGTATGTCAATAGGAAAGCAAGGTATTCCGGCCAGGATGATTCCCGATAGGGTACCCGATTGCATGGCAAAACTCGAGTGACCGTGGTCATTCCAGACCTTACACCGCCTTTACTATCGACATTGTCGGGCCGCCCTCTATGCAAGGTACCGGTCCGGAGGACTGGCTGAGATTCAATGGGCGCGCTCTACGGCACTGCCAAGCAAAGACTTCGCTTATCTTGAATCGCGGAAATTCATTTTGGCTTCGCCATCTATTCGAAGGGCGTCAATTGGAGTGGCAAATGATTGGCTTTGGCGCCGGGTGATGTGCGCCGGGGATTGGGTGTGTCCGATGCTCAGATGCGATTCAACGGGTCGTGGGCCAGAAACTGAACTGAATGGAAGCTGCCACGTTCGACTGCCGAGTTGTAGCCAACAAAGGAATCAGCCAACGCTCGTACTGTACGTTTCCGGTGAACCGAAAGCCGGAACCGGCGAAAATGTCCGCATTCACCGCAACGTCATTTTGGGTTCCACCTTGAGGGAGAAACTCGTGGTCGATCTTTCTGTGCCTCAATTCGACCCCGATTTTTTTTCGAGGACTTAGCCAATAGTTGGCTTGTACCAGTTCGCCCTGAGCTGCCCGACCAACCCAGGTTCCGATCAAACGGCCGCCGTTGTTGTATCCACTTATGTATTGAGCATTACTGTAGAAACAACCAACGCAATAACCATTGACGGGATTGGTATATCCTCCCTCGAGCCGGAGGTCCAACCTGGAAACGCCAGGCAACTTCGCAAAATACAAACCTCCCTGCGAGGCAGACTTTCGCATATACGGAATTGGCGAAATCTCGTCTTCGCTAAAAGCTTCGCCGTATGCGGTAAGCCAATCGCGCAGGCCCGGTACTCGGTAAGAAAAATCTGCAGTCGTTCGCCCATCGCCTAAGACGTCTCCGTTCACATGTTTTCCGAAGGTGCTGTCAAGGAAGGTCTTGATGGTCAGCGGGTTTCCCGGCCCACCATACACTGTCGTTTTCGACATGCTGAATTCGAAATTTGGCGTCATCTTGAAACTGATTTTGCCGCCACTCAGAAAAGGCTGGGGATGCAAGTTCTTCCCGTATTGCCCAAAAGTTGCGTGAACAGTCGAACCGCTATAGGTCGTGTTCTGAAATTCGAGTCCGGTCATGTGCCCGATGAAAGCCTCGAAGCGTATGTCGCCCAAATAGTTGAACACCCAAGGCAGGCGGACGGGAGCGACCCGGTCCACAGTGAACATGTTGTTGAGCGGAGGAATGTTGTTGGTGAGAACCATAGTCCCGCCATTCGCAGGCCCCCACCACAAACTGCGTCGGCCGTAGGAGATTTGCCAGTTAGAAAAATTCATTCCCACGTAGCTGTCCAGCAATTGAAAGCGGCTAATCGAGGAGGTGGGAAGGGCCGGAGCATTGGGCCAGGCGTCAGCCTGGCTATAGAAATTGAGGACTGCTTGGGTAGGCGCGGGGGCGGAGGGCGCGGACTGATATTCTCCGCGAAGGTAGATTATGAAAGGGCCTTTCGCCGCCCAACCCGAGGCGCCCGTCGCCGAATTGAAACCCTGCTCGAATGGCCGGCCGTAATCATTCAGCACGGTCTGGCCGAAATGGAAATTATCGGTCAAAGGCTTTCCAGAGATGTCCAAGCCTCGAGCGTAAACCGACTCCAATTGGACGTCCGAATTGGAATCTCCGCCCATTAATTCCGATTCATGGGCAAACTCCTGCGAGAGTGCACTAGAAAGCTTCTGGACCTCTTCCGGTGCGTCGGTGTCGGACTTGCGTTGCGCGACCTCGGTCAACAGTCGAGCACACTCCAGGCGGGTCCAGGGACGAATCGTGAGTGACTCGCTCTGGATGTAACCGAATGCGGACAACCGCTCTATTGCCGGATAAACCCAGCTTTCCAGCGGGACATAGCTGGATCCGATGTTTCGCGTTCTGCTTACGGAGTCGCCCTCCTCGTTGGCTTCTGCCTTGGTGAACGTGCCATATCTGGCCAGGTCAGCGTCGCTATAGTGAGAATGAGAATTGAAGACCTGCCGCCCCATGTACCATCCCAGAGCACTGGCGATAACCACGTCAGAGGCGAAGTGCTTTTGCCCCGCCCAGCGTGCGGCGCTTACTCCTCCAGCTACGCCATAGGCCATTACTTGGGTGAGCATGCCCGGATATTCATGGGCAATTACACTCGCGATTGCCCAGCTGACGGCAGCGTGCGCAGAAGGGAATGAGTCACCGCCGACAAAGAAGCGCCCGGGACTGGCGCCAACGAAAGGCCGCTCCCTACCGGCTGCGTACTTAAATACCTCGGTATCGAGAAAGGCGCCAATGGCTGCCTCTCCACTGAGGAGGCCGGTTTCGCGTTTCTGGTCGTCTTTTTGGATATGTCCCAGCAGGAACATCGCGCCGCCTGCTCCGGCTAACAGGCCAACTCCTGCATTGGACGCAGTGACCGCGTGCGAAACCGTGGTTGGACTTGTGGGAACGTGTTTTTCGATGTTGTTATCGCCCGCAATCAGCGCGCCTCCAGCAAGAACTAATGGCACCGCCCATTCCCATTGTTTCTGCGTCATATGCAATGGGGATAACCAAAAATTTTTCTGATCTACGAAAAGATTTTTCGGAAGCGACTTGAGGTCAACTGGAGGGGGAGAAAAAATTGGAGGCTGCGCCTGCGGTTGCGGATTTTGCGCGGCCGTATCATTCTCGACCGTGGGAGTTTGCGCGCGCACGAAACCGCTGCAACCGGCCAGGATCACTGCCAGCAGGCACAACCGGGTAGTTCGCGTGTAAGAAGGAGCAGGAAGTGTGGCAGCGGCAAGGACCTTTCTGGCCAACGTCATCTTACTTCCTGTTGATGCCAAGCCGACCGCCGATAGTTGTACCATGCAGTTCTAACGTCGAACCCGAGAAGACATGCCGCCGCGGTATCGATTTCTTTCATTGTGGGGTTGTTGTTCTGAATCATTCAAGCTAGCACAACCGAGATTGGAGGACCAAAGCGGCACCAAGAGAAACACTCAGATGAGGCCGCCAATTTGATGCAGCCTGCTAGAATCCCGCACGGCACAATGTCATAATAACCCTACAGTGGCAACTCACACAGACACCTTCATCGAAACCGAACCAATCTCCCCCGAAGAGAGCCCCTCCACTTCTCAGACAGAAACTGAGGTTTCGCTGCTTGATGTTACGGTGCTGCTGCTCGCGAACAAGCGCTTCATCATCCGCTTCGTGTTGGGAGCCGCTGTATTGGCAGTGGTAGTGGCTTTCTTGCTTCCGGTTCAATACGAAGCCAAAATCATGCTCCTGCCGCCGCAGCAGAATTCTTCCGTGGCCTCCGCATTGTTGGGACAGATGGGAAATCTGGGCGGACTGGGGTCGCTAGGATCTCTGGCAGGCGGGTTGGGCATGAAGACGCCCGCCGATATGTACATCGCATTGCTAACCAGTCGCACCGTCGAAGACGCAATGATCCAGCGCTTCGGCTTGATGGCTGAGTACCGTGAAAAGAAATTGTCGGACACGCGCAAAGCATTGGAGCGTCGCGTCACGGCGACTGCCGGGACAAAGGATGGACTGATCCGCCTGACGGTGGAGGATCATGACTCAAAGCGGGCTGCGGAACTGGCGAATGGGTACATCGAGGAGTTTCGCAAACTATCGGCAACCCTGGCCATATCAGAAGCCGCTCGCCGCCGCCTCTTTTTCGATCACGAACTGCAGCAGGCGAAAGAGGACCTTACAGCTTCGGAAGAAGCCATGCAAAAAACTCAACAAACTACCGGCGTTCTGCAGATCGATAGTCAGGCCCGATCGTTGATTGAATCCGCCGCCGTCCTGCGCGCACAAGTCGTGGCCAAGGAAGTTCAAGTTCAGAGCATGCGCTCTTTCGCCGCCGAAGACAATCCGGCTCTCATCCTCGCCAAGCAGCAACTGGCTGCGCTGCAATCCCAACTCAATCAGATAGCGGGATCACACCAAGACTCGGGGTCCGATATTGTTCTCTCCAAGGGCAGGGTGACACAAGCCGGCCTGGAGTACATTCGCCGGTACCGTGACCTGAAATACCGCGAGACGGTCTTCGAGCTATTGGCGAAAGAATTGGAAATCGCAAAACTCGATGAGGCCCGCGAAGGCGAGATTGTGCAGATCGTCGATCCTGCGGTGCCGCCTGATACAAAGTCCTCTCCCCATCGAACGTTGATCGTGCTTGGCATCACCATCCTCGCTTTTTTTGTAGCCACATTTTGGGTGATCCTGCGCCAGAACCTGCAACGGACCTTCGCGCTCCCCGAAAATCGCCAGCGATTGGAAGCGATGAAACATTATTGGAAGGGAAAACAAGGGGCGGTTTAAATTCTGCCTCTGCACTTCAGCATTCTAAAAGCGCCGTTCGCTGAATTGATCCCACCTTGGCACCTTGGTAACTCAAACTAAATCCTTTATTTCCACAACGTTTTGATATACTTCTCCCATAATGCGTGTTCTGTTTTTGAATCCTCCATTTCACCCGCGTTTTTCGCGCGAGCAACGCAGTCCCGCCGTCACTAAGAGTGGAACTCTTTATTACCCTAAGTGGCTGGCTACGGCTGCAGGAGTTGCGATCAAAAACGGACACGACGTGGACTTAGTCGATTCCCCCGCCGCCGGATACACCGTGCAGTCGGTCATCGATCGAATCGCAGCCAAGAATATTGAAGCCGTCGTCTGCGACACCTCTACGCCCAGCATTCTCAACGACGTCAGCGTAATCGAGTCTTTGCTCGCGGCCAACCCGAATCTGCATGTGCTGCTTGTCGGACGTCATGTCTCGGCATTGCCGAAAGAAACGCTGGCCATGTCCGCTTCGCTCGAAGCCGTGGCCATCCGGGAGTACGAATACACCGTGCGTGACTGGCTCGCCGCGAAGGCCTGCGGTGCCGACCTGTCGACTGTCGACGGACTGGCGTGGCGTCGCAAGGCGACTGGAGAGATCATCACCAATCCTCCGCGCCCGGCGATTGAGAATCTTGACGAATTACCTTTCGTTTCCGAGGTCTACAAGCGTTATCTGCATACGCCGGACTACTTCTACGGCCACTCGCTGTGGCCGCTGGTGGTATTCGATACCAGCCGCGGATGCCCCTACCACTGCTCGTTCTGCGTTTATCCGCAAACGTTCAGCGGGCACCGGATGCGCTATCGCTCGGTGGGCAACGTGGCCGACGAGTTCGATTACATCTCCCGCGAGATGCCTGAAATTAAGACTGTGATGCTGGAGGATGATACCTTCATCATCAGCAAGCCGCGGACCATGGAGTTGGCGAAAGAGTTGATCCGGCGCGGCAACAAGTTGCCCTTCGACGCCAACTGCCGCGCCGACATCGGCGCGGAGACAGAACTGCTCTCCACCTTGCACAAGGCCGGAGCACGTTTGTTCTGCGTGGGTTTTGAGAGCGGCGATGTGGAAGTCATCAACGGCATGAAGAAGAACAACGACGACCGTCGCGATGCCAAGTATCACGAAGAGGCTCATCGGTTCGTCCGCCGTTGCCAGGAATCGGGCATCATGGTGCACGGATGCTTCATGGTCGGAAATCTGAACGAGACCCCGGCCAGCATGGAGAAGACCCTGAGCTTCGCGAAGAAACTGCAGCCCGATACGGCTCAGTTCTTTCCGATCATGGTTTATCCCGGCACCACCGCGTATCAGGAAGCCAAGGACCGCAATTACATTCAGATCGAGGACTGGGGCGGATGGTTGACGAAAGACGGCCTGCACAACAGCGTCGTCAATCTGCCCAACATTACTCACCAGGAGTTGGTGAGTTTCTGCGATCGCGCGCGGAGAAGTTTTTACCTCAGTCCCTCGTATCTGATTTACAAGCTGAAACAGTCGCTTACCGACCGGCGCGAACTGCAGCGCAACCTCAAGGGTTTCGTCACCTTGTCGAAATACCTGTTGCGGGGCAGCCAGCACGAAAAATCAGCCGTTCCAGACGGAACCCCTATTGCGAGTAACAATAGCGGCCTGACGCAAATCACGAACCACCAGCACGGTGACTGATTTTCCGCGCCAGATTTCGAGAGCCGGATTAACACAGTTTTGATCTCCGACCGCATTCACTTCGAGTGCCACGCGGCCGTCCTGCGAATGCACTCCTCGAGTTCAACTGTCGGGCGCAACCCGAGCACCTCCCGCGCACGATCGACGCAGGGAACATAGCGCAGAGGCAGGGCCCCGGTAGCCACCTGTCGGGCCACTCGAATTTCCGTTTCCGGGCTCAAAGTCCTGGCTACCAACTGCGCTAATTCCAGGATGCTCACGTCATGGGATGATCCGACATTGAAAGGCACGAGTGCCGGTGCGCGGAACAATATCGTCCACAGCCACACGGCGAGATCGGCTGCATACAAATACGATCTTCTGGGGGTTCCATCGCCCTGGATCAGAATCGGTCTTCCCGCCAGCACGTCTCCGATAAAGTTGCCAATGGCGAAGTGCTGGTCAAGAGGAAGATGAGGGCCGCAGAAAGCCCAACAGCGCGCGATCTTGCAATCGAGGCCGGCACGCTTCTGGTACAGAGCACAAAGCAGCTCGGCAGTTCGTTTGCCTTCGGCATACACATTGGCAGGATTCAGGGGATCGGGTGCTCCAGCATATGTTTCAGGCACATGTGTCAGGTCAGGCGGTTGCTTTCCATAAACCGCGCCCGAACTGGTCAGCAGAAATTTCGTGGTCCCATGTGTGGCCGCGAACTCAAGGGCTCGCTCGGTGCCGGCGACAATCGTCGAGAGCATCTCAAGCGGCGCTTCAGCAGCCTGTTTCGCGCTGGCCTCGGTTGCGGCATGAATCACGCACTTGTATTCACCCGCGGGAAACGAAAAGTTCCGTACGTCACCGGCCTGCAGTTTTATCGCTGGGTCTGAGGCGAGATGCGGGCACTTTTGGCCGAATGCTTCAGGATTACGCGTTAGGATGGTGGCCTCGGCGCCCAAGCCGAGTTTCTGATTCATATAACAGAAACTCTCCACCAGCCAACATCCAAAAAACCCAGTCCCGCCGGTGATGAAGACACGCTCTCCCCGCAGTTCTGCCCACAATCCCTGGGTGTTGGCGGCGATCAGTTCCAGATCTGGAGCCAGTCTGTTCATAGGGAGGCGGACCTGAGCGGCCCAGCTTCCGCCTTCGCGTTTGCAGGCCGTCGTGCCACCAGATTAGCTTTCGACGTCCAACCCGCGTTGATAGATTGTTTTCTTGAGGGAAGGAATTTGCGAATATGGGCTCTCGATATCGTCAATCCTGATAGGCGCATCCTTCTCAACTTTTTTCAGCAGCATCTCCCCTCTCATCAATTCGCGGCAGGAGAGTTGGCCTTTCTGCAGCGGAATTGCCAGGTAGACATCTTCCTCCATCAGGCAATGGCCCTCCGGGAGGTCGGCTTTCGCGTAGACTCCGCGGACCAAGGCGTCGAGATATTCAATCTCTCTTTTTGGAGGAATGCGCTTTTGCGTGCCCGGCGCGCCGCACATTTCTTTCGCCTTGTGAAATGCCCTGAACCATTCATCCGCCTGATGCGGCAGGCTGCAATAGGGCGAAACTTTCACGCCCTCCGTCTGAATATCGATGTGGCGTTCGAACATCCGCGCGCCCTTAGCATAAGCAATAAGCATGGAATTGGACCAATTCACATACTCATGGGTTGAGAATCCGATGGTGTTATCCGGATATCGGTTTCGCAAATAATCGATCTGGTTCAGCTCGAGTTCCGAATCTTCCGACGGGTAGAGCGAAACACAGTGATTGATGCCGAGCGGAATATTCCGGTTGGAGAAGAACGTAACGATGTCGTCCATGTCCTTAAGGGACGATCCGCCAGTCGAGACAATAACGGGCTTCTTGGTCTTTGCGATTTTTTCGATGAGCACCCAGTCGTTCAGATCCGAGCTCGCAATCTTGATGATGGGAATGCCCAGGTTCGAGCACAAATCGACGGAGCGTTCATCGAATGGTGTCGCCGTCGCGGTGAATCCTGCCTGGCGAATCGCCTTCACCAGGGTCGCGAGTTCGTCATCGCTCAGACGCGTGTCGAGCGTCTTTTTCACGTAGCGAAGATCTTTGCGGTCCACGAAATCCCGGTGAATAAATGAGTCGACGTCACGGAACTGCAGCTTGATGGTCGCCCTCACGTTGTTGAATCGAACCACCTGGGCAAATTCGGCGACAATTTTCAAGCCGCGTTCGAGGCTGCCGAGATGGTTATTGGCCATCTCCAATACAAAAAGATCTTCAAAAATATCTTTGTCGATCACAGAAAAACTCCTTCGCTTATCAGAGGGAAAAATTGCGAAAAGCTATCCAGCGTGTGCGCCACCGGGACGGAAGACAACTCGTCCGCAGCCCCGTAGCCGTGAGTCACCCGAATGAACTTGATTCCAGACTCGGAGGCGGCTTTTCCGTCTTCCGCAGTATCGCCCACCATCACGCACTCTGCCCGAACGATTCCCTGTTGGGACAGGAGATCGCCGATCATTTCGCCTTTTTCGCGATAATGGGGCGAGCGAGAATCACGAGTCACTACGGCCTCGAAGTACCGTAGAAATCCGGCCCGTTCGAGAATCCGCAGAGCCGCCTGCCGAGGCTTGTTAGAAACGACAAACAGACGATGGCCGCGTTCGCGCATCATTCGCAAAACTTCGTCAACATCGGAAAAGCTGCTTGTTTTCCGCCAACCTTCGGAGTCATAACTGACGCGGAATGCGCGCTCCAGCGCATCCAAACTGCTTTCGTCAGAAATATTTCCGGCTTGAGAAAGGATGGTGCGGATCGGAGGCCCCACCAGATCTCGCAGGTTTTTCTTCGCCAGCGGTAGCTTGCATTGACTGAAGGCTTGTCGCACTGAGAATTCGATTCCCGGCAGCGAATCCACCAGCGTGCCATCGAGATCGAACAGGATGCAGGCGGGGAGTTGGCCCTTCATTTCTTTTCCTCCACCAGCATATTCGACGCTAGCTCTTCAGGCGTAAGAAACGGATACATGTCCTCGAGATTCGGGGTAAGTATTTTGCCGTCGGGCAGAATACGCGAGCGCAGCCGCGGTTCGAACTCCTGCGACGGATCTAGCGAAATATCAAACAGGCTGGGGCCTTCGCTCTCCAGTTCACGGCGAACTATGTCCAAGTCCGAGACGGTCTCGATTACAAAAGACGGAATCCCGTAGGCATCGCCAATTCTCTTCATATTGGGGAAAGTTACGCCACTGCCCGCGCTCTCCCCAATTTTGCGGCCTTGAAAAAAGCCGGTTTGCGTCTGACGGATCGAAAGATACCCGCCATTGTTCAGCACAAAGACTTTCACCGGAAGCTTGTAGCCGACCAGCGTCTGCAATTCCTGCACGTTCATCTGCAGCGAACCATCGCCTGCGATGCAGATCGTGCGCCCGCCTTTTGCGACCGCAACTCCGATCGATGCCGGCAAGTCGTATCCCATGGATGCGGAGCCCGAATTCGAGATCAGGCGCTCACCCTTCTTCAATTTGCCTGCTTGATACGGAACAATGCACGCCGTCGCGTTGCCGCAAACCACGGCATCGTCCGGGCCCAGCATCTCAAAGAGCTTGTCGATAAAGTCGTAGGGATTCAGCGGCGGTCCCGCGATCCGTTGTTTCGGCTGCACCACCGGATATTTTTGCTTCCAGCATCGCGCATGAGCGAGCCATTGTTCGTGCCTGGCATTGGACTGGGTATTCTCCAGCTGTTTCGCCATTTCCGCCAGAAACAACTTTACGTCGCAGCATATTGGAATATCGGGCCGCATCAAGGGTTTCCGCAGTTCTGCAGCGTCGACATCCACCTGGATTTTTGTGGCGAAGCGAGCGAAGGAATTCCAGTTATAGCTGGTCTGGCGAATGTTGAGCCGCGAACCGAGCACCAGGACAAGGTCTGCGTTCTGCACGGTGAAGTTTCCCGCGCGCTCGCCGATGGTTCCGGGGCGCCCGCAGAAAAGCTCATCGTCGCTGGCAATCAAGTCGTGCGTCCAGGCCGTGACTACCGGAACCCGCAAGGCGCGAATGACCTGCTCGAATTCCGCCAGCGCACCGCCGAGCCGAACCCCGCTTCCCGCAAGCACGACCGGGCGTTCGGCCGTGGCTATGCGTCCGAGAACATCCGCGACCTGAGCCGTGACCGTCGCCGGATCGAACTCCAGAGCATCCTCCACGGGGTCGTAGTGACTGAGCTGCCCGGGCTCAATCTGAGCCGATTGCACGTCCACCGGGATATCGAGCCAACAGGGCCCGGGACGTCCATTCTGCGCCAGATGCCAAGCCCGCTCCAGGTGATAGGCGATCGATTCCGGTTCGGATACCAACACCGAATATTTCGTAATCCCCTTGACCATTCGGATGATGTCGACTTCCTGGTCCCCCAACTGGCGCAGGTCCGTAAGGCCGTAAGTCGCCATGCAAGTTTCGCGCTTCACCTGCCCCGACAGGATGAGCATGGGAATCGAATCCGTCCACGCCCCGAACACGCCGTTCAGCGCGTTGATGCCCCCCGGCCCCGTGGTCACGTTCAATACGCCGGGCTTGCGCGTTATTCGCGCATAGCCTTCGGCAGCCATCGCAGCAGCTTGCTCATGATGGGTGCAGATATAGCGGAGCCCGCTTGTCCCGATGGAATCATTGAGGTGCATCGCGCCGCCGCCGGTGATCAGAAAAACGTGGCGCGCGCCCCACTCCTTCAGCCGGCAAAAAATGTAATCGGAAAGCTTCATGAATGTTGCATTCGAACGCGGGTCACGAACGTACCGAAACCGAGCGGGCAGCCGCAGCGAACTCGAAAACCGTGGCGGCCACAAAATCCAGCATTTCTTTCGTCAGTCCTGGATAGACGCCGATCCAGAACACATGATTCATTACATAGTCGGTGTTCGGCAGACTGCCAATCACACGATAGTCGCAGCCTTCGTAGGCAGGCTGGCGGGTCAGGTTTCCACCAAACAGCAACCGGGTGCCGATTTTCTTGGCCTCCAGGGCGCGCGTCAAATCGATGCGGCTGATCGGTGCGCCCTTGCGGATGCCGATGGGAAAACCGAACCAGCTCGGATCCGCGCCCGGCGTTGCCTCCGGCAGAGCCAGCAGATCCTGCAGCGGCTCGAGTTTGTTCCGCAGGTAAGCAAAATTCTCTTTCCGCCGCGCGATGAAGCCGGGGAGCTTCGTCAGTTGCGACGCCCCAAGCGCGGCCTGCATATCGGTGGCTTTCAAGTTGTAGCCGATATGCGAATAGGTGTATTTGTGATCGTAGCCGCAAGGCAACGCGCCCAGCTGCCAATCAAAACGCTTGCCGCAAGTGTTGTCTTTGCCCGGTTCGCACCAGCAATCGCGGCCCCAGTCGCGAAAAGATTCAATCAGCGTCTGCAGCGCCGGCTTGTCCGTTAGCACGGCGCCGCCCTCTCCGGTTGTAATATGGTGCGCGGGATAGAAGCTCAACGTAGCAATATCGCCAAACGTACCGACTTTTCGTCCCTTGTATGTGGAACCCAGCGCGTCGCAGCAGTCTTCAATCAGCCAGAGATTATGTTTTTGTGTGAACGCGGTAACGGCATCGAGATCAAAAACATTCCCCAGCGTATGGGCAACGAACACGGCTTTTGTGCGCTCGCTGCGCGCGGCTTCCAGTTGGCGGACGTCGATCTCGTAGCTGGGAACAGTCACGTCCACGAAGACTGGAACGAGGCGATTCTGGAAGATCGGATTGACCGTCGTGGGAAAACCGGCAGCCACGGTAATGACTTCATCGCCGGGCTTTAGTTGCCGCTCGCCGAGTTTGGGCGAGGTCAGGGCGCTAAGCGCCACCAGATTGGCGGAGGATCCCGAATTCACCAGCGATGCGGAACGCACTCCGACGAATCGCGCCAAATTCCGTTCGAAGGCTTCCGCGAAACGGCCCGTGGTGAACCAGGCGTCGAGCGCCGAATCCACCACTGCGCTCACGTCGGCGGCATCAATCACTTTGCCCGACACCGGTACCGGCGAGACTCCAGGAATAAAATCTCCAGACTTGGATGATTCCGAAAAATATTGAGCAGTCAGGTCGAGAATCTGCCTGCGTAGCTGGGCCGCGGTATCCACCATAGGTTGTCGGGACCCTCAAATCATACCATTCAGGCCCGGTCCGAAGCGCTTGATTCCTGCGCCAGTAAGCTATGATGACAACGATTTCCAGACCGATGTGTGATATACCGTGCAAGGTAATCGCGCTCACGATAAGGAACCGAGAGACTCAATGAAAGCAGTGATTCTTGCAGGCGGCCTCGGAACGCGTCTCACAGAGGAGACGGCCGTACGCCCTAAGCCCATGGTCGAAATCGGCGGCCGGCCGCTTCTCTGGCACATTCTCAAGCTGTATTCGCATTACGGGATCAACGATTTCATCATCTGCTGCGGATACAAGGGCTACATGATCAAGGAATACTTCGCGAACTATTTCCTTCATATGTCGGATGTTACTTTCGATATGCAGAAGCATTCCATGGACGTCCACCAGAGCGTCGCCGAACCATGGAAAGTCACGCTGGTCGATACCGGAGATCAAACCGGTACCGGAGGTCGCCTGAAAAAAATAGCGCGGTACGTGGAGGGCGATGAGGCATTCTGCATGACGTATGGCGACGGCCTGAGCGACGTGGATATCTCGGCGACCATTGCCTTTCACAAGCAGAAGGGCGGCAAGGTGACGATCACGGCCGTGCAGCCCCCGGCGCGCTTTGGCGCCCTCGGCTTGGACGGAACCGCAATCACTTCGTTTCAAGAAAAGCCCCAGGGCGAGGGTGGATGGATCAACGGTGGCTTCTTCGTCATCTCGCCGAAAGCGCTCGATGAAATCCACAACGATGCCTGGATGTTTGAGCGCGAGCCCCTGGATAGCCTGACGGCGCAGCGCCAGGTACATGCCTTCCAGCACCACGGATTCTGGCTGGCCATGGATACGCTCCGCGACAAGCAACGGCTGGAGGAACTTTGGGCCAGCGGGAGGGCGCCCTGGAAGACCTGGTAAAGACCTGGAAAGACCGTCGCGTTTTCTTGACCGGTCACACCGGTTTCAAGGGTGGCTGGATCGCTCTCTGGTTGCGGCGGCTCGGAGCGCAAGTCCGCGGTTACGCGCTCGATCCTTACACTGAACCCAACATGTTCCAGCTGGCGTCGGTGGGACCGGCCGTTGACGACATTCGCGGCGATGTGCGCGATTACGCCAAGCTTGAGGCCTCGATCGCAGAGTTCAAGCCGCTGGTTGTTTTTCACCTGGCGGCACAGCCACTGGTTCGCCGCTCCTATGCCGATCCGGTGGGCACCTACGGCACGAACATCATGGGCACAGTGCACGTGATGGAAGCCATCCGCAAAACTCCGAGCGTACGCGCCGTCGTTTGTGTCACCACCGACAAGTGTTACCAGAATCGGGAATGGGTATGGCCTTATCGGGAAAATGATCCGCTCGGCGGATACGATCCGTATGCCTCCAGCAAGGCCTGCGCTGAAATTGTCAGTGCGGCTTACCGGAGCTCATTCTTTCCCGTCGATCGCGTGGAACAGCACCATGTTGGCTTGGCTACCGCCCGTGCCGGCAATGTGATTGGCGGAGGCGACTGGTCCGAGGACAGACTGATTCCGGATCTCGTCCGCGGATTTCGGTCTGGAAAACCAGTTTTAATTCGACGACCCAGCGCGATTCGTCCCTGGCAACATGTGCTCGAGTCGGTACACGGTTATCTACTGCTGGCGGAGCACCTCCTTGCCGATCCGGCGCGATTCGCTTCCGCCTACAATTTTGGACCGGGCGATGACGACATTTGGCCGGTCGAGCGCATCGCGAACAAATTGGTGCAGATGTGGGGCAACGGCGCGTCCTGGGTTCGCGACACCGAAGCCGGCGTGCACGAGGATCACGTTCTTCGATTAGACGCCAGCCGCGCCCGCGTGGAACTCGGATGGAAACCACGCCTGAACATCGAGACCGCTCTGGAGTGGACACTGGGTTGGTATCGCGCCTGGAACGAAGGCAATGACATGGCGGAATTCACCGACAAACAGATTGTGGAGTACGGGCGGCTTTGAATTCGCGGCAGGTCTAACTCGGGATGCAGTAGCAAACGCAATCGAATCCGTCCGAACAATAAGTCCGCAAAGTCAGACGTGACCCAGGCAATAGATCCGCCAATTGGATTGGGATGCTCCACAAGTGATCCGGGCAGTGATAGGCGCAGACCGCCAATTTTGGCCGATGGCGTGTAATTGTCTGCCGTCCACCTGCCAACGCGTCGCGCTCGCTTCCCTCAATGTCGAACTTGATGTAAGTCGGAGCAATCCCCTCGAGCGCTTCGTCCAGAGTGATTGTCTGCACTTCGCAGGTACCCGTTGAGGAGATGTGGGCGCCGGTGCCGCCTATGGCAAATTGAACCGTCTTCCGCCGCACATCTGTAGCGTATGGCTGCACCGCAATTCGGGCATCCCCACTCACTGCAGAATTAAGCGCTGCGAAATTTCCCGGGTCCGGTTCGAACGCAACTATCCGATCAAAGCGATCACCGGTGGCGCGGCGAAATTCGGCAATAGTGTCGCCGTCGTAAGCGCCGCAGTCAATAAAGATCTCATTCCGCGTTAGCCGGAAAAGATCATGCGGAAAATATTGGGCTCCAGGATCGATGACCTGGCCGGAGAAGTCTCCGCCACGAAGCCGCATCTGACGGTCGAACTCTTGCTGCCCGGCGTTATCCAGCAGAGCACGTCCGCGAGCAATCTCTTCGGTATGCCCGGCATAATAGTCCGGCCGCTCCCAAAACAAATTCGGCAACAGAAGGTTTCCATATTCCCCGAACAGCTCGTAAAACGGAACGACATTTGAAGCTCCCAGTGCCTCGAGTTGCCGAATGCGATCCATCATTGTTTCATTTCGGCTCGGATGCCAGATCGCAACCACAAACGTGGCCTCGGGATAACGCTTGACAGCCTCCACCGGCGATACCACAGGAATGTTTTCGGCCTTGCCGCCCCACAAAGA
>DASSRO010000161.1:0-31127 GCA_035701745.1 Candidatus Sulfotelmatobacter sp. | reverse complement strand
CGCCGCCCGGCAGCGAGTCTACGCCAGCAGCTTTTAGTTGTTCCAGCGTTTCGCGGATGGAGAGCTTGGCTCGCTTCGACAGATACGCGACCTCGACCATGGTGAAGGCTTTCAAGTGCACTTGCGGAAAGCGCGTCTTCAGGCCGGAACACAAATCCAGAAAATATTGAAAGGGCAGGTCGGGGTGCAGGCCGCCAACAATGTGAAACTCGGTGACGGCTTCGGAGTAGCCGGAAGCGGCGGTTTCGAAAGCCTCATCGAGAGCCATGGTGTAAGCGCCGGGCGTGTCTTTCTTGCGTCCGAAGGCGCAGAGCCGGCAGGCGGCTATGCAAACATTGGTGGGATTGATGTGGCGGTTGACGTTGAAATAAGTCTTGTCGCCGTGCATGCGCTCGCGCACGGAGTTGGCCAGCCAGCCCACGGCGAGGATGTCGCCCGTACGGTAGAGGGCGAGAGCGTCGTCGGCATTCAGGCGCGCGCCGGCAAGAACCTTCTCGTGAATCGGCGCCAGGCGCGGATCATCCGTCTGAAAAGCATGGGACATGTGTGTGGCAGGCATCCTCTTGATGATATCGCAGGACGCTGCTGAAGGCCACGATTAGGCGGTGGAAGAGCTGATTCCGCGGGTGCGGGGGAACGCGAGACCGGCGAGGATTCGCCGCCTACCCTTCCGGGGCAAAGTGCATCCAATTAGAAGACACAAATCTTTGTTTCTTTGCGCGCCCTGCGTCGAAATTTTCCCACGAAAAGGAGATTGTCGATGCGAACTTATCTTTCTGCCGCGTTGCTCAGTGGAGCATTGCTGTGCGCGGCATCCTTTGCTCAGAGCGCGGCGCCGGCGACACAAAGCCCCGCGCAACCTCAGACTACACAGTCGCAAGCCGCTCAGCCTTCCGCTTCGGCGGCGAACAGCGCGAATTCACAAACTCCCAGAATTGCGCCGGGAAGCGTGATCCCGGTCCAGCTGACAAAAACCATCGATGCGAAGAAAGCTAAAGCTGGCGACCAGATCGTGGCTAAGGTCACCATGGATTTGAAGACGAGCAGCGGCGAGGTGCTCGTGCCCAAAGATACCAAGGTGACGGGACATGTGACCGAGGCGCAGGCGCGAAATAAAGATCAGAAGGAATCGCAACTGGGAATTGCGTTTGACCGCGCCTCGCTGAAAAGCGGGGACATGCCTTTGCCGATGTCGATTCAGGCGGTGATCGCTCCACCGAGCAATAACGCAAATGGCGGCTCGGATGAAGGAGCGCCGGCGCCGAGCGGTGGCAGCGCTGCGCCTACACCTTCCGGAAGTTCACGTAACGGTTCCATGGGCTCTGGTCAAACCTCGCCGTCGAGCACGGCGCCCAGCACGAATAATGAAGGCACTGAAGGTCCGCAGCAACAAAACGGTGCGCGGCCGCCGATTACCGGGAATACCCAAGGCGTGGTGGGAATCTCGAATCTGACGCTGCAACCTGGCGCGAACGCGGCGCAGGGATCGGTGCTGACCTCGGAAAAAAATAACGTGAAAGTGGAAAGCGGCACGATGCTGCTGCTAAAGGTCAATCCGTAGGCGGGGTTTAAAATGGTCGGCGGGAAGCCCCACTTCTCGCAAAGTACGCGAGAAATGGGGCACCCGCGGCCGCGTACGCGCGCCTCTCCGGCGATTTGCCTGGAGAGGGTTATTTCCGCAGAAGCAAATCGCCCGCCACAAAAACAAAGAACAGAACTGAGATGACGCCATTCATAGTGAAGAAGGCGGCATTGAGTTTCGACAGATCGTTGGGCCGAACCAGAGAGTGCTCGTAGAGCAGCAGCAGGATCACGGCGACAACCCCGCAGGCAGCAAGTTTTCCCATGCCGAAGGCGAAGAGCATTCCGATCAGCAATCCGACCATGATGGCGTGAAAGGCACGCGCAATCCAGAGCGCGGCGGGAATGCCGACGTATCGCGGAATGGAATGCAGGCCTGCCTGGGAGTCGAAATCGAAATCCTGGCAAGCGTAGAGAACGTCGAAGCCGCCCACCCAGAACGTCACAGCAGCGGTGAGAAGCAGGATGCGAGGATCAAGCGAGCCGCGAACAGCGATCCACGCTGCTGCGGGGGCAATGCCGAGAGCAAATCCCAAAACCAGGTGCGACCATCGCGTGACGCGCTTGGTGTAGGAGTAAAGCAGCAGAACGGCGAGCGCAACTGGAGAAAGCACCAGGGACAGGCGGTTGAGTTGGCTGGCAGCCAGAATAAAAATGGCGCTGGAAACGGCTACGAAGCTAACCACAAACAGAGGCGAGAGTTGCCCAGCGGGCAGGGCGCGAGTGCTGGTGCGCGGGTTGGCCGCATCGATCGACGCATCGGCCCAGCGGTTGAAGGCCATGGCGGCCGACCGCGCTGAGATCATCGCAACGATGATCCACGCCAACTGATGCAACGAGGGAAATCCTCCTGCGGCGAGCATGGCTCCGCACAGCGCGAAGGGCAGCGCGAAAATGGAGTGCTCCCACTTGATCATCTCCAGCGTGACGCGCAGGTTGTGAAGAAAGGGCACGAGTAGATTCTAATTCAGGTGGTCTGTCCCGCGGTTAGCCATGGACAACTGAACCTGGGACGCCTGAAGCTCGGGCCAAGGAACGAATCGCTAGCCCGCCACCAGCGGAACAAAGCGGCAGAACTCGTGCAGCGAAATCCGCGGCCGGCCACCGACCATGCGAATGAACTGAAGCTGCTGAGAATCGGGTGCGCCTACGGGAATGATCATCCGGCCGCCTTCGGCCAGTTGTTCGAGCAGAGCGGGTGGGATCTCGGCGGCCGCGGCGGAAACGATAATGGCGTCGAAGGGCGCGGCATCGGCAAAACCCTGACTGCCGTCGCCTATGACTACTTTCACGTTGGCGTAACCCATCCGGGAGAGAAGGTCGCGAGCGGCACCGGCGAGTGCCGGGTAGCGCTCAATCGAAAAAACTTGCGCGGCGAGTTCGGCGAGCAATGCGGTGACATACCCTGACCCAGTCCCTACTTCCAGCACTCGGTCCGTTGGAGCGAGCGTTAGAGTTTCGAGCATGCGCGCCACGATATAGGGCTGAGAGATGGTCTGGCCTTCGCCAATCGGCAAGGGATGATCTTTGTAGGCCTGATCGCGATATCGTTCCGGCGCGAATTCGTGACGCGACACCCGCTCCATGGCAGAAAGCACACGCGGATCGGCGATGCCGCGCGCCCGCAGTTGGGACTCGACCATGCAGCGGCGCAGGTCGGTGAACGCGGCTTCTCCGGAAGAATTCATTGATGGCGTGGGGAACCTGCATCCCGCGGAAACGATTCTATTTCTTGCGTTGCCGAATGCGGACATCGAAGCTGACCACGCCGTTCTGATCGCGCGTTCCCACCACCGAAATGTTGCGATTGACGTAGTATTCGCCCTGAATAATCTGTTGCGAACTCTGTGAAACATTGGTGCTATATGTGAGCGAAACGTTGTTGGCAAATTGCTGCTCGATGGTGACCTGCGGGCCGCGGGCCGTGGGATTGGTTTCGGTGGTCAGGCCCTGGGGATCGATTTTGATGCGGCTGACTCCGAATAATTTTTGCATGCGGCTGGTGACCGTGGAGTTGATGGCCTGGTTGATGATCAAATTCGTGGCTTCGTCGGTGAACACCTGCTGGCCTGACTGCTCCTGCAGTTGCTCGGACTCCTCGCTGGTGCGGCCGAGAGCCAACAGGGCGATGATGTCAGACTTCGGCAACGGCGGCTCGGAACGGTAGTTGACCGCGAGGCGCTCGGGCGTCCCGGTAACGGTGACATCGAGATCGTAGTTGCGCACGTGGGTGGTGGCCTGCAGGTTGAGCTGGGGTTCGATGGCCACGGGATTGGCAAATGTAATGTCACCGCGCTCCAGCCGGAATTTGATGCCGTTGAAGGTGGCGTCGCCTTCCAGAATGTCGGCGCGGCCAAGAACGCTGGGACGCGCGACAGAACCGCGCAGACGCAGGTCGGCGTCGCCGGACAGTCGCGCCACCGCGGTCTTCATTTGCAGTTCGGGAGCGGTGCGCACAGCCACGTCGAGCTTGACATTGTAGAGCGGCGAATTGGCGGGCATGATGGCCGCCGACTGCCGGCTTCGCTCCAGGTAAGAGCCGAAATCAAAGCCCGGAGTGACGGCCAACTTTGTGACCAGCACATCCCCGGAAACCAGCGAAGCGGAGCGGGTTCCCACCCAGTGCAATTCGGCGGTAGCGGTTGAACTGACGCCCGGCGGATAGCGCAGCCGCACTTCTTTTCCGACGGCAGTGAGGTTAAAGTTGATTTGGCGGTTGTAGTTGGTGACGTCGCCTTTCAAGTCGAGGGTGCCGCCTCCCGTGCGAGCGGTGAGTTGATCGATATGAACGCGATCGCGGGTGAATGAGAGCTGACCATTCATCTCGCTTAAGCCGCTGGGCAGACCGGCGTAATTGGCGGTGCCGTTCTTCACTTCGATGGTGCCCTGTGGAAGCGGATCGATCAGTGTTCCACCCAAGGTCATGTGGATGTTGGTCAGACCAAAGGCAGTCAGATCGGGAGCTACGCTGCTGAGCAACTTGAGGTCAACCTGGCCGTCGGCGGAGAGATCCAGTTCCTTGCCTTCGACGAAATGGATTGAACCGTGACCGACAACGTCGGTGCCTTCGCCCACCATATGAGCAGGCTGGATGTGAATGGCCTGGTCCGCGTAAGTAAAGCGTACGGGATCCTGATTATGCAGCTTGGCAGACTCTACTTCGATTCCGATATCGGTGACATTGCCGTCGAGCGTCCACTTGGTCGGGTGGCGCAGCGGGCCGCGCATAGTCACAACGCCTCCAAACGCGGAATGCCCGGTAAGTTCCTGGCCCAGGTAGGCGCGCCATAGCGCGTCGAGATCGACGTGATCCAGTTGCGCTGTGATATTCGCCGGATAATCGCCGTGCATTCCAACTGTCCCTTCCAGGGAAAGCGCGCCACGAGGAAATTGCGAGCGGCCCGTCAGGCGCAGTTCTCCATTCTTCGTCAGCATCTCAAAATTCAAGCCGCCGGCTACTTCGTGGTCCAGCGTGAGGTTTGCGATATGAACCGATGCATTGACCACGGGAGCGGCGAGCGTTCCCGAACCTTGCAGCGTGAAGTCGGCGCGGCCTTCCATGGGCAAAGGCCTGAGCTGAATCTGTCGAATCCGTGATACATCAAAATTTTTGCCGACTAAGTCGAGACGGAAGGACTGCGTGGCCGGACTGTAGGCCGCACTACCGGAAACGGCCGCATCCTGATGAGTGAGTCGAATGTTGTTGAGAGCTGTTTCACTCCCTGCGAGGCGCAGATCGGCATCGAACTTTTCGATGGCCTCGCCGTAGACCGCGGCACCCGCCGCATGGATGTGACCCTGTGCGCGGGGATGCGCGCGGGTACCGCCGATCTGCAGTGAAAGGTCGGCCGTGCCGGAAACGGGATAGTCGAATCGCGCCAAAGCCGCGGTGGACGCCACGTCCACGTTGTGCAGATTCACGCGCGCTGTATAGGGACTGTCCTCGGTGAACTGTCCTTTGCGCAGGACCGCGTTGAGTTCAAAATCGGCGCTAGTATCGCCCCGGCGTAGCGTGCCTCCACGCAGAGCGAGCTCATGCGCAGAGAATTGAATGCTGGCGCCTAGAGAATCCCAGTGCACCTGTTGCTCCGGCGTGCGCGAGGTCGAAGGCATGGTGAATTCGAAGTCTTCCGCCGCCAGTGTTCCGGCCACAGTGGGCGTGGAGAAGGTTCCTTCTGCTACTCCGTTGAACGTGGCGCTGCCATCGACATGGAAGGGCAAATTTGTCGGCCCACCGAGCGCGGCGACCAGCGGGCGCCATTCTTCGAGGTTGGAAGTCGAAATAGCAAAATGAAGGGTGGAGGTCGAAGCCAAGATTCCCGAAGCCTGCACGCGCGACGCCGCCGTGGACAATTTAAACAGATTCAGTTCCAGGGAGTCGGTTACGCCGCGATATTTGCCTTGGATTTGCGCGGCCACGGGAAGTTCGCCCTTCGAGGGACGATGGGGCGGGCTCACGTCAGCGGCAAATCCCACTTCCGCATCTTTGACGGATCCTCTCCAGTACGCATCTACAGCCCCTGTGGCCAAGCCTGCAGGATGAAAACGATGCAGCGGATGGGCCGCCACGTCGAGAGAGGCGGCCATTTCGGCGGCGGAAACATCGCGCACGCGGAGATGGATCACGCCGCTCTGCACGCCGGGGCCCTTCGACTTATCCGCTTTCTTTGCAGGCGGCCGGGTGGCACTGATTTCTGGGATATCTTCCCTGCCCTTTTTCGTCCGGCTCGCGGGCGGCGGGGGAATGCTGTGAAGCCAATTGTCGACCTGCGCGTCGCCGGTGAAGTTTCCGCCAAATATCTTCCCTTGCAATTTGGGCAGCTTAAGCTGCTGGTCGGTAACCGAGTAGTCGGAATTCACGCTTACTCGCTTCAGAGCGATCTGATCGTTTTGCCAGGCCACATCGCGCAGGGCGAAATTGCCGGAACCTGTAAACTCCTGCCACGACCAGTGGCCGGAGCCTTTGATCTCGGCGACACCTTCGCGCAAGTCGCGCCGGCGTGTGATCGCCGCTGCCTCGGCCAGATCGACGTGAGCGCTGTAGCTTCCGTCGAGGCGAGGATTGCGAAAATCGCTGATCCGGCCGCTCACATCCAGTGACGACCGCCCCGAGTTGCAGCGCCACGACTTGATGTCGGCGAAGGTCGAACCCAGGCTGAACTCGACGGTCGTCATCCAAGCGAAGGGGCGAAAATTCTCGACCGTGCTGTCCACCTTACCCACCGAGAGATGGCTCTCGTACCGCCTGTGGAGAAATGAGTAATCCATCTGCAGAGCGGTCTCATGGACCGCAAAGTCCAGAGGGATCATGCGGTCAGCCCAGAGCAATTCGCCGTGGCGCACGGAAAGATGATCAATGGAGAGCGCGAACAATTGCTCAATGGGTGTAGTTTCTGACGGTTGCTGACGCATTTTGAGAGCCGGGACGTTGGTGACACCATCCTGCCCAATGGCGATGTGAATCAAAGGATGATCCAGATCCACCGAATAGAAGCCGAACTCGGTGCGCAGAAACGAAATGACTTTTAACTTTGCGACCAGGCTATCGGCATGCGCGAGGGGAGCCTCGTTAGGGGCTTCCTTGCCGTGCACGGTGATGTTGCGCAGTTCGACCTGCATGTGGAAAGGGACGACGTGGAAGCTGCCAATTTCGGCGCGGCCTCCGGTGATGCGCTCTACCTCGGCGACTACGCGGCGGCGCACAAATGCCTGAAAGGAATCGGTAGTGGAGTACCAGATGGCGGCGAGAATGGCGACCAAGCCGCCGGCAATGATCAGCAGCAGGAATTTCCACCAGCGCGGGGGTCTGGCGGCAGGCAAACTCACCGTGTCTGCACTCCGTCGGGAACACCAGCCGAGCCGGGCACACTCACTTTGCTTTCCGAGCGCAGGGATTGCAGCCAAGATACGAGCAATTCATTCACTTTTTCCTGTGTGAGGAGTTCTCGGATCTTGGCGGCAACATCAGCGGAAGGTACCTCGGCCACGACAGGCTCTTTCAGTTGGGGAATGAATTTTTCCCGGTAGTAGGCTTCGATCGTCTTGGAATCGATCTGCACGGTGGGACGAAGATGGGCGTCGACGAGTCGCAACAGATCGATCTCCTGCTGGACGTGAGCCACAAGATCCCTTTCCGACAACCCGAACTTGTTTAGCACTAACTTCCAGCCATCGTCGGTGGCGGCTTCGGAATACTGCTTCCGGGAGTCGGCCACACGAGCCGCTGCCTCTTGCTCCGTCGCGTGCTGGAAGGATGCCGACTTCATCTGTTCGCACAACAATTCCTGGTCAATCAACCGATCCAACACCGCGCGGCGATCGTCGTCGGTGAACTGGCTGAGCGGTCGGCCGTTCAGCAATGCCTCGTAGCGCAAAGCTTCATCCCAGTCGCTCTGCAAAATGATGTGGCCGTTGACGGTGGCCACGATACGGTCGATAACTTGCGCGGCGTGGGCGGACGACAGCCAGACGCCCATGTACAGCGTAAGCGCCAGCACTGCGACAGCCGCCTTCGAATTCGTGCGAACTCTATCCATTAAAATGGCTGGCCTATGCTAAAAAAAACGTTGAAATTCCGCAGACGTTGAGTTTCGTACGTTATCGCCTGTCCCTGCGAATTGAACGCGATACCTTGGAAATAGCGGGTCGGATTCAGATTGTATCCAAAGTCAAACCGTAACGGGCCAATGGGTGTCTTGTAACGCAACCCCACCCCGACCGCATGGGAAGTGTAATCATAGCCGGAGTTATTGAACTTCGTCTCGCACGGGGAGTTCAATGTACCACCGGACATCAGGCAGGGGGCCGGATTCGCCTGATGCCAGCGCACTATTCCCTTGAGCATGTCGTGCGGAACCGTGAATACATTGCCCATATCGTGAAAGACGGCAAAACCAAAACCTGGTCCCAGGTAAGGCAGAGACGTCTCGGGAAAGCGCAACTCCAGATTGTTAACAAATAGGGCGGTGCCGCCGACGGGGAAACCAGACGACGGATCGCGCGGCCCTGCCTGATTTAACCCAAACCCGCGGTGAGAGTTGCCGCCCCCGGCGAAGAATTGTTCGGGCAACGGTATGAGAGTAATTCCCTGGCAGACCGTTTCCCCCGCGCTGTTCAACGGACAGGCCCCCGGCGGCACGACCCTGGTGCCACCGTAGGGCTGCTGCAGGCCGATGCTGGTGGAACGAGCGAACACGTACTGGTGGGCTGCCTTGCCCTTGCCTCCAAAGGCATAGTAGGAGGAATGCTGAAACAGGGCGCGCCCGAAATCTGCT
Organism: Candidatus Sulfotelmatobacter sp.; assembly: GCA_035701745.1. Classification (GTDB taxonomy): domain Bacteria; phylum Acidobacteriota; class Terriglobia; order Terriglobales; family Acidobacteriaceae; genus Sulfotelmatobacter. The sequence goes on along the minus strand of DASSRO010000161.1, from coordinate 22,272 downwards.
TCCGATCCGAAGTAAGTGGACGAAGCGAAAGCATCGAGCGTGAAATAGGTTCCTTTCGTGCTCTCCAGGGGGTTATCGCGTTTATCGTGGATAAAGGTGAAGCCCGGACCGCCCACGCGCGCGGGAAGAGAGAGCAGAGTGATTTCGCCGGGATTAAAGCCTTCTGCGAAGTGGCTGGCCTTAACTAGCCGGAAATCCCAGCGATAAACGATGGAATTCGGACCGGCGCGCGTGCCCGGATCAAGCCCCGAGTTGCCGAACTGCTGCCGAAGATCGACCTTGCCTTCGAGCCGCTGCGAGGTGAAGGTAGCGACATCCAGACTGTTGTCATAGAAAGCGGTATAGATGATCTTGAACTTATCGTTGTCGAACAGCTTGGGAACGGCGTAACTCACGAGCCCGCGTTGTTGCAGACGCCCAACGTGCGACTGGAAGGTCAAGGTCTGGTTGCGGCCTCCGACGTTCAAGCGGGTCACATCAAACTCCACCCGGGGACTGACTCCGGTTGCGCCTTGCGGCGCAGTAGTACCGGCGGGCTGCCCGGTCTCGAACTCCAATCCTAATCCGTAGGTGAAGGTGTAGCGCCGGGCCTCCTTAACTTGGACGAGAACATTTTTTTGGGGATCTGTGCCCTCGGGATTCTGCACCGCGGTATCGACTTGGCCGAAGATGCCGAGGTCGTACAGGCGGGTTTGCGTCGTGAGCAGGTCCCGCTGGCTAAGGGCCTCGCCTTCATGCACCTGCAATTCGCGATTTAATACGTAGTCGCGGGTATGCTCGGTTCCGGCGACCATAACGTGATTCACCGTGAAACGCTCGCCTTCCTGGATGGTATAGGTAACGTCTTCGCGATTGGGCTCACGTTCGGAGGCCTTCGTATTGATTTCCATGGTGGCGTTGGGAAATCCGTGATCAAAGTAAAAGTTAAGAATTCGTTCGCGATCATTCGCCAGATCCTGTTCGGAATAAGGCTGACCGGCGGTGGTGCTTAATTCGGGGAAATCTCTCATCGCAATTTTTTGTGCGCCAAGAATCCGCACTTCCCCGACTAACGTCCGCAAGCCCTCGTCAATGTGGATGCGCACGACAAGATGGTTTTGCACTCCGCGGTAGTTGTCTTCAACCCTGGTTTGAATCTGAACCTGCCGGAAACCACTGGCGCGATACAGGCCTTCCAGCGTTGCGACATCGGTTTTCAGCAACGCCTCGCTATAGCGGCCGTGACTCAACACACGACTGGTGGGCTGAATTTGCAAGTAGGACCGGAGCTTGCCGGTGTCCAGAAAATTTTTGTTGCCGGTTATGTCAACCAGAACCAGTTTGTGCAGCGCGCCGGGATCGACCTGATAAATAATCCGCAGAGTTTGCGGATCTGTTTCCTTGACGATCTCCACCTTCGCGTCAAAACGGCCGCGGGTTTGCAGGTAATCGAGCAGGTTGCGTCTTCCTTCATTTAGCAGGTCTTCGTCGACAGCGTCCTCCTCGTAAACCGGGATTTGCCTTCGCATAACACCGCGGCTGATGTGATAGCCACGCGCGTAAATCACGACTACCGGACCGGGATCAAGCTGAAAAGTAAAGTCGACGCGATTGGTTTCCGGATGGTAAAGCTGCTGGGCAATGGAAACCTGCGCCAGGGGGCGGTTTTGCTTTTGAAATCTTTTGCGGAGGCGTTGCAGCGACCCTCTCATCCGATCTGAAGTGAGGCGATCCCCTCGCTCCATGTGCGCGATGTCCTGCACTTCGAAGGAAGACAATCCGGACGAACCGGTGACCTTCACCTCTCCGACTTTTGCCTGCTCCCCCCGGCTGATGTGGAACAGAATGTTGACCTGCTGCGTAGCGGGGTCCGACACGCTCTCCGCGGTGACTCGTGCACGGTAATAGCCATTTTCCTGCATGAGTTGGCGGACGTTTGCGATAGCTCGATTCATCTTTTCCTGGGTGTAGAGCTCGCCTAACTGCAGCTTTGAAGCATTGACGATTTGATTCGAAGTGGGACGAGCGGGGGCGCCCTCCACGTCGACGGAACCCACAAAAACATTTTCCAAGGTATTGAAGGTGAGCAGGACTTCATCGCCCGACGGCACAACTTCTGCCTGGATGTCGGCGAAACGTCCGGTTGCATACAGTGCGCGAATGCTGTCGCTGACGTGAGCCCGATCCAACGGTTCTCCGGATTTTTGGGGTAGCAACTGCAGGATGTGAGCGAGATCGCCTTCTCTTACCCCATGAATGTCGATCGATCGAACGGTTTTGCCCTCGTAGGCCGAAGTGAGAGGGACTGGCGGCTGTGGCGACTCTTGTTTGGGAGTCGGTTCAGAGGCGAGCGGCAACGGACTTGATGGAGGTGAATTCTGCGGACTCCCCTGTGCTGCGACTTGTCCGACTGCTTGTCCTGCACTTGCCGATACGTTCTCCGTCGCGACGATCGCAAAGCTCAACACGATCATCGTAACCAGAGGTGTCGCGTGCAGTTTCAGCAAACAGTGTCCTTGGGGCCGGGCACGATTGGACAGCGATGGGACGCGCCCGGTGTTGATGCACGAACCGTGCAGGCCCCTGCGGTGAAGTCGAACTACGCATCGACATCGTTCCGCGCGCAGGCCAGCCCCATATAATAAAGGTTTTGGAGCGCGACACTGGTGACCTCTTTGGCACAGGAAGCAAATTCGGGCGAGCAAGGCGGAACGTCGTCGCAGGTTTCCGCGGCGGACGAACGCTATTCCCGCCAGATCCTGTTCCGCGGCATTGGCGCCGAGGGCCAGGAAAAACTGGCGACGGGACGTGCGGCGATTGTGGGATGTGGGGCAACCGGCTCTGCCTTGGCCACGCTGCTGGCTCGCGCCGGAGTTGGAATGCTGCGCATCATCGATCGCGACTACGTGGAGGCCAGCAACCTGCAGCGCCAATCGTTGTTCGATGAACGGGACGCTGCAGAATCGCTTCCCAAGGCAATCGCCGCCGCCCGCAAAATATCCGCCTTCAACTCGCAGATCGTGGTTGAACCGAAAATTGAAGACCTGGTTCCGAGCAATATTGAAGCGCTGCTTGAAGGCGTGCAACTGATCCTCGACGGGACGGACAATTTCGAGACGCGCTACCTGCTCAACGATTACGCTATCGATCGCTCGCTGCCCTGGATTTATTCCGCAGCGGTAGGGAGCTATGCGGTCTCGCTGAACGTGATTCCGGGCCAATCTGCTTGCCTGGCCTGTTTGTTCCCGGATTCCCCTCGCGGAATGGTGGAGACGTGCGAAACGTCGGGCATTCTCAACTCGGCGGTGAATCTTGTGGCATCGATTGCGGCGACCGAGGCGCTCAAGTTGCTGGTAGGTGGCGCAAGGGCACCGCACGTGCGGCGCACGCTGCTCAGCTTCGATGTGTGGAGCAACGAGCATGCGGAAATCTCGGCGGCGAAACCGCGGACCGGCTGTCGCGCATGCGGCGAGCGTGACTTTATTCACCTGGCAGGCGAAGGTCGGCCGCACCTCACGTTGTGCGGTAGGAATTCCGTGCAAATCCATGAACGCCATCGCCCCATCGACTTTATTGAGATGGACCGCCGTCTGCAGCCTCATGGCGTTGTCCGGCATAACGACTTCGTGCTGAAGTTCTGGCGCGATCCCTACGAGATGACCTTATTCCCCGACGGCCGCGCAATTATCAAAGGCACCACGGATACCGCCATCGCCCGCAGCCTGTACGCGCGTTTCGTGGGAAGCTAAAACTAATCACGAACGGACCCGAGCCTCAGGGGCTTGACCCGCATCATTTGCGTCTGCGGGCGGCAGACGTAAGGCCGTTCCCTTTCACGGTTACGCGCAGCACGTTTTCCACGATCACGCTGCACTTCGGCCATCGCTATATCTGCCCGTCAAGCACTCACCGCTCAAAGATGCCGGCGCAAGCCCCTGAGCTCCCACTCCATCACGAAGTTGTTTCACTCTCCCTAGTCATTTTCGCGTTCAGTTAACGGTTAACATCAACACACTGCTGTTACCGCCGCTTGTGCAACCTACATCTCCAGAGTTGCCCGCCGGAGTCTGCACCATCACCTTCACTTGTCCCGGGCCCGAGATCACGTCGGATGTCAATTTCACTTTCAAAACTTGCGGACTGACAACGGTGGCACTGATGGGTGTCTTGTTGATTACGACATCTGTCGCCGAAACAAAATTGCTGCCGTTCACCGTGAGCGTGACGCCTTGCTGCAGCTGTGCGTAGGTGACGGTGCTGGGGGAGATATTCCCAATCAGCGGCGCCGGCCGGGCACTTCCGCATAACGGGTTGAGAGTGTTGTTGCACCCCAGGGTCGAGAAGGCAACGCCGAGAGCAAGCAGGCAGGCAAACGACAGGCCGTAAGTCCGGAAACGCATGGGAGATACTCCTTCGATAGGGTTGCCCGTCCGGCTGTTTGAGCAGAAACATCCGGGAACGGGGTCGAGATCTTGTTCCGGCAGCGTGCAGCCCAAGTACCAATGAGGCGTATCTGTTCCCCTGGTTTTTAATTACATTGTTTCTGTCAAGTTAAGTAAAAGCCACGCGACTTTGCACAAGCCGCAAATGCCGCGCTGGTGGCCGCGTTCCACCAGAAGTGGTGGTTTTCAGCCAAGCCAGGTGGCCGGAATCGGCCACGAAGGTTCGCGGTAGGCCAATGCTGAAAAGGTAAGAAAAAGATGGGGGGACTCGCTAGAAGCTAGGAGCTGGAAGCTCATTCTGCTACTCTTTTCTGCTCGTGAAATCGCTGGCGATTCCCCCGGAGTTCAATCTGCTCGAATACGGAAAAGAGAGCTAATGCACGAAACGGCTCGTCCGGAGCCCAGTCGACCATTCCGCTGGCTGGTGCTGATCTTTGTCAGTCTGGCAATGTTTGGCAGTTATTACGCGTACGACGCCCTCAGCCCGCTCGCCGATGTGCTCAAGCAACAGCTGGGGTTTTCCGATTTGGATATCGGGTTTCTGCAGGCCATTTACAGTTTCCCAAACATCTTCACGGTAGTCGCGGGCGGGTTCCTGATTGACCGCGTCGGACTGCGAAAGTCGCTCATGATCTTCGGCGTGCTCTGTTTTGTCGGCCCGGCGATCACGGCCGCAAGCGGGCATCTTTCGATGATGGCAACCGGCCGCCTTATCTTCGGAATGGGCGCGGAATCTCTCAACGTCGCGGTCACGACAGCGCTGGCACGATGGTTTCGTGGCAAGGAGTTGAGCTTTGCATTCGGACTGAACTTGACTGCATCGCGACTGGGCACGTTTGCCGCGCTGAACTCTCCCACATGGGCGCGCTGGGCCTATGCCAATTGGCGCCCTCCATTTCTGATCTCGCTGGCTTTCTCGGGGTTGTGCGTAATCGGCGCGGCGATCTACTGGGCAATGGAGGTGTGGGCGGAGAAGAATTACCGACTGGGCGAGGTTTCCACGGACAAAGTCGTGTTCGCCGATTTATGGAAGTTTGGCGTTAGCTACTGGCTGATCGTAGCGCTTTGCATCGTGTTCTATTCGGCAATCTTCCCTTTCCAAACGTTTGCGGTGAAATTTTTCATGGAGGCGCACGGCACGTCGCGGGAGTTTGGCGGCTTCCTGTCGAGCATGCTGACGCTGTTCGCTATGATCGCAACCCCGCTTTTCGGCTTGTGGGTCGACCGCGTGGGTAAACGAGCGCTGCTGATGATGCTGGGGTCGATGCTACTGATTCCGGTCTATCTCATGATGGCTTACACCCACGTCAGCTTGTACGTACCCATGGCAATGATGGGGGTGGCGTTTTCCCTGATCCCGGCGGTAATGTGGCCAGCCGTCGCCTACATTGTCGATCAATCGAAGCTTGGGACCGCTTATGGTTTGATGACGATGATTCAAAACATAGGGCTTTTCGGGCTGAACATACTGGTCGGCTGGGCTAACAAAATCGGCCACGCCGATGCCTCCAACCCTGCGGGGTACAACCTGGGCATGTGGATGTTCTCAGCTCTGGGGTTCCTTGGAGTTCTGTTCTCGTTCCTGCTCCGACAGAGGGAACTGGGGCCGCACGGGCACGGCTTGGAAACCATTACCACGAAGCAAAAAGCCGCATCGTAAGAGCGGGCGGGCTACCAATTTTCGAAGATCGCAACTCTAAAATTGGAATCGTGTTTATAGCTCCGGCCAGCACTGCGTTCAACCCTGAGTAAGCAAACCATTTCGGGAGGGTAAGCCTTGGCTTCAAGAATCCCAAGATCCGTAGAGCGGCTCTGATATTCTGAATACAGACATTACCTTAGTTTCATCGCGAACAGCCTGCAAGCCATACAACGGAAAGATAGTTAGCCGCATCTCACGGGGTGCGGCCGGAAAAGGGAACTTGACCGAGCCAGTACAGCGACAGGGCAACGACACAAACGAAGCTGAGCTGATCGAAAAGGCGAAGCAAGGAGACGCGCAGGCGTTCCAGGCGCTTTACGACAAGCATAAGCGGCGCGTGTATTCACTCTGTCTGCGTATGACGGCGAATACGGCCGAAGCCGAAGACCTGACGCAGGAAGCGTTCCTGCAGCTCTATCGCAAGATTGGAACGTTTCGCGGAGAGTCGGCATTTTCGACCTGGCTGCATCGCTTGGCTGTAAATGTTGTGCTGATGCACCTGCGAAGAAAGAGCCTGCCGCTGGTTTCGCTGGAAGAAAGCACGCAGGCGGGCGAAGAAGATACGCCGAAGAAAGATTTCGGGGCAGAAGATTTGGCGTTGGCCGGATCGATCGACCGGTTGCAGTTACAAAGAGCCGTCGACGACCTCCCTCCCGGCTACCGTACGATTTTTGTACTTCACGACGTAGAAGGTTACGAACATAATGAAATCGCAACCATCGTCGGGTGCTCCATCGGCAACAGCAAATCCCAGCTGCATAAAGCGCGGATGAAGCTGCGCGATCTGCTCAAAATGAAAAGAGCCGAAAAGGCCTCATGAGCAGCACGCGGGAAGCAGGACGAGCATCTGAGTTAATACGATACCGAACCAGCGAAGACTGGACGGCGAAGGAACCTCGGCGAAATCGCAAGATGATTTGCCATGGGTGTACATTGATTTCGACAGAGGCTTGGGGAGAGCAGTATGAATTGCGTTGAGCTACAAGCAAGCCTGGCGGAGATCGAGGACGGCCGAAGCATCGAACAGCGAGCTCACCTGAAGAACTGTCCCGACTGCTCGGCTCTGGTCACGGAACTGATCCTCATCGCTTCGACGGCGGTGGAACTGCGTGGAGCGCAAGAACCGAGCCCGCACGTCTGGAAGGCAATCGAAACAACCTTGCGGCAGGAAGGAGTGATTCGCCCGCAAAAGGCGACCCGCTCCCTGCTGCCTGCGCTCAGCAGCCGCTGGGGATGGGCGCGCTGGGTGGTGCCGGCCGCGGCGGCGTTTCTCGTCACCGTAGGACTCTATGTGCGCCAGCATTCGATGTCGAACGAATTGGAGCGCAGCGCCACGCCTGTTGCCAGCGGATCTGATGTGGCTTTTGCCGGCCTGAACGACGACGACTTGCTGCAAGAGGTGGCCGCGCAGACTCCGGCTATGCAAGCGCAATACGCCGACAACCTGCGCCGCGTGAATGAATACATTCAGGATGCGAAGAACGTGGTCGCCGCCAACCCGAACGACGAGGAGGCTCGTCGATCGTTGATGGAGGCCTACCAGCAAAAGGCGATGCTTTTCGAGTTGGCGATGGATCGTTCTTTGCCATGATCTTTCTCTGTCATAATGTAGGGCCATTGTTGTTCCCTGGCGCTGGCACTCGGGGGGATTTTTGATGAGCGGGCGTGCAATCGGAATCGTAGCAGTCGGGGTGTTTTTGGCGGCCACTCTGCTCGCCGAGACTCACAGCCAGTATCGCTTTAACGTCGGAGTGAAGGCGGGTGTTTCGGTCAACAATCCGTACGGCTCGATCTCGGTGAAACCGTCTGTGGGCAATGTGGTTGTCATCAATGCGGTGCTTTACTCCGACAAAGTTGAAGTCGACAAAAATCTGGTCGGCAATCGAGTTGAAATCCAGTCCCACCTGCTTCCCGGCGCCGACGCGCAGTCGGGACGAGTCGACTATGAAATCCTCGTACCCGCCGACGCCAGTATCACGCTGCACTCCAGTACCGGGCCCTTGCGCGCCGAACGGCTTCACGGCGACGTAACTCTGGAGGGCTCCGGCGCCACAGTTGAGATCCGCGACGTGTCCGGGGCGCACGTGCACGTCAAAACTCTGAATGGTCCGGTTACGCTTACTAACGTGCAAGACGGCCACGTGGAAGTTGATTCCCTAAGCGGGGAGGTCACGCTGAACGGGGTGACTGGGCCGCTGGTGCAGGTGATCTCTACCAGCGGCAGCATCAACTATATCGGAGACTTCGGCGACCGCGGCGAATACCGCTTGACCAGCCATAGCGGCAACATCGAAGCTCTGGTGCCGGATACGACTTCAGCCGACGTGAGCGCTCGCTCGGTGCGCGGTGAAGTGCACGATGACATTCCTCTCCAACCTAAGACGCACACCTGGTTCGTCGTAAAAGAAGGCAGTGCCTTCTGGGGTACCATGGGTCGAGCCGCGGTCTCATCGACCGTGGTGCTGCGCAGCTTCAGTGGTAAAATCCACCTCAGCAAACGCACCGCAAAAGCGCAATAATCAGAATTTTCTGCGTCTCAGTTGCAGACGCAGCAGGTTGCGTATCTACGTTTACGGCGGTGGCAACGTTTTGAAAACGTCGTCCAACGTGGCGCGAAAACCTCCCAACAACGTCGTAATTCTAGTCGGTTTCATGGGAGCCGGAAAAAGCAGTGTAGGCCAGGTGCTCGGGCAGCGGCTGAATTGGCCCTTTGCAGATCTGGACGACCTCATCGAAGCGCAGGAACGACGGCTGGTGGCCGAGATTTTCCGCGACTCGGGAGAAGCCGGATTTCGCCGGGCCGAGCACGCGGCGTTAAAGCAGGCGATCGGGGAATTGCGTGGCGGCGGCCGTAAGATTATTGCCTTGGGCGGCGGCGCTTTCGTGCAGAAAGAAAACGCGGCTCTGCTGCAGGCGGCGAGGGTGCCCACGGTCTTCCTGGATGCTCCAGTGGAAGAGTTATGGCAGCGTTGCCGTACTCAGGCTGAGGCAAATGGGACGGAACGTCCCTTGCTGCGGAGCCGAGAAGAGTTTCGGAAACTCTACGAGACTCGGCGCGCAGGTTATGGATCAGCGACGCTGCAGATACAAACCGGGAGCCGCTCGGTGGAAGCGATCGCCGATGAAATCGCTGAAAAGCTCGGGCTAGAGAGAACCGCGCTGCGCACCGAAGAAGGAGAATTCGAGTGATGTTTGAAATCCGAATGAGGCGCGCTGCGGCGGTGATTCTGGCTTTTGGCCTCGCGGCGCTACCGGCGGCAAAGGCATCTGACAAAAAAGATAAGAACAAGCCGGCGCCGCTGCAGAGCGTTGATTCCGGTTCGTTCGGAATCTTCGTCAAAGGGCAACGAGTCGCGACCGAAACGTTCAAGATCGAACAGCAAAACGGCGCGAGCGTGGTCAAGTCGCAATTGAAGGCGACGGCGGGGCCCGATTCCTCCAGCCAAAAGTCGGAACTGAATATGGCGGCGAATGGCGAACTGGTCCGCTATGAATGGAGCCAGGCGTCGGGGGCGTCGCTGGCCGTGTTTCCCAGCAACGATTTCCTGATGGAGCGGATGAACGCAAGCGGCAACGGGAAGCCCGCGGAGCAGCCCTTTCTGATGCCGAGCACGACGGCAATTCTGGATAACAACTTCTTCGTACACCGCGAGGTGCTGGCATGGCGCTACCTGGGCGCGGCCTGCAAACCGGAAGGCGGAAACCTGAAATGTCAGCAGGGAGAGACGCAATTTGGCGTGCTGGTGCCGCAGGACCATAGCTCGATCAGCGTGCACATCGAGCTGGTGGGAAAAGAGAAAGTCACGGTCCGCGGCACCGAACGCGAACTTCTACGCCTCAACCTGAGCACTGACGATTTTCAGTGGATTCTGTGGGTAGACGACCACGACCAGTTTAAGCTCATACGGGTGACGATTCCTGCCGATGATACCGAAGTAGTTCGGGACTAGCTTTGCCCATCGGCAGAAAAGAGATTCACCCTGGAAAACTTATTGCTGCTGACTGATTCACGAACGGCACGGGTTCTGGTGACAGTGCTGCTGTTTGCCCTGGCGCTGGGGTTTCTCTATGTAGCCCGTGAGACCTTGATTGCCTTCTTATTCGCAATTTTCTTTGCCTACTTGATGAGCCCATTGGTGAATCGGCTGGAAACCTTGCTGCGCGGACGGGTGCGCGCTATCGCGGTGATCTACAGCCTGCTGCTGGTGTTGGTCGTGATCTTTTTTGTGGTGGTCGGTCCCAAGGTGACGCGGGAGGGCGCCAAGCTGGGGCAGTCCCTGCCTGCCCTGCTGGCCAAGCTCAGCTCGGGACAACTCGCAACCCAGCTCGGCGTGGAGCACGGCTGGAACCAACGGTATACCGACCTGGCACAGTCGTTTCTCGCGAGCCACAGCGAAGAGATTACACAACTGGCGCAACGTGTAGGTTTGCGGGTCGCCGACGTCGCCAAGCAAGCCTGGCTGTTCTTTGTGGTGCCTCTGCTGTCCATTTTTTTCTTGAAGGATGGCCGCTCCTTCAGCGACCTCCTGCTCTCCGCCATCCAGTCTCGACCGCAGCGCGAGTTTCTGGAGAACGTGCTCAACGATCTGAACCAGATGCTGGCGCATTTCATCCGCGCCCAACTGACCCTGGCAGCGCTGACTCTCGTCATGTATTCCGTTTTTTTGGGTATCATGCGGGTTACCTACGCGTTAGTTCTGGGTACCCTGGGTGGAGTGCTGGAATTCATTCCCGTGGTCGGACCACTCACCGCCGCCTTGGTTATTGTGAGCGTAGCCTTGCTGTTGAGTTATAAACACTGGCTGGTTCTGGTGGTTTTCCTCGGCATCTGGCGGCTGCTGCAGGATTACGTTTCTTCTCCGCGCATCATGGGGGAGAGCATGGAACTACATCCGCTGGCAGCGATCTTCGGCGTGATGGCGGGCGGCGAGGTTGCCGGCATTCTGGGCATCTACCTTTCCATTCCCGTGATGGCCGCCTTGCGTATTGTCTTCCGCCGCTGGCGTCTGTATGCCGAAAAGAAAAAATTCGGCCCCCTGTCGGAGTATTCCTTCCGCGCACAAGAGACCCATCGCCCGTAGCCCGGTTGTACGCACTCTTCTCCGCAGATGCTGGGTTTGAGGTGCTGGGCTAGGTGCTGAAGCGGAGGCCTCTACTGACCCGCCCGGGCCCCCGCTTCTTTCTCGACCGCAATCTTCCGCAAGAATTCCGCCGCCGCTTCGGGCAGGACGGTATTAATGAACATTCCCGACCCCAACTCAAAGCCGGCTACACGCGTAAGCCGGGGGATCACGCTGACATACCAATGAAAGTGGCGCGCCCCGGCATATTCCGCGGGCCCGCTGCGCACGGTGAAATTCAAATCAGGATTTTCCAGCCCGACATAGATTTTCGCCAGCAACAGGCGCAGCACGCGGGCCAGGTCGACGACTTCCATCTCGGAGATGTCGCCAAAGCTGGCCATATGGCGCAGCGGGAAAATGTGGGTGGCAAACGGAGTGGCGGAGGCGAATACTTCCATGGCCACGAAGCGCTCACTTTTGATCACGATGCGCGTCTGATCTTCCACTTCCCTCTCCACCATGTGGCAAAACATGCATTCGCCCACGTCGTCGTAGTGACGCAGCGCCTCGTGCAGCCGATGCCGGACCTGGCTGGGGATAACCGGAGTCGCAATCAACTGCGAGTGCGGATGTTGCAGGCTGGCGCCCGCGTCGGCCCCGTGGTTTTTGAATATGGTGATGTGGTTGACCCGGTGGTCCATGCTGAGCGCGTTGTAGCGCTGCTTATAGATGCGCAGGATGTTCGCCACATGCGCATCGGGCAACAGGCCCATATAACGGGCATGGTCGGGGCTGTCGATGATTACCTCGTGAAAACCGAAACCCTCGATGCGTCGCCGCAAATGCTGCAGACTGCGCGTGGGTTGGACTTCGCTCGATAATGCGGCGAACTTGTTGGGAATCACGCGCACCGCCCAAGGCTGGCCGTCCGCGGGATAGCGCAGCACCTCGGGGGGCGTCTTACTTTCGTTTCCCGGACAAAACGGGCAGCTCTCCAGAAAGGCCGGGACCGGTTGCACCGTGCGGTGCGTGGCCAGATCCTCCGGCCGCTTGGCCCGCTCCGTAGCGATGATGACCCATTCCTTGGTAAAGAAATTCTGGCGAAGTTCCGGCATGTGAATCCCTCCACCTCCCCTATCGGCAGAAGGATGCGGGCACTGCAGTGCCAGGACTGAAGGGGAGTCCGCTTAACGCCGAGTGTTATAGAATTCCAAGTATTCTATGAACAGCAAAATTTCTGTTGGGATACTCGGCGCTACCGGTGTCGTCGGCCAGAGGTTTATCCAGATGCTGGAGCATCACCCGTGGTTCGAAGTGGCATGGCTGGCCGCTTCGGACCGTTCAGAAGGCAAGGTCTACAGCGAGGCCGCACGCTGGCGACTGAAGACGCCGATTCCTTCCCGCGTCGCCGGAATGACGGTTTCTCCTGCCACGCCTGAGGGAGCGCCGAAAACTATTTTTGCGGCGCTCGATGCTTCTGTTGCTGCGGAGATGGAGCCGCGCTTCGCCGAAGCGGGATGCACCGTAGTGTCGAACTCAAGCGCGCTTCGCATGCAGCAGGACGTGCCGCTCGTAATTCCTGAAGTTAACCCGGGCCATATCAAGCTCATCGATGTGCAATCGTGGCGTAAGAAATCCGGCGGCTATGTCGTCACCAATCCCAATTGTTCCGCCATCGGCCTGGTGCTGGCGCTGGCGCCGCTGCACGAGAAATTTGGGCTGGAAACTGTCATGGCCGTCACCATGCAAGCGGTGAGCGGCGCGGGCTATCCGGGCGTGGCCTCGCTCGACATCCTGGGCAATGTGATTCCCTTCATCCGCAATGAAGAAGAAAAAATGGAGGAGGAGACCCGCAAACTGCTGGGGCAACTCAATGCTTCGAAAATTGTGCCTGGCACCTTCTCTATGAGCGCACAATGCAACCGCGTGGCCGTGGAGGATGGACACACCGAATCGGTTTCGATTCGCCTGAAGGAGAAAGCCAGCGCGCAGGAGATTATTGCCGCGTGGAACAATTTTTCCGCCGAACCGCAGGAATTGAAATTACCCAGCGCGCCGGCGCGTCCGGTGATCTATCTAGAAGCCGCAGACCGTCCGCAGCCGCGCTTCGACGTCGACATGGGCGCGGGGATGACGACGGCTGTCGGACGGCTTCGTCCCTGCGGCGTACTTGACTGGAAATTTACCGTGCTCTCGCACAACACCATCCGCGGGGCCGCCGGAGCCGCAGTGCTCAACGCCGAATTGCTGAAAGCCAAGGGTTACCTGGGCCAGGACCAGGCTGGGGAAAAGCGCGCAGGCAAGGGACGCGCAAAATGACGAGCGCGCCAGAACTGGCACAGTCACACCGGCGGCCGTCGCGGGGAGGAACCGCTGACCGCGCGGCTGAAAGCCGCAATGCGTGGCGATCCGCGCTTACCGCGCTGGCGAGGAATATCCGCCCATGATCGTCATGAAGTTCGGCGGAACCTCCGTCGAAGATGCCAAGGCCATCGACCGCGTCGCCTCGATTGTGGAAGGCAGATTGGCACAGAAACCTGTCGTGGTGGTCAGCGCCATGGCCAAGGTTACCGACACGCTGCTGACCATGGCCAAGGCTGCGGGCGCGGGCGAGCGCAAAACCGCGCTCAAGCTTTGCCGCTCGCTGCAGGAACGCCACTACAACACGGCCAGTGAACTGCTAGGCACGGCACGCTTCACCGAATTCCATTCAGAACTGGGCACCGATTTTGAGGCGCTCGACGAACTTTTGCGCGGCATTTCCGCGGTCGGCGAAATCACACCGCGCACCACCGACCACGTGGCTGCGTTCGGGGAAATGCTTTCCAGCAGGATTGTGGCCGCCGCGTTCGCCGCCCGCGGCCTGAGCGGTGCCCACGTGGATTCGCGCGACATTCTTGTCACCGACAGCACATACATGCAGGCGGTCCCGCAATACGAAGAAACCAACGGGCGGCTGGAGCAGAAGGTTCAGCCACTGTTGGAGGCGGGCCAGGTGCCGGTGATGGGCGGCTTTATTGGGGCGAATCGAACGGGGATCACGACCACGATCGGGCGTGGCGGTTCCGATTTTTCTGCGGCAATCATTGGCGCCGGCCTGGGCGCGGACCGCATCGAGATATGGACCGACGTCGACGGCATTCTCACCACCGATCCGCGCATCTGTCCCGAAGCGCGGCGCATCAAGGTAATCAGCTTTGACGAAGCTGCCGAACTAGCCTACTTTGGCGCCAAGGTGCTGCATCCGGCGACGGTGTTGCCTGCCATCCAGAAAAATATTCCGGTGTACGTGCTCAACTCGCGCAATCCATCGTGCGAAGGGACGCGCATCACGACTCGGGCTCCTCAGGGCAAAAATATCTTCAAAGCCATCGCGGCCAAAAAGCGCATCACCATCGTTGACGTAGCCGCGCCGCGAATGCTGCTGGCTCACGGATTCCTGCGCTCGATCTTCGAAGCCTTCGATCGCCACAAAGTTTCCATCGACGTGGTTTCCACCTCCGAGGTCAGCGTATCGCTCACGGTCGACTCCAATCAGGCGATTCCCGCGCTGGCCGCGGATCTGGCCAAGCTGGCCGATGTGAAATATGAAGGACGCAAGGCAATTGTCTGCCTGGTCGGCGAGAATTTGCGGAACACGCCCGGCATTGCGGCCCTGGTTTTCCGCGAGCTTGCCGACAAGAAGATTCGCATGATTTCGCAGGGCGCTTCGGAAATCAATCTGACATTCGTGATTGAAGAAGACGAGGTCCCCGACGTGATCCAGCGGCTGCACAAAACGTTTTTCTCGGACCTCGATCCCGAAGTATTCGCGTAGGCATCTCACGTAGCGGCGGCCGCATTCGTCCGCCCGCAATTCAAGTCAGCTGCTCCGCCGCCCCCGGACGAATGCGTCCGGGGCTACGTATTTTCAATCGAAGAACGAGCTTGCCCGGAGAACCGTGGTGACTGCTAAGCTAATCTGTGTGAAATATTCAACTTCATGAAACTCTTAATTCTAGGCCGCGGCAAAACTGGCGCGCTGGTGGCGGAAGTGGCCGCCGAACGCAAGCATCATCTTGTCGTAGCAGGCGCCAATGAAAACGCACACGGAGCCGCCCTCAGCCCCGAAAAACTGCGCGACATTGACTGCATCATCGATTTCACCGCGCCGCATTGCGTGTTGGACAACATCGAGGCCTGCACCAGGGCGGGTAAAAACATGGTCGTGGGCACCACCGGTTGGCATACTGAACTCGACCGCGTTCGAAGTCTAGTCAGACAAAACGGAACCGGATTCCTCTACTCCGCCAACTTTTCGATTGGCGTAAACCTTTTTCTAGAAGCCGTCCGCGCCGCAGCCACCGCTCTGCGGCATGATTACTCCGGCCAGATTTTCGAGCGTCACCACGCCAGTAAGAAGGACGCGCCTTCTGGCACCGCCATCGCGCTCCAGCAGGTCATCCGCGAAGCCAGCGGCCAGCGCGAAGGCCCGGAGATCACATCCTTTCGCGAGGGCGACGTAGTGGGCTTGCATGAAGTCGTGCTGGAATCCTCCGCCGACCGAATTTATCTTTGCCACGACGCCAAATCGCGCCGCGGCTTCGCTGAAGGCGCCGTGCGCGCCGCCGAATGGCTCGCCCCGAAAAAAGGCTTCTACGAGTTTAAAGACGTGTGGCGTGAACTGTAAGAAACTCGAAGCCGCCTACTTTCCCTGCTTGGCGGCGAATTCGACCAGATTTTTGTAAATATCTGAAAGGTGCGGGTCGAAGCTGGAAATCCTGCGCCCGTTGACGAAAAGTGTCGGCGTACCGGTCACATCCACCGACTTGCCCAGCGCTATCGAGGCATCCACGCGGGCTTTGGTCTCGGGCTTCGCTGCGCAGGCTGCAATGTCGGTTCCCTTCACTCCGGCTCCGTCGGCGATGGCGGTCAGTTTCGCGTCGGCATTCTCGGCAGTAATGTCGCTCTGGGTCTCGTAAGTTTTGGAAACGAATTTCCAGAAAGCATCGTTCGACGCCTGGCCCACGCAGTCGGCGTAAGCGGCGCCCTTCGCGGCCCAATTGTGCATTTCCAGCGGGAAATTCTGGAACACGAAACGAGCGCTGGGTTCGGCCGCCACCAGTCCCTCGATGGTGGGCTGTGCGGCTTTGCAGGCCGGGCACTGCAGGTCGCCGAACTCGACGATAGTGACAGGGGCATCCTTGGGACCACGCTCGGGGCCGGTAATGCCCTTCTCGAGGATTTGTTTCGCAGGATCGAACGGGTGGGCGCCAAACGGAATAATTTCGCCGACGAGAGCTTGCTTGCCGTCGGGAGACACGAAGAACCGCGTCAACTGCTGGCCTTGCGGCGCAGCCAGAACAACCGTGACTTCCGCTAGTCCTCTGATGGTCGAGGGCTTGATGCTGGAAATTTTCCAGGTTAAATCTTTTTCGTAGCCGAATTGATCGTGAAGAAACGAATCAACTGTGGCTTCAGAGGGAAGGTTTCCGGATTCCGATGCCGCGGGTTTTTCTGCCGGCCTGGGCGAAGTTGTTTTCGCCGAATTATGCTGAGCCGCGGCAAATGTACCAACTAGCAGAAAGAAACAGAACGACCTTAGATGACGACGCATGGTTTCCTTTCGAGGGTCACGCTTTTGAGCTTACGGAAATGATCTATCAGGATACTTCAAAGTGGGCAGTTCAAGCTTCACTCTTGGCGGCAATTGGCAGCCGGCGGCCATAACCGAAGGCCTTGGGAGAAATTTTGAGGCCGGGCGCAGCTTGCTGGCGTTTGTATTCGGCGCGATCGACCATGCGAATCACCCGCCGCACGGTTTCAATATCGAACCCGCGATCGTCGGCGATCCGCTCCGCCGAGTGGGAGTCTTCGACATAATCTTCGAGAACCGCATCCAGTACTTCGTAGGGGGGCAGCGAGTCGCTGTCTTTCTGATCCGGGCGCAACTCCGCGGAGGGCGGCTTCTCCAGCGTGGCCTGTGGAATGACGGCATGCCGCGAATTCACATATTCGCTGAGCCTATACACCAATGTTTTGGGGACGTCAGAAATGACTGCCAGACCCCCGACCATATCCCCGTATAGCGTGCAGTAGCCCACGCCGAGTTCACTCTTGTTCCCGGTGGACAGGACGATCGCGCCGAATTTGTTGGAGAGCGCCATCAGCATCGTGCCCCGGGCTCGAGACTGAATGTTTTCTTCGGTGACATCTTCTTTGGTCCCAGCGAAAACGTCCTTCAAGGTTTGCCGGTAAGCTTCGTAGGCGGGGTTAATGGAAAGCAACTCGAACCGAATTCCAAGATTTTTCGCCAGCGCACGGGCATCATCGATTGATCCTTGCGATGAATAAGGACCAGGCATGCCGACGCCGATTACATTTTCCGGGCCGACAGCCTCGGCGGCGATGACAGCGGTCAGGGCGGAATCGATGCCCCCGCTCAACCCGATAATCGCTTTCTGAAATCCGCACTTGCCCATGTAATCGCGAGTGCCCAGAACCAGCGCGGAATACACGCTCGCCTCTTCGCCCGCGATCTGTTCGTGCATCTCTCCTGTCAGATCGGACGAATCGAAATAGGTGAGGTCTTCTTCGAAGGACCGGCCTTGGGCGATGACTTTTCCTTCACGATTCAGCACCAGGCTAGAGCCGTCGAATACCAGGCTATCGTTGCCGCCGACCTGATTCACGAGCACGACCGGAACCTTGTGCTGGCGGGCGATGCTGGCCAGCATGTCGCGGCGGAGTTCCCGCTTGCCGATCCAGAACGGCGAAGCAGAAATGTTGAGCACAAAGTTTCCGCCGGCCTGAATGAGAGATTCCACCGGGTCAACTGCGTACAGGCGGTGAGGCCAGAACTGCTTGTCGTTCCAAGCGTCTTCGCAGATGGTGAGGGCCATGCGATTGCCGCAGAAGGGAAACAATTCCTGGCTCTTGGCGGCGGCGAAGTTGCGCATCTCGTCGAATACGTCGTAGGTGGGCAGCAACATCTTGGACTGGATGAAGGCGATCTTGCCGTCCCTGAGCAACGCGGCGGAGTTCATGGCGGCCTTGCCCGCATCGGCTGAAGCGCGGGTCACCAATCCGCAGATTACGGCGATTCCCCGGGTTTCGGCGGCGATTTTTTCCGCGGAGTCGCGATTGCGTGCAACGAACGAAGGACGTTCGACCAGATCGCGTGGCGGGTAGCCGCAAATCGATAATTCTGGGAATAGAATCATGCCCGCGCCCGCGGCTTGGGCGCGCCGGGAAAAATCTATGATCTTGCCGGCGTTGCCAGAAAAGTCTCCGACTGTGGGATTGATTTGGCCGAGCGCAATCTTCACAGTTCTAGTGTAAGGCTGCAGGTGAGCGAGGGCCAAGTGACGGCCGCCCGGGTTTCGGCCACAAGCTTCTGACCCGCGCGGCGGGCGAATGAGTCCTCCGCCGCGTGAGTCTGGGGGCTGAAATAAAACCTCGAAATCGTGCAAAAAGGCGTAACATTAACGATTTGGCAACTCATATTTCATACGAGGAAAGACCATGTCCCTGCATCGGCTTTCTGCGCTAAATCAACTTTTTATTCTGGCAACAATTTTCGTCCTCAGTCTCATTCCGTCATTCTCCCAGTCCGGCCGCAACCAGCATCCTTGGTCGAATTCGAGCCTCACTCCCGACGAGCGCGCGTCGATGGTAGTGAAGGAGATGACACTTGCCGAGAAAATCTCATTTCTTCATGGCACGGGCATGGAAGGACTTAGTCCGATCAGCCCGCTGGCCGTGCATTCCAACGGTGGCGCCGGGTATGTGCCGGGCATTCCACGCTTGGGCATTCCGCCCATTCAGATGTCGGACGCCGCTTATGGGGTGAGGAGCAGTGGGGAGAATGGGCGTTACTCGACGGCGCTGCCTGCAGATGTGGCGGCGGCCGCGAGTTGGGATCTTGATGCCGCCCATGAATACGGGGGTCTGATTGGGCGCGAGCTGCGCGCCCAGGGGTACAACATGTCGCTGGGCGGCGGGGTGAACCTGACTCGCGAGCCGCGCGATGGCCGCACCTTCGAATATCTGGGAGAGGATCCTGTTCTAGCGGGAAAGCTGGTTGCGTCAGTCATGAAGGGCCTGCAGGCGCAGCACGTCATGGGCGACATCAAGCACTACGCGCTCAACGATCAGGAGAACGGCCGCAACGCGGTCAACGTGAACATCGACCTCCGGGCGGCTCGCGAGAGCGATCTGCTTGCCTTCGAGATCGCCTTGCAGGACTCCGATATCGCCGCGGTGATGTGCTCCTACAATCGGTTCCATGGCGATTACGCCTGCGAAAACAAATATCTGCTCACCGATCTGCTTAAGAAAGAATGGAATTTCAAGGGCTTTGTGCTCTCCGACTGGCAAGGAACGCACAGCATGGAAAAGGCCTCGGCCGCCGGGCTCGATCATGAGGAACCGGGATGGATCTTTTTCGGGGACGATTTGAAGAAGGCGGTGGAGTCGGGAAAAGTACCGGCGGCGGAAGTGGACGATCACGTTCATCGCATTCTGCGGTCCATGTTTGCCACGGGTGTGGTTGACGATCCGGCGCAGAAAAGTGTGGTCGATGTGGTGGGCGGGCTCGATGCGGCGCAGAAAATCGCCGAGCAGAGCACCGTGTTGCTGAAGAATGATCACGCGGTGCTTCCGCTCGAGGCTTCGAAGATTCACAGCATTGCTGTGATCGGCCCGCACGCGGATGTGGGAATGATTTCCGGGGGCGGTTCGGCCCAGGTAGACCCTCCCGGCGGAAATGCGATCATGCCTCCGGGCAAAGGTCAGACTCATTGGCAGGACAAGATTTGGTTCCCTACGTCTCCGCTAAGGGCGATTCGCGCGAAGGCTCCGGGGGCGACGGTTCAATTTGATTCCGGGGCAGATCCCGCCGCAGCCGCGGCACTGGCCAGGAATTCCGACGTCGCCATCATCTTCGCGTACCAATGGGAAAGCGAAGGGATGGACCTGGACAGCCTGTCACTTCCCGAAAATCAGGATGATCTGATCGCCAAGGTCGCGGCTGCCAATCCCCATACAGTGGTCGTGATCGAGTCGGGCAGTCCGGTCACGATGCCGTGGGCAGATCAGGTCGCCGGAATTCTGGAGGCGTGGTTTGCGGGCAGTCGCGGAGCAGAAGCGGTGGCCAGCGTTATCTTTGGAGATGTAAATCCGAGCGCCAAATTGCCTATCACGTTCCCTAAGAGCGAAGCGGACTTGCCTCATCCCACGATCGTCAAACCTCCGAAGGCCACTCGCGATGCCGACAGCCAAGGCTGGAGACGAATCGCTGCAGGCTTGCCGGTATTTCAGGTGACTTACAACGAAGGAGTCAAGGTCGGCTACAAATGGTACGACGCCGAGAACAAGCCGGTGTTGTTCCCCTTCGGCTACGGCCTTTCCTATACGACGTATTCATATTCAAATTTGAAAGTAACGTCCGGGCAAAATCCTCGTGCAAGTTTCACGGTCACGAACACCGGAAACCGCGCTGGGGCCGAAGTTGCGGAAGTCTATGCTTCCCTGCCGGCTGCTGCCGCAGAGCCGCCAAAGCGCTTGGTCGGCTGGAACAAGGTCGCACTGAATGCAGGGGAGAGCAAAGAGGTTGAGATCGAAGTGGACCAGAAGTTTCTCTCCATCTTTAATGTGGAAAAGAAAGCATGGGAATTGATTCCGGGAGAGTACGGATTCATGGTTGGAGGGTCGTCCCAGGACTTACCGTTGAAGGAATCGGTCAATTTGAAATGAGGCAGGCTGCGCGCAAGGGACTTAACCAATGTCCTTTGCAGCCGCCAGCACTTCTGGAATGATGCTGTCCACATCCGCATCCTTCGTGCGGTGATTCACAATGCAGGCTCGAAGACAGAACCTGCCCAGGAGCGAGGCATTGGAGAGATAAACCCGGCCTCGCTGAACCATGCGCTTCAACAATGCCTGATTGAAGCGGTTCAGTTCCTCGTCCTCCAATCTGCGCGCCCCTTTGTGCCGGAAGCATACTGCGCTCAGTTCTACCGGCGCCAGGAGTTCGAGTTGAGGCTCGTTCCTGATTGCTTCGGCAAGCCGCTGGGCATGGGCCAAGTCGAGCTCGATTGATTGGCGAAATGCTCCGAAACCGTGATAGCGCAACGAGAGCCATAGCTTTAACGCGCGGAATCTTCGCGACAACTCCAGCGACTCTTCGAAAAAAGCGAACCCTTCTACCGGGTCTGCACTGAGTGAGCGCGCATAGTCGCCACTGTGCGCGAAGGTCCTTTGTGCAACCTCCGCGGAGCGATACAACAGGCAGCCGCAGTCCAGTGGCTGGTAGAGCCACTTGTGCGGGTCCAGAGAAATCGAGTCGGCGAGATCCAGACCATCGAATTTTCGCGGGGCGGACATCGCCGCCATCGCACCATAAGCGCCGTCTACATGGAACCATGCTCCGTGGCGATGAGCGATCTCTGCGATCTCGCGAAGCGGATCCACTGCACCTGAATTGACCGTGCCGGCTGACGCAACCACGGCTACGGGTACTCTCCCGGCTGATTTGTCCGCACGAATGCGCGCGTCGAGTTCTTTGGGGATCATTCGAAATGATTCGTCGGTCGGAATCAGCTGCAGATTGTCACGTCCGATTCCGAGCAAAGCCACACTCTTCGGAATGGACATGTGAATTTGGTCGGAGGCGTAAACAACTCCACCCGAGCCCACCCCTTTTTCATTAGCTGGTGTTTTGGTTTCTCGTGCCATGGCCAAGCCCATCAAATTGGCAGACGAACCTCCGCCGGTAAGATGGCCGTGAAATCCGGAACAGCCGATCGCTCCTGCCAGCCAGCCCACCACTGTTTGCTCGATGGTCACAGCTGCCGGACCCGAGCGCCATGCCGTCACATTCTGGTTCAGCACGCTGGCCAGCACGTCAGCAAGTGCTCCCACTGGATCTCCAGACCCCAGCACATATCCAAAGAAGCGAGCGTTTTGCGCACGAGAGAAGCGCATCACATCACCCAGGCCGTTTAGAGCTTCTTCCCCCAGCCCCTGTTCTGGGATTGGGCCACCAAAAACTCGCTTCATCTCTGCCCCGTTCGTCGCGGGAGAAATCGCCTGGGCGTCGAGATGC
>DASSRO010000160.1:0-4456 GCA_035701745.1 Candidatus Sulfotelmatobacter sp. | reverse complement strand
GAGTCGATTCAACGTGTCGGAGGTCGGGAAGCACTTTATCAATCCATGTTGCTTCGGAAAAGATGTCGCCGAATGGCTCAGGCAGGAACTTGCAAAGAGGGGATTCACTGTTGGTGCGCCCTATCAGGAGGACTGGGGTTGGGAGATGTTAGCTCAACAGGGTTCTCAAGGCTACTTCTTGGGAGTCGGCGGATTTCTGAAGGAGGGTGCCGTTGGGAAAAACGACGGCGAGTGGCGGATTATGGTTGAGAAGAAGCGTTCGATTTGGGACATCCTTCGGGTCCGGAACCGGATCGCCGAGACCGAACATGTCCTCGCGATTGTTGAGGCCACTCTTCGCGAACAAACCGACATTCGAAACATCCGTCGCGAGAGCGTGTCACCTTAGCTGCGGTTTGCAGGACATGGAGAACAATGCCCATCGAAAAATCCTTTCACATGACGCCCGAAGAATTCCGCCGGCACGGCCATGCCATAGTCGATTGGATTGCCGACTACCAGGCCCGCGTCGAGTCCTTCCCCGTGCTTTCGCAGGTAAAGCCGGGAGAGGTTCGCGCCGCTCTTCCCGCCAATCCTCCCGCGAGCGGCGAGTCATTCGACGCTCTGCTCAAAGATGTCGAGCGCATCATCCTGCCCGGCGTCACGCACTGGCAGTCGCCAAATTTTTTCGCTTATTTTCCTTGCAACGCCTCCGGCCCCGGAATTCTCGGCGACCTTCTATCTTCCGGCCTGGGCGTTCAGGGCATGCTCTGGTCGACCAGCCCCGCCTGCACCGAACTCGAAACTCACGTCATGGACTGGCTGGTCGGCATGCTTGGCCTCCCGGAAAAATTCCTCTCCTCGAAGACCGGCGGCGGCGTCATTCAGGACGCAGCATCGAGTGCCGCGCTCTGCGCTCTGCTGGCCGCGCGCGAGCGCGCCACCAACTACGTCAGCAACAAGAAAGGATGCGATGGCCGCCTGATCGCTTACGCTTCCACCCAAACTCACTCTTCACTCGAAAAAGCGGCGATGATTGCCGGCATCGGCGTGGAAAATCTGCGTCTCATCGAAGTTGACCAGAATCTCGCCATGCGCCCCGACGCGCTGGCCCGCCAAATCGACGCCGACAAGCGCGCCGGCCTCACTCCATTTATCGTGTGCGCCACAATCGGCACAACTTCTTCCAACGCGATGGATCCGGTCGCGGCTATTGGCGAAGTCTGCCGCCAGCACAATCTCTGGCTGCATGTGGACGCCGCCATGTCGGGAACGGCCATGCTTTGCCCCGAGTTCCGCCACTTGCAGAATGGAGTCGAACTCGCCGACAGCTACAACTTCAATCCGCACAAATGGATGTTCACTAACTTCGATTGCAGCTGCTTCTGGGTGGCCGACCGCAGGGCGCTAATCCAGACTCTGACGATTCTGCCCGAATATCTTCGCAATCAAGCCACGGAGTCAGGCGCGGTCATCGACTACCGCGACTGGCACATCCAACTCGGACGCCGTTTTCGCTCGCTAAAGTTGTGGTTTGTGATTCGGCATTACGGCGTCGAAGGCCTGCAGCATCACATTCGCCAGCATGTTCAACTGGCGCAGCAGTTCGCCGAATGGGTGCGCGGAGCTGATCGCTTCGAATTAGCCGCCCCGGCGCCTCTAAACTTAATCTGCTTTCGCCATAAAGGCGGAGATGCCGCGAATCAGACGATTCTCGATCGCCTGAATCGCAGCGGCGACCTGTTCCTCACCCACACCAAACTGCACGGCAAGCTGACGCTCCGCCTCAGCGTGGGCCAAACCCACACGAAGGCGCGCCACGTAGAAAAAGCTTGGAAAAGGATTCAGGAAGAAGCAGAAAAAGTAGGTGTGGAGTAACTGGTCAGACTACCCACGTGGTCAGTGTCGGCATTTGCCGAATGATGTGCACCGCACGACTGCTAACTAGTCTGCCGGCATGGGGGCAGGCCCCGCCACAGATGTCGACCGCACATTCACAGCAAGTTCCTCGGGCGTCGCCAGCCACTTGCGCACTTCCGGCAGCGCCTGCTGCATGGCCACTTCGCCCACGCGAATCAGGTCTTTCGCGCGCTTGAAATCGTCGTAAGCAAATCCCGCAACATCTGGCTCGATGACCAGGTCAGCCGCGCCCCGCCACAGGCTCGACATCGCATCTTGCGCGATCGCGAACGATTGCCCGATCACGTCGAACAAATGCCGGGGCGCTCCACCATGTCCCCATGTGCCTTTCAAGTGCACCGCCAGCACGCGATCTGCGCCCATCTCGCGCACCGGGCGCGTCGGCACGGGGTGCGACAACATACCATCCACCAGATAGCGGCCGCGAATCTGCACCGGAAGAAACATCCCGGGATAGGCGCAACTGGCGCGCACGGGATCGATAATCGATCCCGAATGAAACACCACCGCTTCACCCGTATTAAAGTCCGTTGCCGTCACGCCTAGAGGAATGCGCAACTCCTCAAAAGTCTTCACCTTCAAAATTCGTGTCAGAAAGGAAATCATGCGGTCGTTGGAAGCGAAGCCGCAACGTGAAAGCGTCCAGCGCGCGAAGCTGGTGAAGCGTACGCTGGCCGCCATATCTTCCAGTTCCTGCAGGCTAACGCCACTGCAGTAGGCCGCGCCAATCAGCGCTCCCACACTGGTCCCGGCTACCACCCTCACCGGAATACCTTCTTGTTCGAGAACCTTCAGAACGCCAACGTGAGCTATGCCTCGCGCAAACCCTCCGCCGAGGGCTAGACCAATTGACGGGGCTCGCGTAGGCAGGATTGGGGATGCCTGGCGGGAGAGTTCCCGCCCAAAAGCTTGGACCGACCGAATAATCTTCCCCAGGCTGTTCACCGCAAACCCCACGTTTCCGGCGCGATCACCTATTGCCTAATGCCACTTCTACTAACATGACACAATACTTAGATGCTCGTAAGGGCACGATTGTGCTACCGATTATTACGATAGGGAGCCCAGACGATACAGTAACCGGTTACTTTGGAATCCGGAGCAGGTGACGGATTCCCTGTATTCCTGCTAACTTGCGGACAGTATGATTCGCGAGTTTTCAGCCGGGGGCATCGTCCTGCGCTGGCAGGAGGACGCGTGGTGGGTAGCCGTCATCGAACTCCCGCTAGCCCATGTTTCCGCTGAGGAACCAGCCAAACCCACCTCCCGCTCAAAGCCCAAGGCAGTTTTGTGCTTACCCAAGGGCCTGATCGATCCGGGCGAAAAGCCGCTCGACGCCGCCCTAAGGGAAGTACGCGAAGAGACCGGCATCACCGCTGTTCCCATCACCAAACTTGGTGACAGTAAATACGTCTACGTGCGCTCATGGGGAGACGGCGAGCGCGTCTTTAAGATTGTCAGCTTCTACCTACTGCGCTACGAATCCGGGGAGATCGACAAGATCAGCCCCGAGATGCGGATTGAAGTCGCTCGCGCTAAATGGGTTCTTCTCCACGATGCCGCTAAACAATTGGCCTACGGGGGCGAGAAGCAGATGGCTCGCCAGGCGATGGAATACCTCGATGCCCATCCTGATCTGTGATTGCGGCGCTGGATAATTTCTCCCCAATGCGATTACCATTGCCAGTTCAGCAGTCACTCGAATTCCTCTTCGTACCCTTTGCCCGTCGTCTGCCCTGAGCGCAGTCGAGGGTGTTTCGGAATTTTATGTTGGTCAAGACTTTCATCCCCGAGGCCTGATTATGAAGCGCATCAATAAAGTCGCCATCCTGGGCGCCGGAACGATGGGCGCCCGCATCGCCGCGCATTTTGCCAATGCGGGCGTTCCCAGTTACCTGTTCGATATTGTTCCTCCCGACGCCGACGGGCCGGCGCGTAACAAAATCGCCGCCGCCGGGCTCGACGCCGCCAGGAAATCCAAGCCTGCCGCCTTCATGGAGCCCACGCTCGCCAAATTCGTGACTGTCGGCAATTTCGAAGACGACATCAAGAAGCTCGCCGACGTCGACTGGATCATCGAGGCCGTCGTCGAGAATCTTGACATCAAGCGCGCTCTGTTGCGCAAAGTCGAGGCCGTCCGCAAGCCCGGCACCATCATCACCACCAACACCAGCGGCCTGCCTGTAGGCAAGATCGCCGAAGGATTCTCCGACGAATTCCGTTGGGCATGGTTCGGCACCCATTTCTTCAATCCGCCGCGCTACATGCGCCTGCTCGAAATCATTCCCACGCCCGAATCCGATCGCGCCGCCATCGACGCCATTGCCCACTTTTGCGACGTGCGCCTTGGCAAGGGCGTAGTCATTGCCAAAGACACGCCCAACTTCATCGGCAACCGCATCGGAACTTTCTCCGTGCTCAACGTCATGCGCCTGATGCAGGAAATGGGCCTAACCATCGAGGAAGTCGACGCTCTCACCGGACAGGCCGTGGGATGGCCCAAGTCCGCCACCTTCCGCACCATCGACCTGGTCGGGCTCGACATTCTCGGCCACGT
>DASSRO010000159.1:0-8165 GCA_035701745.1 Candidatus Sulfotelmatobacter sp. | reverse complement strand
AATCGAAGACATTCTCAGACTATTTGTGAGCGAACCGCGCCCCCCGATGTCGGGACCGATAACTCTGAAAGCAAAGGTTGAGATTCCCCCCGGGGACGAACGTTTTCTGCAAAAGATTAAGCTGGACGGCGCATTTGGCATCGACGACGGCACCTTCGCCAAAGCGGAGACGCAGAAGAACGTGAACCAATTGAGTGCAGGCGCCCGCGGCGACAAAATGGAAGACGCCGAAACTGTACTTACCAATCTGAAGGGACAAGTCGTGCTGACGGAAGGAATCGCGAAATTTTCCAACCTGTCCTTCAATATCCCGGGCGCGGCGGCGAACATGCATGGCACCTTCAATCTTTTGAACCAGAAAATCGATTTGCACGGGCTGATGAAGGTAGACACCAAGATTTCAAAGACCACGACTGGAATGAAGTCCTTTTTCCTGAAAGTGATGGACCCACTCTTTAAGAAAAAAAAGAAAGGCGAGATCGTTCCAGTCCACATCAGCGGGACCTACCAACATCCCCAGTTCGGGCTCGATCTCGCGCAGTCGCAGGACAAGCCGCATGCAAACCAATGACTTGGCTTGAGTTTTACGCGCAAACACTTGAGCCGCTCCCGACATCTAAAAATAACCTAAGGAGCTTATGCCACAGCATTGCAAAACTTTTTTTAAGTCCAGGAATTGGCTGGCACTGGCGCTCTTGTGTTGTTTTGGGGCGGCGGAACTGGCATGCGGCGGGAACGGAAACCCTATCCTTCAAACGCCCGTGCCGGCGGGTCAGCCTGCGTTCAGCCATGTCGTTCTCGTCGTAGAAGAGAATCACAGCTACTCCGAAGTGATCGGGAATTCTTCGATGCCGTACTTGAACGGCCTGGCGTCGAAGTACGGTTTGGCGACGCAGTATTTCGCCAACGCGCATCCCTCGCTGCCGAATTACCTGGTCCTCACGACGGGCCTGATTGAGACCTTGAACGACAGTTTTTCCGGCACCATCGGCGACGACAACGTGGTGCGCGAGTTGTCGAAGGCGGGCAAGACCTGGAAGGCATATGAAGAGGCGCTGCCTTCCACCGGATACTTGGGCGACGACAGTGGCACCTACTTGCGGCATCACGATCCGTTCTCCTATCTCTCGGATGTGCAGAACAGCAGCTCTCAAGCGGCCAACATTGTTCCGTTTACGCAATTCGCGACCGACCTGGCAAATAATGCGCTGCCGCAGTATTCATTTGTTGTGCCGAACGTGAATGATGACGCGCACAACGGCACACTCGCGCAAGCGGATGCGTGGCTGCAGGCGAACATTGCGCCGTTGATCGCGAATTCGTCGTTTCAGAGCAGCGGCTTGCTGATCATCACTTTCGATGAGGGAAATCAGTCGGATGTGCAATATGGCGGAGGCCAAGTGGCGACAGTCATCGTGAGTTCCGCGGCAAAGGGCGGATTTCAATCGAAAACCCTCTACCAGCATCAAAGTGTGTTGCGGTTGGTTCTTGCGAGCTCCGGCGTGAACAGCTTTCCTGGACTGGCCGGCACGGCCCCCGATATGACGGAATTCTTCACAGGTCATTGACTCCGCTCACCTTTTCGCGCGGCATGTACCCGAAAACCGCTAGGAGAATGGATGAAGGCCCCCTCCGGTGCCGTGGTCTACGCGATGCGGTGTATAGACATAGGTGTGGCCAGCTCTTAGCTTGAAGTATGGTTGTTTGCACCCAAGATCGGGAAACCACGCCGGTCCGCATCTTGCTGGTGGACGATAGCCAGTTGATGCGCCGTTGCCTGCGCACCTTGTTGGAACAGCAGGATAGCTGGAAGGTGTGCAGTGAAGCGTCGAATGGCCAGGAGGCGATCGAACGGGCGCAACAAGCGGCGCCCGATGTGATCGTGCTCGATTTCCAAATGCCGAAGATGAATGGCCTGGACGCGGCAAGAGAAATCAGAAAGCGGTTGCCGGAGACACCGATTCTGATGGTGACTCTCCACATGTCCCCTCAGTTGGAAGACCAAGCCAAAAAGATCGGAATCCGCGGGGCGTGCGACAAGGGCAATATCAATTGCGTGGTCGAAGGCGTAGATGCTCTGCTGCACCAAGGCACGTATTATCCAACTTTAGTCTGATTCTCATCGGACATTAATTATCTTAAACAGCAGTATTCTGTGTTTTGGGAGAGGTGGAAGCAAGTATGCCCCTTACCATCGACAATCTCTCAAACCTGGAGTCGTTGTCGACGCGGGAGCGCGCCACTCGCGTGTACGGCCTGTTGCGAAAAATCCTGGATGTACCTCCTCGATGGAGGACCGAAACTCTGTTGGAAGTGACGCAGGCGATCGAGAACCATCCCAGCCGCGATTCCATTCGCGCGACGCTTCAAGATTTCTGGTCGCACCATTCTTACGTGCGCGTCATTTCTGAGGCGGGACTGCCCGATGAAGCGTTTCTAGTGCGCGAACTGCTGGCGCGAGCCGTGCGGCATTTGTTGCCCGTCGATGAAGTGGAGGGCGACCTGTACGTTTTAATGGATTCGCTGAACCTCAACGAATCGGACGCGCGATGGGTGAGTTCGCTGCCGGATGCGCTGGTGCAGGCATGGGCTGACACGTTTCGGCCGTCTACTTTTTCTATTCTGGCTTCATGCAAGATTCTCGCCCTGCGAGCGGCCAATGTTGCGCTGTCACGAGATTTGATCGTTTTTGCCGACGATGAAGACATTACCAAGTCGCCTTTTTTTCACCTGCCGTCGATGGTCGAGCATGTGGTCAGGCATCCGGAAGACTTTTCGCAGTGGGAACATCAGCGAACCGCCTGCGAAGACCAGTTACAAACGGTAAACCAGCAGTTGGCGGATCGCGGATCTTCCGCCAATCTCATCTTTCGTGTGCGCCTTCTGCGGTCGCTTTTGGGACGAATTCAGCAGGTGATCACCTTACAGCGTCGTGATTCCGACGCGCGCAAACTCGCGGTCGCCGTGGTACACGGATTTGCCTCGCAACGCCGCATCCGCAGCGTCATGAGCGCCAGCACACGCCGCCTGGCCCGCAGTGTAGTGGAGAGAACAGGGCGGGCCGGCAAGCACTATATCGCCAAGAATAGCGAGCAATGGGGCGTGATGGGCGCGGGCGCAGTGCTGGCGGGCGTTATCACTTCGTTCACGGCGCTGTTTAAGTATTCGCTGGCACAAACGATTCATGCTCCCCTGCTTTTGGCGATCGCCCATTCTCTGAATTATGTTTTCAGCTTCCTGCTGATGCAGGCCGGAGGGTTCCTGCTGGCTTCGAAAATGCCGGCAGTGACTGCGGCAACCTTGGTGGACGCGATGGAGGATCCGGCGAAGGATCACATGGCGAGCTTGCAGGCAATTTCCAAAACACAGTTCATCGTAACGATCAGCAATCTGATTGGCGCCGTTCCGGCCTCGATCGCGATCGACAGATTGTTCAAGGTTGTGCGCGGGCATCCGTTTTTGCCGCCAGCAGCGGCGGAACACGGCATTCACATGCTCTTTCCGCTCACCTCCATGACAATTCCCTACGCGATCGTAACCGGCATTTTTCTCTGGCTTTCATCGTTGGCGACGGGTTGGACGGCGAATTACCTGGCGCTCCATCGGATGGGTACCGCAATCTCCAACAGCCTTCGGATTCGCGCCCGGCTGGGAACGCGGCGGGCAGAGAAACTGGCTGAGTGGGTTCGGCACCACGCGCCCGGTTCGGTTGGTTACATCGTGCTGGGATTTTTGCTCGGCGGTGTGCCTATTTTGTTCGAACTCTTTGGAATCCCGATGGAGGTGCGGCACGTCACGCTGGCCGCCGCCAGTCTGGGTTATGCCCTCGACGCTTCGCGGCTTTACGGACAGCTGGGCTGGCGCGACGCCGTGCTCGCGTTTTCGGGAATTGCGTTGGTCGGAATATTGAATATCGTCACGTCGTTCGTGTTGAGCTTTCTGCTGGCGGTGCGCGCGCGTCATATTGGCGAGGCACAATCGCGGCGCTTTTTGCGCGAGGTGGGCCGGGAGTTGCTGGCTAACCCATTTTCCTTCTTGCTTCCCCGGCAATCCGAACGGACAGAGTAGAGCTCAAACCGCCGCCCCAAAGTGTACTGTTACGCTGCCAAGATAGGGAATGCTGGATTCATCAAGTCGGCCATCCGCAATCGGGTAAATAGTGTACGGAAGATTACAGAGGAGGCCCTTTATAATCTCCGAGGGCCCGAGACTCCTGTCCGTATCATCCATAGCGATGCATAGCGGCAGGTAATAGCTCTTTTCTACTTTGGATTCACTGAGATCATGGGTTCCCTGCGCATCTTTATAGTCGACGACCATTCAGCCGTGCGGAAGAGCATTGGCCTCCTATTATCGAAACACCCCGGCTGGTCGATTTGCGGGGAGGCACGCGACGGGGTTGAAGCGATTGAAAAAGTGAAACAGCTGCGGCCAGACGTCGTGGTCATGGATGTTTCCATGCCTCACATGGATGGCATTGCCGCCACGCGAATTATCCTCCGGGAACTGCCTGAAACTGCAATCATCGTCGTCAGCCAAAACGATCCCCTCCTAATGCAGAAAGCTGCGGCTGAGGCCGGAGGGAAGGCGTTTGTAGAAAAGTCGAAGATCCCGCACGATCTGGTACGAACCATCGAAAGTTTCGCGAAGAATTTCGCAGAAGGGCGCGTCGACGTACCTTCTGATCTCTCCACCAATCCATCGGTCGCCGCCGCGAAGGTCAGCACACCGGAACGAGAAGGCAAATTGCTAAGGGATGCCCAACTGGAAAGCGATCGAATGCGTGAATTACTAATGCAGGCGCCGGCCGCAATCGGATTGCTTTCCGGTCCGGAGTTGCGATGGACGTTCGTCAATCCGGAGTACATACGGGTGGCGGGCCGCCAACGAGCGGAAGAGTTCATCGGCAAGACGCTGCGCGAAAGCCTGCCGGAGTTGGAGGGACAACCCTTCTTTGAACCGTTGAATACCGCATACCGGACCGGAGTTCCCTACGTTGCTGCCGGCGCGAAAGCGGTCTTGAATCGAGCCGCTTCCGGTCAGGAGGAGGAGGCATATTTCAATTTCGTGTACCAGCCCGTACGCAACCTTGAGGGGAAGGTCGATGGGATCCTGGTACACGCGGTGGAAGTCACCAGCCAGGTAACCGAGGAAAAAGAGAGAGAAAAGCGAGAACGTGCCAGCGGATTACTCGCCGCGATCGTGGACTCCTCCGACGACGCGATCATCAGCAAGACTCTGGACGGCATCATCAGTAGTTGGAATAACGGCGCCGAGCGGTTGTTCGGTTACACACGCGACGAAGCAGTAGGCCGGCACATCACTCTTATAGTTCCAAAGGATCGCTGGGGAGAAGAGGCAGAGATAATCGAGCGCCTGAAGCGGGGCCAACGCATTGATCATTTCGAGACGCTGCGCCGCCGCAAAGACGGGAGTTTAATCGCGCTTTCGCTGACGATTTCGCCGGTGAAGGATAGCTCGGGCCGCATTATCGGGGCGTCGAAAGTGGCGCGCGATATCACCAATCAACAACGAATCGAGAGCGCACTGGCGGAACGCGCCCGCCTGCTCGACTTGAGCAACGACGCAATCTTGGTTCGCGACGAGAAGGACCGGGTCACCTACTGGAACCAAAGCGCCATCGAACTCTATGGTTACAGCCGCGAAGAAGCGATGGGCGAAGTCAGTCACGACTTGTTGCAAACAGTCTTCCCAGAACCGCTGGAGCAAATTATTGAATCCCTTCGCCGGCATAGTCGCTGGTCCGGCGAGCTCGTTCACCGACGCAAGGACGGCTCGCAAATTGTCGTTGCCAGCCGTTGGGCGCTAGACAGGGATGAGGGCGGGAAGTGGAAGAGCGTCCTTGAAACCAACAATGACATCACTCAACAGAAGGCGAGCGACAAGGCACTCCGTGAAAGCGAGGAGCGGTTGCGTACTCTTTCCAGCAGACTGGAACTGGAGGTACGCGACCGAACCGAGGAATTGGAGCGTCGCAACGCCGAAATCCTCCAGCAGTCGGAACAACTTCGGGAGCTATCGAACCGGTTGCTCAGAACCCAAGATGATGAGCGGCGACATATTGCGCGCGAGTTACACGACAGTGCCGGTCAACTGGTAGCCGCCCTGGGTATGAATCTCGCAAGCATGACACAACAGGCGAAGAAAAATCCCCTGCTGGCCGAAACCCTGGACGACACGCAAAATCTGGTGCAACAACTCAACAAGGAGATTCGCACCACCTCGTACCTCTTACATCCGCCGCTCCTGGACGAAAATGGTTTGCCCCAGGCTATTCAGTGGTATATGCAGGGCTTGATGGAACGAGGCAGCTTAACCATCGAGCTGGATATTTCCGAAGACTTCGGCAGGCTGCCCGCCGACTTGGAACTGGCGATCTTCCGCATCGTCCAGGAATCTCTGACCAACATCCATCGCCACTCCGGCAGCAAGACGGCGAGGATCCACCTTTCCCGAACTGGAGGAAGTATATTGCTCGAGATTCAGGACGAAGGGAAGGGTATCTCCGCCGAGAAACTTAGTGCCATCCGGGCACAACGCTCCGGCGTCGGTATTACCGGGATGCGGGAACGCATCCGTCATTTCAAAGGGGAAATCGATATTCAGTCCAACAGCGGTGGCGCCACAATCGTGGTTAAACTTCCCATCCCCGTAGCTCCGGGCTCCGAGTCAGAGACGCTGTTGCCGCAGGCGCTCCGGTAAACGGCCTTTCGGTCGCCTTGAAAATCTTCTTCAGGTTCTATTCATGTATGGCGGTTACTATTCTGGTCGAACGTTGAGGAGTGTTTCGTTCCCCCGCCGAGCAGGGGAGGGTTTCCGAAGACGAATGTTTCCGGGTTCGCGACAACGAGGTCCAATTTCAGCAAGGAGAGAGAGATCTTATGAAGACGATTGTCCGCAAGCGGATGATGATGATGATCGCGGCCGCGATGTTCAGCGTAATGGCATTCGCCGCCACCAACGCCGAGTACCACTTGGCGAATACCTATAAATTCGGCGCCGCGCCGGGCAACCGGGAGTATTTCGATTACATGACGTTCGATCCCGACTCGCACCGCCTGTACTTGTCGCACGGCAGTGAGGTGCTGGTGGTAAATGCTGACACCGGAAAAGAAGAAGGAAAGATTTCCGGGCTGAAGGCTAGCCACGGCGTGGCCGTTGTGCCCGAAGTGGGGCGCGGCTTCATCAGTGACGGCGCGCAGGGCAAGGCCATCATCTTCGATCTGAAGACGCTGCAGGTGACAGGCGAGGCCAAGGCTGCGCCCGACGCCGATTGCATCATCTACGATCCCGCCTCGAAGCACATCTTCACGTTCAACGGCGACAGCAAAAACGCGACTGCTATAGATCCGGCTACGGGAAATGTTGTGGGCACGGTTGATTTGGGCGGAGGACCCGAGTTCGCAGTGGCCGACGGCCAAGGCACGATTTACAACAACCTGGAAGATAAGAGCGAAGTTCTGGCAATTGATTCCAATAGCCTGAAAGTGAAATCGCGTTGGCCCATCGCGCCCGGCGGAGGTCCAGCACCGATCGCTATGGATCGTGAGCATCGGCGGTTGTTCGTTGCCGGACGCGAGCCCGCGATGATGGTGGTGATGAATGCCGACGACGGCAAGGTGATCAAGTCCTTCCCCATTAGCGATGGCGCCGATGCGGAAGTATACGATGCGAAATCGGGATTGATCTTCGTCTCGACCCGCGATGGTTGGGTTCACATCTTTCACGAAGACTCCCCTGACCAATACAGTGAGGCGGGCAAGGTGAAGACGGAATTCGGCGCCAAGACCATGGCCTACGATGCAAAGACCGATCGCATCTTCGTGGATACTGCCGAGTTCGGGAAAGCTCCAGCGCCTACGAAAGAGCATCCCCACCCGCGCCCTGCGCCGCTACCCGGAACATTCCATGTACTGGTGTACGCGCGGTAAATGTGTTGCAAGACCGAGCGTCTGCCAGAACGCCAGGGGGACGGGAGCCGAGTGGTTGCAGGTTTCCGTGATTGACCGACCCGACACATAGGTGACAGATCGTACCGGACACATAGGTTACACTTTCTTCCCTTTCGGGGAGGAAAGTGGATGCCGTGGAAGGAGTGTTCGGTCATGGATGAAAGAGTTCAGTTTGTGGCTCGGCGACTGGCG
>DASSRO010000158.1:0-5256 GCA_035701745.1 Candidatus Sulfotelmatobacter sp. | reverse complement strand
AGCGGCCGCTGGTGGCGCGGGGCGGGTACGGAATTTTCTTCGTGCGCATTCCGCAGATTTATAACTCGGTGATTCAGACGGAGAACGGCATTACCGACGCCCACGTCTTTCTGAATAATTCGAACTACTATGATCATCAGGTTTTTCCCAGCTATCCCAATCCGCTGGTGAATTGCCCGCTGAATGCGGCGAACTGCGTCCTGCCTGCGGGATTCACGCAAGGCGTGACGAACCGGGTGTCCGCTTTCGCCAGCAATTTCGTTACTCCGCGGGTGCAGCAGGCCAATCTCACGCTGGAAAAGGAGGTGGTGGATCGCACTACCGTGGCGCTTTCGCTGCTGACGGTGAGGGGAGAGCACCTGATCCGCGCGCTGGATGTGAATCTGCCGCAGCCGGCGGCCGAAACCTATCCGATTTTCGATTCCACCGGTTCCATTTTTCAGGGCGGGTACTACACGGTGGATTCTTTTGCCACCTGGCAGTTCGCGCGGTCGCTGACGTGTCCTTGGCCGCCTTGCATCAATCCTTTGGGACGGCCCATCGCGCAACTCGGCGCGATCAATGAGTTCCAGAGCGCGGCATCAAGTTATTACAACGGAGCGACGCTGTCGCTCAATCGCCGGGTCGCGCAGGGAACGTATCTGCGTTTTTCTTACACCTACGCGCACGCTATTGACGATGGGCAGGACGCGCTGGTCGCGGGACAGCCCGCCACCGTGCAGAATTCCTACAATCCCAGCGCAGAGCGCGGACCGAGCGTCACGGACCAGCGGCAGCGGCTGGTGGCCGCTATTTCCGCCGCCCCCCACCCGTTTCACCGCGGGCAGGAATTCCTGGGATTGCTCTTTAATGACTGGAGAATTTCAAGCGTGGTCAACTACGGTAGCGGACGGCCGTTCAACGCGACTTCTGCGGGAGACCCCAACCAGGACGGGAATGATCTGAACGACCGTTTGCCGGGGTATAGCCGCAACGCCTTCACCGGGCCTGACTATGCGACGACCGACCTGCGAGTGACCAAGACAGTGCGCTTCGGGGAGCGCTACAAATTAAACTTCGTGGTTGAGTCCTTCAACCTTTTGAACCGTGACAACCAGCGGGTCACGATCACTTCGAACGGGCTGGTGAACACCGCCACTACATTCGTGACCAATTCGGTGACGGCGAATATCGCGCCCTATCCTGGCTATTACACCCTGCCTTCGAACTTCATGAAGCCTACTGCTGCTTACGCACCTCGGCAGGTGCAGCTGTCGCTGAAGTTTGTTTTTTGAGTTCGTGCAAAGTCAAAATCCCCAGCCTGTCTCTCCAAAAAACGGAGAGACAAGGCTGGGGCACCCCACACGAGTGTCGAACTTTCACCTAACCGACGACCGAGGGCGGTCGTCTCCATATGAGTTCCTTTGGGGTTCCCACGTTTACGCGCTATCATCGACGCCATGGCGCAGAAGTCCATGCTGCACGAATATGGTTGGGATCCGGCTTACGCCCTGTCGGCGATCGACGATGTGTTGACTCCGGCGCTATTGCTGTATCCCGAGGTGATGGCGGGCAACATTGAACGCACACTGGAGTTGTTGGACGGGAACGCCGATCGCTGGCGGGTGCACATCAAGACGGCAAAACTGGAACACACACTGCGGATGCTGGTCGAACGCGGCGTGCGTAACTTCAAGTGCGCGACCACGCTCGAATTACTGGTGGCATGCCGCGGCGGGGCGGTTGACGTGCTGCTCGCCTATCCGACGATGGGCGCGAATGCGCGGCGCGTTCTGGAAATCGCACGGCAGTTTCCCAAGGTGCACATCTCCGTGCTGGCCGAGAACCTGGAACAGGTGCGGCAATGGAACGAAGGGAACATTGGAATTTTTCTCGACATCAACCCCGGGATGAATCGCACCGGCATTGACCAGGAACGGAGCGAGACCGTTATTTCCGTTGCCCGCGCTGCAATCGAGGCTGGCCTTGAGTTTCGCGGCCTGCACTACTACGACGGGCATTATGGCAACCTGCCGGAGCCTGAGTTGACGCATGCGGCGCATCGCGGTTACGACCAGTTAGTGAAATTGGCGGCCGAACTGAAGAGCTGCGGTATGCCCGTGCGGGAAGTAATCACATCGGGAACTCCGACGTTTCCCAGTTCGCTGGCCCACGAAGGACTGCGCGGCGGCGATTTCATGCATCGCGTGTCGCCGGGCACGGTTGTATATTGCGATGCCAGCAGCCTGCAACAACTGCGTCGTGAATATGGGTATCGCGCTGCGGCGCTGGTGTTAACGCGGGTAGTAAGCCATCCACACGCGGGGATCGTTACCTGCGATGCGGGACATAAGACGGTTTCGGCTGACGCGGGGGTTCCCACCTGCGTTGCGGTTGGCCATCCAGAAGTTACGCCGCTTTCTCCGAGCGAAGAACACTTGCCGCTTGCAATCGAAGAGGGTGGGACTGCTCCGCAGGTTGGCGAGCCGCTTTATCTTCTACCGCGGCACATCTGCCCGACAGTGAATAATTTCAATGACGCGTTGCTGGTGAGGAGCGGCCTTATCGAGTCGGTAGAGCCGGTTTCGGCGCGAGGGCGCGAGGCACCTCTGCTACCTGCGGCAGACCCGGCGCTTTCGCTGCGCGTGCGGTGAAGGCGCGGCTCGCGGGCGCTGCCGGGTTATACTCACCCTTCTATTTCACATGGCAAACATTCTCTATGGAGTGAACGGCGAGGGCGCGGGCCACTCTACCCGCGCAAAGGAAGTACTCAGCCACCTCGTCGCGCAGGGACACAATGTTCACGTCGCTTCTTTTGACCGTGGTCTGCAGAATCTGAAGCCGCACTTCGATGTGACTGAGATTTACGGCTTCCGCTTCGCTTACGTCAACAATCGCGTGCGGTACAAGCGCACGATCGCGAAAAACCTGATGACGGTTCCGCAAGCGGCCAAGAGTTTGTCTCAGTTGAAAGACCTGGTCGAGGAATGGAAGATTAACCTGATCATCACCGACTTCGAGCCGCTCACCTGCCACATCGGCCACAAGAAGCGGCTGCCGGTGATATCGATCGATAACCAACACTGCCTGACGAACGCCGCGGTGACGTATCCGAAAAAGTATCGCGGTGACGCGGCTGCGGCCAAGTTGGTGACGCGCATGATGACGCCGCACGCCAATGCCTACCTGGTGATTTCTTTTTTCACCGCGCCGATTCGCAAGCGGAATACATTTCTGTTTCCGCCACTGCTGCGCCAGGAAATTCTCGATGCCAGGCCGACGCACGGCGAACATGTGCTGGTGTATGTAACCTCACCGGCGCCTGCGCTGGCCAGGTTGCTAGGCTCGGTGCGCTGCCGCTTTGTCGCGTATGGTTTCGGCCGCGAAGGGACGAATGAAGAAGGAAACATAACTTTCAAGAAGCCTTCGGTCGAAGGATTCTTCAGCGATCTGGTCAGTGCCCGCGCCATCGCCGGCAATTCCGGGTTTTCACTGGTGACCGAGGCCCTGCATCTGGGCAAGCCCTACCTGCCGGTTCCAGTAAGTCACCAGTTTGAGCAGATCTTTAATGCTTATTGGCTGGGAAAAACGGGCTACGGGGCGTACTGGGAAGAGTTGAACAAGGAGCGGGTGGACTCATTCCTCTACAATCTGCCGCATTATCGTGAGGCGCTGGAAAAATATCCCCGGCGGGGGAATGGGGCTCTGCTTGAGAAACTGGATCAGCTAATCGGGCAATATGGAACCGCTTAACCCGTGCGTGCCGGAACTGAGAGAATTTCGTAATTTCCACATTCCCAAAAACCGCTTGCCCGTGCGAAATTAGTTTTATGACTCTTGTGGTTCGGCCTTCGCCCATTCACTCCGTCGGTGTTTACACTTCAAAGCCCATTCGCAAAGGGGCGCGCGTGGTGGAGTATGACGGGGAGCGCATCACCGCCGAAGAGGCCGACCGCCGATACGAGGGCGTGTCGCGCACGTATCTTTACGGGCTGGATGACGGCAAAACCGTGATCGACGGGCACGGACTCGGCGCCTATCTGAACCATTCCTGCTCGCCCAACTGCGAGGTCGACGAGATCAAGGGACGCGTGTGGTTATTCGCGATCCGCGACATCGCGGCCGGCGAAGAACTGGTGTGGGACTATAACCTCTACGACGACGACGACCCGGCACCGTGCCACTGCGGATCGCCCAAGTGCCGAGGCACAATGTACTCGCGGGAGTGGATAGCCAAGATGCGGCGCAAGGAAGCGCGAAAGAAAAAACGAGCAGCGGTGCAGAAAAGCAGAGCCCGAAAGAATGGATCCAGCGCCGAAGCGGCGGCCTAAGAGGTTAGACGGCGGGCTCGTTGCGGTCTTGTGAGATTGTAGCCCCTGCGCGACTGGTAACGGCTCCTTTGCCGTGTTCCCGCCATCCTTCAATAATCAAATACAAAACGGGGATAAAAAACAGATTCAAAAAAGTGGACATGATCATTCCGCCGAAAACAGTAGTACCGACGGAATGGCGGCCATTCTCGCCCGCGCCGGTGGCAAACACGAGCGGTACGACCCCAAGAATGAACGCCAATGACGTCATCAGGATTGGACGCAGACGGATGGTCGCTGCCTGTACCGCCGCTTCCATCAGCGGAATCCCTCGCTGGCGCAATTGCTCGGAAAATTCGACGATTAGAATCGCGTTCTTGCTCGACAAGCCGACCAGCATTACCAGTCCCACCTGACAGAAGACATCGTTCTGCAGGCCGCGAATGAACTGCGCTCCCAGCGCGCCGAGAAGAGCCATCGGCACGGCCAGCAAAACGATGAAGGGCAGAACGAAACTCTCATACTGCGCGGAAAGTGTGAGGTAGACCACCAATGTGCCCAAGCCAAAGAGAATGAGCGAGGTTCCGCCGGCCTGCAATTCCTCTAGGGAGAGCCCGGTCCAACTGTAAGAAAAGCCCTGCGGCATTTTTTGGGCTAAGTTTTCCATGGCGGCGATAGCCTGGCCGGAGCTGTAACCGGGCGCGGGCGAGCCATCGATTTCGGCGGAGCGGAACAGGTTGTAGTGACTGATGACCTGCGGCGTGGAAGTCTGCGTGATGCTGATGAGATTGTCGAGCGGCACCATGGCGCCGCTATCGGAGCGCACGTAGAAACGCTTCATGTCCTGCGCGGTAGCGCGGAATTGCTTGTCGGCCTGCACGTAAACGCGATAGGAACGGTTGTTGAAGTCGAAATCGTTGACATAAGACGAGCCCATGTAGACGCCCAGCGTGTCGGTAATCTGCGA
>DASSRO010000157.1:0-26789 GCA_035701745.1 Candidatus Sulfotelmatobacter sp. | reverse complement strand
ATCTGAGAACTGAGAACTGAGAACTGAGAACTGAGAACTGAGAACTGAGAACTGAGAACTGAGAACTGAGAACTGAGAACTGAGAACTGAGAACTGAGAACTGAGAACTGAGAACTGAGAACTGAGAACTGTTATGATCGCGAACGCATGCACCCCATCGCAACCAGCATCCTGCTCGGCCTGACGGCTGCCGCCGCCAACGTTTTCGGTGGCGCGATCATTGTGCAGCGGCATTGGGAGCGGCGCTACCTTCGCTACTTCGTCGCCCTGGGCGCAGGATTCATGCTGGCCACCGCGCTCGTCGAGATGGTTCCCGAGAGCATTGAATTGCGCGGTCGTTCCGCCGCCTTCCTTGTGCTTCTGGGTTACCTCATCATTCACTTCTTCGAGCACACAGTCACGCCCCACTTCCATTTTGGCGAAGAGACGCACCACGACGAGTTCATCCATTCTCACAAGGGATACTCTGTCTTGCTGGGACTCATCATTCACA
Source organism: Candidatus Sulfotelmatobacter sp. (assembly GCA_035701745.1). Classification (GTDB taxonomy): domain Bacteria; phylum Acidobacteriota; class Terriglobia; order Terriglobales; family Acidobacteriaceae; genus Sulfotelmatobacter. Next base: position 26,296 of record DASSRO010000157.1, on the reverse strand, counting down.
CGTTTTTTGACGGCATCGCCATCGCCTCTGGATTTCTAGTATCCAACTGGCTGGGATGGCTGATTTTTCTGGCGATTTTTCTGCACAAGATTCCCGAGGGCTTCACGGTGAGTTCGGTGATGCTCGCGAGCGGCCGGAGCCGCGGCACGGCTTGGGGCGCATCGGTAGTATTAGGCGGTTCAACCCTGGCAGGGGTTTTGATCATGGCGCTGTTCCGCCATCATGTCGGCGCAGGACTGCCGCTGGCCGCAGGCGTCACCATTTATGTTGCGGCTTCTGACCTGATTCCGGAGGTGAATAAGGAACCGGCAATGAAAATGGCACTGCTGGTCTTTGTGGGCGCAGGATTTTTCTTCCTGCTCGATCATCTGTTTCACTTGCAGTGAATTATCTGCGGGTCTTGCCGCTCCCGCCGATTGCGCGGTTGGGCAGCACCACCGTGATTGTGGTGCCCTTCTCTCCTGACGTGATTTCAAACTTACCCTGCAGCTGGCGAACTCGTTCCTGCATGCCTTGAATTCCTACCCCCGCCCGCGACGGCATATTCTTCGCAGGATCAAATTGTGAAATACCTTTCCCCTCATCTCGAATTTCGACTCGAGTATTTTGCGCGCCATGTTCGACTCGCAAAGACGCCGTCTTGCTTCCGGAGTGCCGGTGAATATTGGTCAACGATTCCTGCACGATTCGGAAGATCGTTGTTTCTACTTCCTGCGGTAGTCTCGGCAAATTCGAATCCAGGTACAGCTCCACTTTGATCCCGCTTCGTTCAGCAAAGCCTTCCACGTACCATCGCAAGGCAGATTTCAGCCCGGCCTCATCGAGCAGCGGGGGATGCAACAAGTGAGACATGGTGCGGAGTTCCTTCGACAGTTCGTCGACTAGCTCGACGCTGCTGGAGGCGAGTTTGTTTAATTCCGGATTCAGCTTGGCCAGGGCCTGTTCGAGCGGAACCAGGTTCATCGACAATGCCACCAGCACCTGCCCGGCGCTGTCATGCAACTCGCGCGCAAGCCGGCGCCGTTCTTCGTCCTGCGCCCGCAAAAGCCTGTTATTCAAAGTTCGCAGCCTCTGTTCGGCTTCCTGCAGGTCTGCCGTGCGCTCTTTCACCCGCGTTTCGAGTTGAGTGCGCGCAACTACTTGTTCGGTGACCTCCACCACATGCACCAGTATCCCTTCTACGTCGCCGGACACATTGCGCATGGGGTGGTAGCTGAAACTGAGGTAAGTTAATTCTTCGGCGCCGTGGCGGTACAGCCTGGTCTCGCGCTCCGTACCGGCGAGCGGCTTTCCGGTTTGATACACCTGATCGAGGAGTTCGACGATCCCTTGTCCTTCCAATTCCGGCAGCGCCTCTCGCACCGTCCTGCCGATCAGTTGATCCTTGCTATCCCGCCCCGCCATCTTAAGATATGCCGAGTTCACAAAGCTGAAGCGGTGCTCTGGGCCGCTGAGCAGGGCCATGGCGGCGGGCGCCAGGGTGAATGATTCCCGCAGCCGGCCGCGTTCCAGTTCGGCCTCGGCGCGCAAACTGCGCTCCAATTCAGCGGCTTCTGCGCGTACGCGCGCCATTTTCAAATGGGAACTTACCCGCGCCAGCAACTCGCGCGACGCAAACGGTTTGACAAGGTAGTCGTCGGCGCCCGCCTGCAATCCCTCGACACGCGCCTCTTCTCCCGCCCGTGCAGACAGCAAAATAACCGGCTTCGCCTGCGTCTCCGGATTACTTCGCAACGCGCGCAAGACTCCGAAGCCGTCCAGCCCGGGCATCATCACATCAGTCAGAATGAGATCGGCGTTTAGTTCGCGGGCCGCCTTCACCGCATCCTCGCCATTGGAAACCGCATGCACGCGATACCGTTCGCGCAACAGTCGCCGCAAGTAATCGCGCATGTCGGCATTGTCGTCCGCAATGACGATCAATTCGCCGGCGCTGATACGCTCCCAGGCTTCCGGAACCATGCTGTCGAAGGTGAGCGAACCCGCGCGGTCGCCGTGGGGAACAAGATCTTCCAAGGATTCTTCGGGCAACCACCTCACGGCTTCTTCCACATAGCTGTCTGCGCGAATGGCGCTGGACGCCATGGTCCGCGCCGCCCAAATGCGATCCTCCGGAAGATGCCCCTTTCCCTTGGGCAGGGACACAGTAAAGGTGCTGCCTTTCCCCTCTATGCTGGTCACGGTAATGTTGCCGTGATGGATCTTTACCAGTTCATGCACGAGCGCCAGCCCAATCCCGGTGCCTTCCTGCGTACGTCCGCGCGCGCCTTCCACCCGATGGAAGCGCTGGAACAAACTTGGAAGCTCTTCTTCGCGAACTCCAATCCCGGTATCGCTGATCTGCAGTTCGACGGAGTCCTCGAGCACTTTCAATGAGACGGAGACTTTGCCCTCGAAGGTAAACTTGAAGGCATTGGAAAGAAGATTGAGCACGATCTTCTCCCACATATCGCGGTCCAAATAGATCGGTTCAGATACGGGATCGCACTGCACCTCAAACTGCAACCCCGCACGGTCCATCGCCGAGCGAAACGCACTGGCTAATTCGCTGGTCAGGCCCGCGATGTCGGTAGGCTGGAAGACCGCCTCCACCCGTCCTGCTTCGATGCGCGAGAAGTCGAGCAGTGAGTTCACCAGCTTGAGCAAGCGCAAACTGTTGCGATGCACGACTGCCAACCGCTCCCGGTCCTCAACCGTCATACGGACGTCTGCCGACACAAGCAGGTCTTCCAACGGTCCCAACATTAAAGTCAGCGGAGTTCGAAACTCGTGGCTCACGTTGCTGAAAAACGCGGTTTTGGCGCGATCCAACTCGGCCAGCGATTCGGAGCGTTTTCGTTCTTCTTCGTAGGATCGAGCATTGGCGATGCCAGTCGCGATCTGGCTGGAGATCAGTTCATAAAATGTGCGGTATTCGGCGTCCAGGGTTCGCGATGGATTAACGCCGGCAATCAGCACACCCACCGGCCGCTGACCATGAGAACTTACCGGCAGTACCAGAGCTTCGGAAACCCGCAGTCTGGCCGGGCTCACCGGCAGTCCCTGAAGATTCTTGACGGAAACGGTTCTCGATTGACTGGTCGTGGCGACCTCGAAGAGGGCTTTCGAGAAAGCCCCTGGAGCATCCTCTGAAAGTGCAATTCGCTCCCGGCTTAGTGCTTCGATGCCGCTGCCGATTCCGCAGGTCTGTTCCAGAAAAGTGTGAGTTCCCTCGCGATCGATGAGATACAACATGGCAAACGGAATATCGTCGGCGTTTTTGGCCAGCGTGGCGAAAGCCGACCCGCAGGCCCCTTTGACGGACTTCTCGACCAAAGACTTCGCCGTCAGTTCCGACAAGGTGCGCAAGCGCCGTGTGTTGATTACCTTGGGAGTAACTTCGTTGGACGGGCACAACAGTCCCCTTACGTTGCCGAGTTCGTCGCGGATCGGGCTGTAGGAAAAAGAATAATAAGTCTCCTCCAAAAAATCGCCGCGGTTCATGAAGAGGCGGACGTCATCTACAAAAGTGGCCTCGCCCTTCATGAACACTTTATCGGCCAGAGGCCCGCAGAAGTCCCAAATCTCAGACCAGACTTCCGCAGCAGGACGGCCCAGCGCCGCCGGATGCTTGGCCAGGCTCAGCACCGAGATATATGCGTCGTTGTAGAGAAACGTTTGCGCCGGTCCCCAGCCAAGCCACATGGGATGCTGCGAGTTGAGAATCAGGCTGACTGAGGTCTTTAAAATCTGCGGCCACTTCTCAATCGGCCCCAATGGAGTGTCGGACCAGTTATGCTGTCCGATTAACTGTCCCATTTCCCCTGCGCCAGCGAGGAATTCAAAACCGGATGGCAATCGCCTGGTATAGCTGGGAACACTGAGGAGCGACCCTGAAGCGGACGCTCGGCGCCCATCGTGTCCTATCAAGTCGCTGATGGCCGTTGTCAGGTCACGAGCCATATTTGTCTTGGAGACAAAGTCCCGTGCCCCAGCTTCCAGCGCAAGGCGTCGAGCCTGCGCCGGGTCATGCTGGCTGAGAATCAGTATCTTCGATTCCGGCAACTCATTCTTAATGAGCGGCGCCGCTTGCAGCCCGCTGAGTTTGGGCATGCTGATGTCAAGAATCACCACATCCGGCTTGGAGGACTTCGCCTTTTCGACGGCATCGAGTCCATCGACCGCTTCGCCGCAAATTTCCCAGTCGGAATGGGTCGCAAGCAGCGAGCGCACCCCTCTCCGCACCGCCTCGTGATCGTCCGCTATGAGTATGCGCACGCCAGTCACACCAATTTCTCCTTAAAGCCCGGACTACGCCTGTTTCTGGGACAAAAGACTAAGAAGCTTTTCAGTCGTTTGATGCAGGTCGCACGCTTGTAGAGTAGCCATTCATTTTTGGAGCAAACATACAGCAATCGCTGTACATGCACGAACTGAGTTGATGTGGGCGCGGTGAAATCAAATAGCCGGGCAACAAAAAGGGCGCCCGAATTCGGACGCCCTAACTTCGTACCTTGCTCGAAAGTGCCCTACTCAAAGGCCCTGAGGCTTTTGGGGTTCCTCTGGTTTCTTCTTCTCCTCAGGAGTCGGATGTTGAGGCGGAGGTGCAGGCCGCGCTTGCGGGGGTTGCGAAGGGCGTTGCTCCGGACGCTCGCTCGGCGGCGGCGAAGTCCGTTGAGGAGGCGGTGCACTTCGTTGAGGCGGCTCCGCCTGGCGTTGCGGCGGTTCTGGTTGGCGCTGCGGCGGCTCCGCTTGGCGCTGCGGCGGTTCCGGCTGTCGCTGCGGCGGTTCCGCAGGACGGCTAGGTGCGGGTCGATTATTGGGCTGAGCGGTTGGTGGCCGATCATTCCGCTGCGGGGGCTCTGCAGGCCTGTTATTCGGCTGGTTTGCTTCTGGACGGTTGTTCGGCTGCGCGCTCGGCGGTCGATCATTCCGTGCCGGCGGCTCCGCCGGACGATTATTCGGTTGTGGTTGATTCGGTTGCGGACGATTGCCCGGCTGGGGCGGTTCTGGACGGTTGTTCGGCTGCGCGCTCGGCGGTCGATCATTCCGCGCCGGCGGCTCCGCCGGACGATTATTCGGTTGCGGTTGGTTCGGTTGCGGACGATTGCCCGGCTGGGTTGCTTCTGGACGATTGTTCGGCTGCGCGCTCGGCGGTCGATCATTCCGCGCCGGCGGCTCCGCTGGACGATTATTCGTGGCCGGTTGGTTATTTGGAGCAGGCCGATTGGGCTGCCCCGGGGTTGCACCCGGACGCTCGTTTGGGGCAGGAGCATTTGCCGCAGGTGGATTGCCGGGGCGGTTTTCTGGTCCGCGCCCTGGCTGGGCCGCAGTAGCCGTCGCCGGTTTTCCCGGAGGCGCCTGCTTCACTTGCGGACGTGCCGCGGCTGACTGATTCGTCGGCTGCAGGCGTTGCATTTCCTGCCGCGGAATGGGCTGACCAGGATGAGAAGCCAGAGCCTGCTGCCTTGCGGCAAAAGGAACCGGCGCAGGCGGCGCTTTCGCCTTCGCAACCACCGGCCGGCTGGCCACCGCCGCCGGCGGCGCGCTGACCCGGTTCGCTGTGCTGGCATGAAGACCCAGAACGCTATTCGACGTGGGCGCGACGGCCGCTCTCGAGTTTACCGGAGCCGATGCGATCTCCCGCGCATTCACCGGCACCGCTGCCCGTGCCACCGGCTGCCCGCTGCGAAACGCCTGTTGCGGAACCGCCGTAACCGCACCCGATACGTTCTTGTTCACATACGTAACGTTGTTGATGACCGTGTTGTTGTTGACAATCGTGGTGTTGTAAACATTGGTGACGGTCGTGGTATTTACGTTCGTATTGCTCACGTTCACGCGATCCACATATCCGCGGCTCACGCGATACGACGGAACATAAACTTCCCGTGGGCCTAAGGGAAACCAACCCATGTTGCCGGCGAATCCGGCTCCCCCGCCCACGAACACTACTAAAGCGGGCGCATAGACTGCAGCGGTCTGCACCGGCCCCGGAACCCAGCCCCAGCGGCCACCCACGGAACACCAGCGTCCGTAGTGGAAGGGAGCGTAGCCCCATGGTTCATCGTCGACCCACGTCCATCCCCAAGGATCGACCCATGCCCAATGACCCTCACGGTAAGGCGCCCATCCCTCTGAAACGTGCGGATACCAAACGTTGCCGTAGGTGGAATCGGGGCGCCAGTCGCCGTTGTCGTCCAGATCTTCGTAACCCACAACATCGGGCGACACGTATCTCGCCGAGCGCGAATCGTCGTAGCGGCGGTAGCGCCGATCGCTCCAGTTATCAAAATCATCAGGCCCACCGATATCCTCTACTTGAGCGTTCAACCGGTCGGTCCCCTCAAACGTAGCTCGCTGACCGGCGTGCAACGTGTAAGTTTCCCCGTTGCCGGTCGATTCGCCTTCTCCTTCGCGAATGCTCACCACGGTGTAAGCCCCGTCTTCACTGGCTTCCACCCGGTAGCGTCCCGGCTCATAGATGGAAAAAGCCTGGTTGGGCGTGTCAATCTCAAACACGTCGTCGCGATGCAAGCGCCGCACCCGGACATTGATCGATCCCGCACTCAGTTGAATCTGCGCGGTCCGGTCATCCAGGTTGAGAAAGGAAACTCCGGTGTTGCTGTTGAGGCTGACGACCGCAGATCCCAGATTAAGTTCAGCCCGGGAATCCCGGTCAGCCCACAACTGGTCGCCCGTTGTCATCGGCCGGTTCGGTGTCGCTTCCACCCATTCCGACTCGCCTGCAGGCTGAAACGAAACTGAACCTTGCATGTAGCCAAGACGCGCCACCCGGCTCGGTGGATCGTCCTGATCATATTGATCCTGCCCCATCGCCCGCTGCATCAGCGCGCCGCCGAACAGCAACGCTGCAAATAGTGCGACCCTACAGCGTAAACCCTTGTTTTTTTTCATAAGTTGAGATCATCTTTCCGAATGAAAAACAGGTTCCATTCGCATCTTTAACGGATTTTATACAGATTCGAAGGCGGTGACGTTCCTGCCTTCCAGACGAAGACGACGCCCGGTGAGATGCGATTTAGGCGCACTGTGCTTCTACAGAGGAAACCCGATTGGAATTAACTCTGATTTTCGCGGGTCCGCAGCCCAGTTAATTAGTTCCTGCCGGCTCATGAAATGAAGGTGAAGCTGCTGGCGATCCTGACAATGGCCGGTCGGAATCGTATGCCGCGAAGCTGCCCGGGCGGTTCGTTCGGGATATGATCAGCCTATACGAAATCGGACTTCGGCCCTCGATGCGTGATTTGCAATTGGGGCGTCCAGGGAAGATTTCGGAAGTTCGCCGCGAGCCCGAATATTGAGGAAGAGTACGAATACGTGGGGTACAACTGTGTCGATGGCGGCCAAGGACGTAGACCGCCTCCCGCCTCCTCGCGCCCGCATCTTCCTCTTGTCACCGGCGAACGCTTCGGGCAGCAAGGGCCAACGGCTCTTGAATTCCACCAGCCAATGCGATCTTGCCATGCGCCTGAAAGATTCAGGAGTGCCCCTGGGAGAGGTTTACCGCTTCATCAGCAGCCTCTATTTCCGGGGCAAACTCGATTACGCACAGAGGTTCAACAATCCTCCGAGTGGAGTAGCCGGCGTGCAGATCATCACGGGCGCGGGATTGATGTTGCCGGAAACAATTGTCACATTAGCCGACCTGCGCCGCATCTCGGCTACCTCGATCGATGCCAAGAACTCTCACTACCGCCTGCCCCTGGACTCGGATCTGTTGCGCTTGCGACAGGCCGCAGGCCGCAACACCGCCATCATTCTGCTGGGCAGTTTGGCAACGGCCAAATACATCACGCCGCTCCAGGAAGTTTTTGGAGAGCGCCTTCTGTTTCCAAGAGATTTTTTGGGGATGGGCGATATGAGCCGGGGCAGCATTCTATTGCGGTGCTGTGCAAGCGGCTCGGAATTGCCTTACTTACCGGTTGAAAAGATACCGCGGCCCGACTGAACCGAGCTTCGATTCGAAGAAGCCGCCTGGACGTTAACGCGAAGGTTCGATCAAGGAACGAAAGCTTCTGTAAAGCAAACGAAGGCGAATTTTCAGCTTCTGACTGGGAGTGCGGCGGCGCGCCCCTGACTTTAACCCCCGGCACCTGCTGCAGGTGCATTCGAAATATCGCTTCGACGGCAGCGACAAATGCCCGCATCGTTCGCAAATCCACCACGCATCGCGGACGCCCATGGGTTTGAAAGCGCCGTTCTCAATGCAATAGGGGCAACGAACAATCCTCATCGTAGCGGCAGGGCCCTGATAATCTTGTTTACCACAGTTGATAAATACAGCCAAGTTACCATCTGCCTACGTTATCGAGGCTACGAGCGGCACAGTCGAAGTTCGCAGTCGGGACAAATCCTTTCAGCGAGTGATGGTCATAGCGGATGCAGGTCTAGCCCCGCATCCGCTTGTCTGCTACTCCTTGCCGCGCGGCGGGAAATGTTCCAGCATCTTGTTGACCGACTTTTCCAGTTTCTTTTCGTTTTTCTCCGGCTTGTCGGAAAGCGTGTCTTGCGAAACGCCGCGCCAGACCAGTTGCTTATTATGAGCATCGTATAAATCGAGAACCAACGCGCCCACCCTATAGTTCTCGACTTGGGTAGTGGTTTCGCCGAAGCCGCCCCAACGCCAGCCTCCCATACCGTCGTAGAAGGTCTGGTATTCCTGCTGGTTGCGCGCGCTGCCAACTGCGGCTACTGCAATATCGCCGCCATTATCCACCCGCTGCCAACCCTTGGCTTGCAACTCGTGATCCACCGCATCCTGAATCCGGCTCTGCCAAAGTGGATCGGAGGTCTTCACCTTCTCCCAATAGTAAGTGTGGAATTGGGAAAAATTCGCATGGTGGTCATAGTCCGTTTTGACGTCCTGCGCCGCGGCCATCGTGGCCATTGCCAGCAGGCTCAAGGCTAAGAAACGGATCAACTTCATGGTTCCCTCCACGCAAAACAAAATATCGTGCGCAAGGCGGAGGCAGGTTCGCCTATCCGCGGATTGCGCATATATAAGATGCCGAGACGCATTCGAATGTTGGCGATTCGCAGCTTCGACTGGGCTTACGGGATCTCCCCCGCGGCGATACCGCGGTTCCTCGATTGTTTTGCAATCTGTCGGAGCCTATCTCTTTAGTCAACCTTACTTTTCCTGGGATGCCAGCTTTACCAATAAGGAAAAACTAAATCATGTCGCGAAAAAGACTAAGCAGCGAAATCATTTTTGGCGTTGGAGCTTTGTTGGGCATCGCTGCAGCGCGCGTGCTCCGCAGCTTCCGCTTCGAGTTGGCAGGTAAAACCGTATTCATCAGCGGCGGCTCGCGAGGTTTGGGTCTGTTGTTGGCGCATGAGTTCGCGTCGCGGGGAGCTAGAGTCGCAATTTCCGGCAGGGACCGCGGGGCGCTCGACCGTGCCGTGGAAAGCCTGCTTCAAGCGGGCGCCGAGGCTCTTCCGGTTGAAACTGACATCAGCATTCGCGAAGAAGCTGAACTAGCGGTCGATCAGATTCGGCGCAAGTTTGGTTCGATCGACATCCTGGTCAACAATGCCGGCACGATCTGCGTCGGGCCCATGGAAGCCATGTCTATCGACGACTATCGCAACTCCCTCAACACCCACTTCTGGGGACCATATTTCGCCACCATGGCCGTCTTGCCGGAGATGCAACGGCGCCGACAGGGCCGCATCGTGAACATCTCCTCGATCGGGGGCAAGATTAGCGTACCCCACCTCTTGCCCTACAGCGTAGGGAAATTCGCCCTCACCGGATTTTCGGAAGGGCTTCGCAGTGAAGCCCTCAAGGACAACGTCTACGTCACCACTGTCTGCCCGGGCTTGATGCGCACCGGAAGCCCGCGCAATGCGTTCTTCAAGGGAAACAACAAAGCCGAGTATGCCTGGTTCAGCATCAGCGACTCGATTCCAGTTCTTTCGATGAGTGCCCGCCGGGCGGCTCGCCAGATTGTCGACGCCTGCGTGTGCGGGAATGCTGAAGTGGTCTTGTCGCTGCCGGCGAAGTTCGCCGTCAAGGTACACGGCCTGTTTCCCGGCACGACCGCTAACGTCTTGGGCGTCGTCAACCGCCTCTTACCCTCCGCCCAAGGCGACAGCCGAAAACGCGAGCCCAAAACCGGCAAAGAAAGTTTTTCTGAAGTCTCCCCCTCCTGGGTTACGACCCTGAACGAACGCGCAGCCGAGCAAAACAACCAGGTCCCGTAACTCCACTTATCAGCCCCAAGTAATGTTTTGGAGAAAACACACATGAATCAAAAGAATTCGAATCGCAATTTTTCTACCGCTGCGTCGAACACTTCGTGGCGGCAATCAGCACCCTTGATTGCGGGAGCGGCCCTCGCTGTATTTGGCCTCAGCCGTCGATCGACTCCAGGATTTTTGCTGGCGGCGGCCGGAGGCGCTCTTGCCTTCACTGGATGGCGCATAAACTTCCCCCGTCAGGACGAATTTCTAGCCCGCGGCAGCGTCTTGATTAACTGCTCTTCGGAAGCAGCCTACGTCCGTTATCGCAAGCTGGAAGAGCTGCCAACTTTTATGCACCACCTGAAATCCGTAACCAAAACCGGCGAACGGCAATATCGCTGGGTCGCGCTCGGCCCGTTGGGAATACCGATCCAGTGGGATGCGGAAATCGTCGACGAGCGGGAGAACGAGTTCCTCTCCTGGCGTTCTTTGCCGGGCTCCGAATTGACCGCCGCCGGTTCGGTCCGCTTTGAGAAGGCTCCCGCCGACCGCGGAACCATCGTCACCGCGATCACCCATTTCGATCATCCCGCAGGAAACCTCGGCTATGCCGTCGCCAAGCTGTTTGGAAAAGATCCCAGCTTCTTAATTCAGCAAGATCTTCGCCGGTTCAAATCTCTGATCGAGACCGGAGAAATCGCCACGACTGAAGGCCAGACGCACGGCCCTCGCTCCCTGAAAGGAACCGCCGCAAAACTTGCCGACCCCGATCGGCCTCTCGCGCGCGGCCCGCAAGCAACCGAAATCTTAAAGGAACAACGGAGGACAGCATGAAGGCAGTTTGTTGGATGGGCGCAAATAAAATGACCGTGGAGAACGTTCCCGATCCTAAAATCTTAAATCCGCGCGATGCCATCGTTCGCATCACCAGCACTTGCATTTGCGGCTCGGACTTGCATCTTTATAACGGACTCATTCCCACCATGCAGCAAGGCGACATCATGGGCCACGAGTTCATGGGAGAAGTTGTAGAAACAGGAAGCGGAGTCAGCCCGGATAAATTGAAAGTCGGGGACCGCGTAGTCGTTCCCTTTACGATCGCCTGCGGTCGCTGTTTTTTCTGCGATCAGAAACTTTGGTCGTCCTGCGAAAACTCTAACCCTAATTATTGGATGGCCGAGAAGATGATGGGCTATTCACCCTCTGGCTTATTCGGTTACACCCACATGATGGGAGGCTACGCCGGCGGCCAGGCGCAATACGCACGAGTTCCCTACGCTGATATTGGCCCGTTGAAAATTCCCCAGGGAATTCCCGACGACAAAGTCGTTTTTCTTTCTGACATTTTCCCCACCGGATACTTCGGCGCCGTCAACTGCGACATCAAGCCCGGCGACACCGTGGCCGTCTGGGGCTGCGGTCCGGTCGGTCAATTCGCCATTCGCAGCGCTTTCATGCTGGGAGCGGAACGCGTAATCGCCATCGATCGCTTCGGCTATCGCCTGCAGATGGCGGAACAGGCTGGCGCAGAGACCATCAACTATGAGCACGTCGACGACGTCGTGCAAGCTCTCAAAGACATGACCGCCAACGTCGGCCCCGATTCCTGCATGGACGCTGTCGGAATGGAAGCGCACGGCGACAACGCACTCTACGCGCTCGATCGGGTCAAGCAAGCGCTCAAGGTGGAAACCGACCGGCCCGTCGTGCTTCGCCAGTGCATTCAGGCCTGCCGCAAAGGTGGCACTGTTTCGGTACCGGGCGTCTATTCCGGATTCGCCGACACGATTCCCATGGGCGCTTTCATGAACAAAGGCCTCACCATGAAAACCGGTCAGACCCACATGATGAACTACATGCAGCCTCTGCTTCAGCGAATCGAAAATGGCGAGATCGATCCCAGTTTCGTGATCAGTCATCGCGTGCCGATCGATTCAGCTCCGGAAATGTACAAGACGTTTCGCGACAAGAAAGAGAACTGCACCAAAGTTGTTCTCGACCCGTGGGCGACTAAAGCAGCAGCATAGCTTGTCAGCGGATTGCCGCCGATTTCCGCATCGGCGGCAACTCCGGCTTATCTCCACTCAGCATTTCGCACTTCATCACAGCTCTGCCCTAAAAAGTTACCGCCGCCAAGGACTCCCGGCTTTTCCGTTGAATACAATAAAAGAAATTGAAAATAGCATGACTTTCAATATGCAAAAGACAAAGCAATCGATCGCGATCTTGCGCCCCGGCATACGGATCAAGGTATTCATCTTCGTAGCTTTCATCAGCGTGATCGCCCTCTGCGCACAGAACTCGGCTCCCTCCCAACCTCCCAAGAATCCCGCGGCGAATCCGCAGACTTTGCCGCCCGTCCAACTTGACGGTGCTGCCGTGCTCGCGCATCTCAACCAACTCATCAGCTGGTACCGACATTCCACAACTGGAATTCAGCCTGTCGGACTGCCGAGCGACGCGATTTACCAGGACAATACGAAGAACCTCGGTTCTCAAGCCATCGGTCTGGCATTTCAGTCGGCGAAAGCCGAGGCCGCCCTCATCGCAGCCCAGCAAAAAAACGCTCCATCGAGCCAGCCTTCTGCGGAAACGACGCAGCAGCAAAATCTCGCGCAGCTTCAGGCCAAGACTTCTACCCAGATCGATCAGTTGCAGTCACAGATCGAAGATCTCACATCCCAAATTGCGAAGGCGCCGGCGCGCCGCAAAACCAATTTAATTTCCCAGCGGGATGCGCTGCAGAGCCAACTGGAACTGCAAAAGGCGCTGCTCGACGCGGTTCAGAAAATGTCGGCTTTCGTAGAGACCAATGGCGAGATCTCCGGCGGCCTCGAGGGCAGCATCAACCAACTCGCCCGATCCATTCCGGACGTTCTCGGCACCAAGGCCGCCTCACAAAAGACTGCAACGCCTGCTACAACCACTTCTGCGCCGTCCAAGCCGTCGCTGTCGAACGCCGGTGGACTTATCAGCGACGCCATCATCTTGTACAGCTATGTGAGCGCGGTTCGCCAGATCGATGACCTCATCAAAGAAACCGATTACACGCGCGACGTCGCTGACCGCCTGCGCACACCGCTGCGCGATGCGCTACGCGCCACCATGGCACAGAGTCGTACTCTCTCCGGCCAGGCATCCTCCACCGATCCTCAGCAGCTTCAGGCCGAGCAGCAGGCATTCCAGAAACTTACCGAGCGTTTTAAGGAACTGTCGGCCGCAGTGCTTCCGCTGAGCCAGGAAATCATAGTTCTCAATGACAGCAAGACCAATCTTCACGAGTGGCGCGAGTCGATCAGCCTCGAATCCCGTCACATCCTTCGTTCTGTTCTCGCCCGAGTGATTGCTATTGTTCTTGCGCTTGGCGTGATTCTGTTTCTGTCGCAGATCTGGCGCCGCATCACATTTCGCTACGTTCGCGATCCGCGCCGCCGACGGCAGTTCCTGATCATGCGCCGTGTGGTCATCGGCTTCTTTATCACCATCGTTTTAATTCTGGGTTTCGTCAGCGAGTTCAGTTCTCTCGCCACCTTCGCGGGGTTCATCACCGCCGGCATCGCCGTGGGCCTGCAAGCCGTCCTGCTTTCCGTCGCCGCTTATTTCTTTATCATCGGCCGCTACGGCATTCGCGTCGGCGACCGGATCAGTGTCGCGGGCATTACCGGCGACGTCGTCGATATCGGCCTTGTCCGCTTCTACCTGATGGAACTGGCGGGCACCGGACTCGATTTCTACCCCACCGGACGCATCGTCGTATTTTCCAACGCCGTCCTCTTCCAGACCGGCTCGCCTCTCTTCAAGCAGATTCCTGGAACCGAGTATGCCTGGCACGAAGTGGTAGTCAGAATTGCGCCCGATGGAGATCATCACACGACGCAGGAGAAACTCGTCGCGACTGTCAACGCCGTCTATTCCAAATATCGCGCGCAAATCGAACGCCAGCACGCCTCCATCGAGCAGCACGTCGACATTCAGGTCGATACTCCGCGTCCGGAAGGCCGTCTCCAGTTTTCCGATACGGGGCTGGAACTGTTAGTTCGCTATCCCGTGGAGATCAGAAATGCACCTGACACCGATGAAGAAATGACGCGAAAGGTTCTGCAACTCATCGAGACCGACCCGGCGGTAAAAGCCAGCGTTTCCGGCACACCTAAAATTCGCTCAGCGGTCAAGGGATGAGTTGCTTGTGCCCGGCATTCCCCGAAGAGTCCGGACAATAACCAACTCGGCGGCGCCTCGCTCTAGCGAAAACGCCGGATAAACAGCGTGTGGCGCTCGGAGCGGTAGAACCCGACTCCATAGATAGTCGCCTTTCCCTTCGACGAATAAATTATCTGGCGAATGCGCAGCACCGGCGCGGCGCGCGGCACATTCAGCAAATCGGCGACGTTGGCCTCAGCCGCCGTGGCATCCACTTCCTCGTCTGCGTACGCTAGCTCGACGCCATAGTCATGTTCCAACGTGGCAAACAAGGAAACCCTTCCCAGCGGCGCTCCCACTAACTCGGTAAACTCGCTGGCTGGGAGATAGCAGGTTTCCAGAGCAAATGGGTCGTCGCCGGTCTCGCGCAAGCGTTCGATCTTGACCAGCGAAGTTGTCGCCGGCAAAGCGAGACGAGCCGCTACTTCCGGTTCGTGTTCGATGATCTTAGCTACCAGCACTCGCGACCGCGGAGCCAGTCCGCGACTCGACATGTGCTCTGAATAGCTCATCAGTTTATTGAAATGGATTTTGGGAGCGGCCACGAATGTGCCCGCACTGCGCCGGCGCTCGACCGCGCCTTCGCGTTCCAACCCGGCCAGAGCATGGCGCGCAGTCATCAGGCTGACTTTGTGAGTCCGAGCCAATTCGCGTTCCGAAGCAACCAAGTCCCCGGGCCTTAGCTCCGAAGATTCGATGCGCTTGCGGATCGAATTCTGAATCCTCTTATAGGCCGGCATGCCATTGCGGTGATTTCCTGCCATACGACGCTTCCCTCACAGCCGATTACCAAACTCAGACAAAAGCAACAACCTCTTGTCTGCTATATAGCTCAATTACAATGCTGTGTAAAGGCGAAAGTACGAAAAGCCGGATTGCCCAGGCGTAGTTGGTATTCGGCTCTGGTTATAGAGCGTATTGGTTTCCCGGATTTGGAGTCATCGTAACGCTCCTATTCTCGTAAGCCCAACCTCTGATTTTGTGATCGAAATCACAACTTTTGCACAGACATCCACACCTGCCCCCGGATTGAAACATCAAGTTTTGTAAACTGCTTTTCCATTGATTACGGAACCGTCCAGGCAAGAACCTCTCTCTTCAGATTTCTCGTTGGCGACGCATTTTCTTCTTGACCACGGTCATCGGCGTGCTATATAGCATAGTTGAATTGTATTAGAGCGTTTCTCTGCCACCCCTGAGTTACACCGGTTGAAGCGTTCTTTAGGAGGCTGTGCCATGAAGTATTCTGCCTGCGTTGAGAATTCGCGACGCACCGCGCGTATCGTTTGTTCGTTCCTTATTATTTTGGCCTTCATCGTTCTAGGCTTGTCCGCAGCCACTATGGCCCAGGAACTGGCCGCGACGCTCACCGGCACCGTCACCGATCCCAGCGGCGCCCTTGTGCCCGGCGCAACCGTAGTGGTTCACAGTGATGAAACCGGCGCAGATGTTCGCACCGTCACCACCGGCTCCAGCGGAGGTTTTAACATCACCAACCTCGCCGCCGGACGCTACACGGTCACGGTCAAGAACGAAGGCTTCCAGACCTTTGTCGCCAGCAACGTTGTGCTAAACGTTGCCGAGAAGCATACCTTGGACGTGCAGTTGAAAGCCGGCAAGGTCAGCGAACGCATCGAGGTCACGGCGGAGAACACGCCGATCCAAACCACCACAGCGGAAGAGTCCGGCACAGTCACCGGCGACCAGGTGCGCGAGCTGGCCCTCAACAACCGCAACTTCGAGCAGTTGGTACTGCTGCAACCGGGCGTGGCGAATCAACTGCCGGACAAGGTGGGATTCGGCCTGCAAAACAACACTTCCATCTCCATCAACGGCGCGCGCACGGGCGCCAACAATTGGAGCGTCGATGGCGGCGACATCAACGACAGCGGTTCCAACGGAACCTTGCTGAATACGCCGGGAATCGACGCCATTCAGGAATTCACCCTCGAGCGCAGCAACTATGACGCCGCCTTCGGCCGCAGCGGCGGAGGCCAAGTGGTGGTCGCCACCAAGTCCGGCACCAACCAGTTCCACGGCAGCGCCTTCGAATTCAACCGAAATAATTACTACAACGCAAACACCTTCGGTGCTCGCGAGAACATCGCTCTCGGCGGCAACCCCTCCGACAATAAGACACCCATTGAGCGTTATAACGACTACGGATTCACCATCGGCGGCCCGCTCTTTATTCCCAAGCTCTATCACCCGGTCAAGAACAAGACATTCTTCTTCTGGTCCGAAGAGTGGAGGAAAGCGAGTCTCCCGGCAACCAACACCATCAATGTGCCCACGGCGGGACAACTTGGCGGTGTCTTTCCCTGGGTTTTGGATACCGATCCAACTTCGACCAACTACAACTTGTACGTGAATCAGGTCACCGTGGCCCCCACGCTTCCCGGTTGTGTTACCAGCAGTGCTCCCGGCAAAACTTCGACTACCCCCCAGACTTCTACGATTAACTTGGCGTTGGCCGGATGTGCCAGCCAGAACTCACTCGCGTATCTAAACACGTTCATGAAACAGTATCCGGCCAACTCGAGTGGTCTGTTGGTCACCAATTACAGCGCGCTGAACAACTTCCGGCAGGACATCATCCGCCTGGACCAAAACGTCGGCGACCGAGTGCGCGTCTACGCCCGCTACATGCAAGACTCGGTTCCACAGAATGCACCTTTCTCCCTCTGGGGCGGAGGAAACTATCCGGGCGTGGAGACCACCTCGATCAACGCCCCGGGACGCAATCTGGTGCTGAATGCAACGGCCAGCATATCGCCCAAAGTGGTCAACGAAATCGAGTTCGTCGACGCCTGGGGCGCCATCAACTCGGACCTGACCAACGCTATCGTCAATTCCCCCTCGTTTACGAGCAAGCTCACGAACAATACCCAGTATCCCGATCCCTACGGCCGCGCTCCCAACGTGACCATCAATGGATACACGGGCTTGGGCAATGGCAGCGCGCCTTATCACGAGCGCAACATCGACAAGAACATCTTTGACAATCTCTCCATCCAACACGGAAACCACACCATCCGAACCGGCTTTACTGCGATGTGGATGCAGAAGACGGAAAACGGCGACGGCGGAGCAGCAAGCTTTGGCTTCAGCACCAACAACCACAATGATGCCTTTGCCAATTTCCTGCTCGGTCAAGCCGACTCCTACAGCCAGCAGAACCACGACACCGTTCCGCATCTCCGCTATCTGAATTTCGAAGCCTACGTACAGGATGACTGGAAACTTACTCCGCGCCTGACCTTGAATCTCGGATTGCGCTACAGCTATTTCCCCTCGCCAACCGACAGCAACAACACGTTGGTGAACTTCGCGCCTGCTCTCTTTAATGTGGCCGCCGGGCAGGCTTTGCTCATCGACCCCAACTCCGGAAACATGACCGCTCCCACGGCCAACGCCCAGACTTACGCCAACGGCCTGATCCTTCCAACCGGGACTGCGTGTAATACCGCCAAGGCAATTCCCGCACAGTTCGTGAGTTGCTCACCTTACGGCAGCCGCGTCGATCCCAGCTCCAACAACAATTGGGCGCCGCGCCTGGGCGTGGCCTACGATCCCTTCGGAAACGGCAAGTGGGCGGTGCGCGCCGGTTTCGGCATCTTCTATGACCGTTCACTCAACGGCATCTGGGAGCAAAATGCTTTCAACGATCCGCCGCTCGTACAAACCACGGTCAAGAACAACACTTCCAACCAGACCAATAATCTGTTCGACGCTCCGCTTACCCAGGGAACCAGCGGCGCCAACCCGACTTCACCAGTCAATTTGACAGCTACCGGTACGCCCACCTTCAAAGTCCCCAGCTATCTCGACTACAACCTATCAGTACAACACGAGGTAATGCCCAACACTGTGCTGGAAGTTGGCTACGTGGGAACAGTCGGCCGACACCTGCTGGGGGATGTTGATCTCAACCAGCCGACCGTCGCCACTCGTTTAGCAAATCCTCAGGTTTACGAAAATGCTATTGCACCGTTCCTGGGCTACGGAGGCATTACCTCCCGCGCTCCCATCTACACCAGCAACTACAACTCGCTGCAGGTTTCGTTGAACCGGCGTTTCAGCAAGGGCCTGACTTTGGGCGCGGCTTACACTTGGTCCAAGCTTCTGACCACCAATCCCTATGACCGCTCGCTCGCGGCCTACAACACCTATGATCTGAAGCAGAGTTATGGACCGTCTGTGCTTAATACCCCGCAGATGTTCGTTCTGAGTTATGTCTATGACTTCCCGTTCTACAAGAGCCAGTCGGGTGTCGTCGGTCATGTGCTCGGCGGATGGGAGCTCTCCGGCATAACCACAATCCAATCCGGTCAATCCCAGATCATTAATCAAAACAATGATCCGTGGCAGATGGTGACCATCCCCACGACTACGGCGTACTGCTCGGCCCCGCCCTGCCCGCTCTATCCCGGCGGACTTGGCATGGGCAGCAGCACCATTTCCATCCGTGCCGACCAGAACGGGAGCCCAAGCGGATCGAAGTCGGTGTTGAAGTTCTTCAACACGGCTGCTTTCACCGATGCGATTGGCCACTTCGGCACTTCACGCCCCGGAGCATTGCTAGGACCGGGCTATCAGATCTGGGATATGTCATTGATGAAGAACATCAACTTTGGTGAGCGTGCCAGTCTGCAACTTCGACTGGAGACTTTCAACACCTTCAACCATGGCAGCCCCAGTTCAATCGATACGAACGTCGACGATGGCAGCTTTGGCGCAGTCAATGGATGGCACGATCCTCGCAACCTGCAGATTGGAGCGAAGGTCAGGTTCTAACCCCAGGTGCGGTTGTAAACGGCGCATGCTGAAATGCATGCGCCTTTTTTTTACCTTCCAGTTAACGATGCATCAGTGGCTATCGCTGTTCCGAATTGCTGCGGCTCGTTTCTTATCCTGCAGCGCCAGCGAAATTTTCTGCTCACGGGTTCCTTCCGCGGTCTGTCCGGTCTGGCGCAAGGCCGTGCCCAGCACGAAATGAGCCTCCGCATAATTTGGGTCGAGTTGCACCGCTTTGCGCAGCGGCTCGATCGCGGCGCCCGGCTGGTTTTTCGCGATCTCCGTTTTTCCCAGCCCGAACAAAGCTTCCTCGTACTTCGGATTCGCCTTGAGCGCCGCCCGGAAATACGATTCGGCCTCGTCGAGTTGTGAATTGTTCAACAGAATCTGTCCCAGAACGCAGTTGGCGACGGAATCGTTCGGAAAATTCTGCAGTTCGGCCCGCATCTCTTTCTCTGCCGACTCGGTTTCGCCCTGCCGCCAATACAGGTATCCCAAGCCGGAATGCACGCCCATGAAATTCGGATCGGCCTGCTCCGCCGCCTGATATTCCTTGATTGCCTCGGGCCGGTTTGACATCTCGTCGTAGGCCGTGCCCATCATCATGTGCGCCGGCGCCGAGTTCGGATTCACTTTCATGATCCGCTCAAACACGCCGGTCAGCGCCTTGTAGTCCTTCATCCGCAAATACGCTTTGCCCAGCATATCCAGCGTCTCCAGGTCTGACGGCTCTGCCTGGTTTGCGCGTTCCAGATATCGCGCGGCCTCCGGATAACGATCCAGCGCAAACAAACTCAGCCCAGACAGCTCCAGAATCTGAAAATCCTTGGGAGACTTCACCACCATCGGTTGAAGCAAGCTCCAGGCAGAGCGATAACGTTCGGCCTTGAAGTAGGCGACGGCAAGATTGCGCTCGGTGGCCGCATCTCCCGGGCGCACCTTCAACGCCTCCTGATACAGCGGAATCGCCTCCGCAGGCTTGCCCTGGCGCGCCAACACAATTCCCAGATTGTTCAGAGCCGCCATCGAATGCGGATCGATCTTCAAAGCGTCACGCAGTTTCTCGGCGGCGGAGCCGAGGTCCCCCTTGTGCATGGCCTCCGCGGCCTGCTGGAGGTACGCGTGCAACTCAACGCTGGGAGAATTCGGCGCTGCTTGGGACGTAGGAGAGTTTTGCGGAGGAGAAGTTTGCTGGGCCGGACCGAAAGGTGAAATCACAAAGCAAGCGGCACACGCCCCTGCAACCCGCCGTGATGCACGCACCTTCATACAGCCGATTCTAAACCGCAGAAACCGCCATCACGGTTCGTTCGCATCCATTCGGACTCCCAGCCACAACAGTCCGGCCACGATTGCCAGGCCCGCCGTCAGCGTCAAAGCCGTTTCCCATCCGATCCGCTCCGCCAACCACGGCGTGAGTGCGGGCGAAACCATGCCGCCGAGATTGCTGCCAAAATTCATGGTGCCGCCGGCAATGCCACTGTGCTCGCCGGAAAGCTGGGTCATGGTCGCCCAGAAGGGACCTTCCGTACACAACACCAGCACGGTGCAGGTGGTGAGCGCCGCCACGGCCAGCAGCGGCCGCGCTGTGCGAGCTCCAATCACGAGAAAAATCGCCGCCGCGCATAGCGCCGCGAGCGGAACGCTGCGCCGTCCCCAGGTTGCTCCCCAGCGGATCACCGCCCAGTCCGACAAAACTCCGCCCAGCGGAATCGCGAACATGGTCGCAATCCAGGGCAACGCGGTAAAGCTGGCCGCTCTCAGCACCTCGAAGTGCCGAACCTGCACAAGATAAAGATAGAACCAAAAAATAAAGATGTACCCGAGATACCCTTGCAGCAAATAGCTCGCCGAGAGGAACCAAAAACTGGGCGAGCGTAATGGCCGCTCGGCAGCGGCGCGGGATTCGCTCTCGGCTGGGGGCGAGACAGGTTCACCAGCGCGGTTTCCGCCATGAAGTTCGCGCGGCCCCAACCACCACCACGATATTCCTGCGGCCGCACTGAGTGCAGCCGCCACCCACAATGCTGTCCGCCATCCGTAGCGGCTGGTTACTGGCGCTAGCAGCAGCGGCGTAATGGCCGATCCTATGCCAACGCTCGCGAGTACCAGGCTGTTCACTCGCGCCTGCAGCCGCGGCGGCACCGTGATCGCTATCGTTCTTCCCGACGTGGGATACGTGGGAGCCGCAATCACTCCAAACAGCGCGCGGATGATCCACAGTTGCGGAATCACCATCGCCAATCCCCAGCCGCGCCATCCCACCAGAGCGGTCAGCACCGTCAGGACGGCCCATCCTGCGCAAAGCACCACAAAAATGCGGCGCGCGCTCACGCGGTCGGCCAGGCCTCCCGAGGGCACTTGAAAAAACGTATAGCCCACCAGGAAGGCGCTGAACACGGTTCCCATTTGCGCCTGCGTCAGGCCGAACTCGCGCATCATGTTGGGCGCCACCACGGTCACGGCGACGCGGCACACATATCCTGCCGAAGTCGCGCTCATGAGGAGCAATACGAGGCGTTTACTGATGGAGGCCGGCGCGCTCGCCGTCGACGGGACCGGGCTCATGAAATCCTTTTCTGCAAAATCAGTTCAGAATGGCCCGGCACGAGGTAGTCCTTGAGTTCGCCCACGAACTCGTATCCGAGGCGGCGATACAGCTTCTGCGCGCGATGGTTGAACGACGAGACCAGAAGAAAGATGGTACGTCGATCCGCGAAGCGGTTTTCCGCAAAGCGCAACAACTGCGATCCAATGCCCTGCCCTCGTGCCTCGGCTGCCACTCCAATCGACGCGACGTACGGCGAGCCTGCGAATCCGTAGGCAGCCAGCAGAAGGAAGCCCGCAAGCCGGCTTCCCTCCCACGCGACGAAGAGCTCGGTACCGGGGCGATCGAGGAACACGCGGCACTGCTCAAAATCGCGCTGCAGGGTCAACCAGGGCTCGCTCCCAGCCATGATGGCGGCGCACTGCCGGTAATCGTCAGCACACGCGCTCGCGATCCGAATCGAAGAACTCATTGAATGTAGAAGATATTTCGCTCAGACCGCGAAAACCTGCGCAGAAGCCAGTTCCAGCCGGATGGTTGAGAATTCGCAGGCTCGGCCTATGAAACTACCGTGGCGTATTCGTCGCCACGGACGGCTGCAACAGGCTCAGTCCTACCGACGGGCACGCATCCTGAAATCCCGTGTACTCAAACGGCTTCAAATCTTTGGGCTCAAAGCGTTTCAGCCAATTGACGACCGGCAAGATCGCCGCCGGAAAAGGACTTGACCCGTCAGGGTTCAACCATCGCACTCGTTGGTCATAGTCGGTGAAGGGTGGTTCAGGGCCGTCAAAGTCCACTAGCCGCGGAAGTTCCGCGGCAAAGATCTCCGCGTCTTGCAAAATGAGTCCGCCATCGCTTTTCGACAGGCTCCGAAATCCTTTGGAGTTCAGGGATTTTTTCAATTGCTGAAACTCGTCCTCCGGAAGTTTCCCCTGTCCACGCAGGGTTTGCCCTTTATCCGTCGTGCGAACAATCCGATAAAACCCGTCTAGGGAGACCGCGACGCACACATGCCGCACGCCTTCTCCCTGCGACACCGCTGAATTGTCATACGAGAGGCGGGCGAGCAGCTTGGGCTGATACACATGCTGGCCCCACAACCCGGCTGCCAGCAGCACAACACTCGCGATCACCAGAAACTTTTCACGGATGCGCATGTGAGACCTCCGCACAAAGGATCTCTTTCCTCAGGGCCCCGATGCAATTCTACGCAAACTCACGATCCCTAATCCACGCTGTGTTTCGCCGTGTACCCGTCGCGCGCGACCACTTCGATCTTCACATCTTTGCCCTTTTGATCCTTCACCTTCAAGGGCCCCCCATCGGGCGCCATCACCTGAACTTTCAGTTTCCGGTACGTTCCATCGAGCTTGGAGTTGGTCGGCGAATACGAAATCGTGTACTGGTTGCGGATGTCGTTGGAAATATCGCCGAACAACTCCGGCAGTTCTCCTTCAAAGCGCGGGAAGTAAGCGCGTCCGCCAGTCATTGCGGCGAACGTTCTCATCTCATTGTCGCCCTGCAGGTAATCCATGCGTCCCACCGGAATCCCAATGCCGTGCGAATTCCGGCATTGACCGGGATTCACGTCGCACCACTCCCGCACAATAAATCCCACGCTGATCGGGAAGATCGTCACATCTTTCGTGTCCTTGATCTTCTTCATGATCTTGTCGAGCGTGAGCTTGCTAAATGTATCCACGCCTGTGGTTACGAGGACAACGTACTTCTTTCCTTCTACGCGGTCCAGGCGATCCAGCGTGTCATACAAGGCGTCGAATAAGTTGGTCTCCGAAAATCCTGGAATGCGCAACTGGTTCAGGGCTCCGTAAATCGCCCGCTTGTCCTGGGTAAAGTCGACCAGAATGTGGGGTTGCATGTCGTAATACGCCACCGCAACCCAGTCGTCCTTCTTCAAGGTGTTGGCGAAAGCGTACGAAGCCTGCAAAGCCTGAATCATAAACACATAATTCGTCGACGCAAATTCGACCAGCAGCACCGCCGTAATCGGCGCCTTCGAAACGGTGAAGTGCGAGACATTCTGCGGTACGCCGTCCTCCAGGATATGGAAATTTTCCTGCTTGAGCCCGGGAACGAACTGTCCATCCTTAGTCGTAACCAGCACGTCCACGTTGACTAAGGGCACGTTCACTTTCAAAGAATAGTCGGGAATGTCCTCGACCTTTTTCGGCGCCACGGGCGGAGGCGGCGGCGCGTCTTCCGTCTTCTTCTTTGGAATTGCATACGGCCCCACGTTGTCGGTCGGCCCGCCCGCTTCAGCGGGAGCATCCTGCCTGGGCCTGCCATTGTCTGGAGTCTGCTCAGACGTGCTGGATGGGGTCTGAGCCGAAGGACTCGGGCCGGTTTGATCCTGCGCTGCCAGTGGCAAGACAGCACAAAGCAACACCGGCAGAATCCCCAAAGTCAGCCTGGCCCAAATCGAATTTTTGAATCGTAAGGTCTTACTTTTGTAATGATTAAACATGGTGAACCCCGAAAATCCCTGTGCTAGTATAGACGCAAGGATTCGCAATTGGGATGTTTTGCCGGTTCCCAGGTCGCTCCCTCCAGGCAAGGCTGTCACAGTTCGGCTGAGTCTAAATCTGTCATGGGGCCAGTTGGCGGCCCCGCGTCGGGGATTTAAATGAGAAAAGTTTTTTCGCTTCTCGTCCTTGGTCTATCCCTATCCACAATAGCCCTGTCCGCCCAAACCTCGCAGCCCACTATCCCAGTGGATCAGATCCATGCTGGCATGCGTGGCTATGCCCTCACCGTGTTTGAGGGTGTTAAGCCCGAGCGCATGGAAGTAGAAGTTCTCGGCGTGATGCACAACACCAACGGGCCCAAGGGTGACGTGATCCTGGTGCGCCTGCATGGGACAAAAGTCGAATACACCGGCGTCGTCGCGGGCATGAGCGGCAGCCCCGTTTATCTCAACGGAAAATTGGCGGGCGCACTCGCCTTCCGCATTGGCGAATTCTCCAAGGAACCCATCGGCGGCGTCACTCCGATCGCCGACATGCTTGAGATCAACGCTCTCGACAAATCGCCCGCTGAAGAAGCGGCGGCCACCAAACCTGGCATTGTTCTCGCCGCCGGAAAAACTTCTACCGCAGGCGAGGCTTCCGATTCGACTCAGTCTCCTTCCGCCAACGATTTCTCTAACTACCTCAAGCCCATCGCCGCGCCGCTGATCTTCAACGGATTCTCCGAAGACACGATGCGCCGCTTCGCCTCGCAGTTCGCCTCAGCCGGAGTTGTTCCCGTGATGGGCGCAGGATCGGTGAGCGAAGACAAGCAACCAGAACCGCTTGAAGCCGGCTCGGCCGTGAGCGCAATCCTGGTTCGCGGCGACATGGATATCGCCGCCACCTGCACCGTCACCTACATTGATCCTCAGCGCCTGCTGGCGTGCGGTCATCCGCTGCTGCAGTTCGGCTCCGTCGACCTTCCCATGAACAAGGCCAAGGTGCTGGCCACTCTGCCCTCGCCCCTGAACGCATTCAAGATCGTCGACACCACCGAGCAAGCCGGAGTATTCGTGCAGGATCGCCACACCGGAATCATGGGCGTCTTCGATAAACAAGCCGACATGATTCCTGTGACGCTAACCATCCACGGTGGCAGCGCCCCAAAAGAATTTCATTACGAAGTGCTGAATAACCCTCGTCTCAGTCCCGTCGCCATTATGGCCACGGTCTTCAACGCCCTGCATGGCGTCAATGAATACGGCGAAGAAATCACATACCGCCTTAACGGCAGCATCGACGTCAAAGGCTTCCCCGAAGTCGGCCTCCGGAACATGTTCGTTCCGGCGGAAAACGGCCAACCCGCGGCCATGGCTGCCGCCCTTTCGCTTGGCGAACGCTTCGGACGCATCTACGATAATCCTTATAACGCGCCGGCAGTAAATGGCGTGAAGCTCGACTTCGACCTGGTTCGCGAACGCCGCTGGGCGCGTCTCGAGAGCGCCCGCACCGATGTCACCGAAGCCCGGCCTGGCGATGAAATCATCGTGGAAACCGTGCTCGCTCCCTATCGCGGCGAGCGCGTCGTTCACCAGATTCCGGTGAAGATTCCCACCTCCGCCAGCAAGGGCACTCTACGCATTCTGGTCAGCGACGGAGACACTCTCGACCACGTCGGCCGCTCCAATGCCGCCTTCGGCCGCAGGCTCGACCTTGCTTCCACGATTGCGCTGCTGAACAAAGAGCACGCGAATAATCGCCTTTACGTCTCGCTTCTTGAAGCCGATCCCGAAGCCCGCGTCGCCGACAAAGTCATGCCCACTCTGCCGATCAGCGTCATGAATGTCATGGACGGCATGCGCGGCAATCAGGAAATGATCGTCAGCGGCGAGTCCAACGTGGACGAAACCGCGACACCGTCGCTGGACTATGTAGTAAGCGGGGCACAGTTGCTAAGCGTGACCGTTAAGTAGCCAGGCTAATTTCAGCGTAGCGCGGAGTCCATAGTCTGCAGCAATCCAGCCCGAGTGAAGGGTTTCTCCAGTAGCCGTATGGACGAGTCGACTTCCTGGCTATGATGCAGCAGATCGCC
>DASSRO010000156.1:0-4708 GCA_035701745.1 Candidatus Sulfotelmatobacter sp. | reverse complement strand
CGAGGGCGTGCTCGAGGAGATAGTCTTCCATCACGGCGACGCGGATGTCGTTGGCTCCGGCGACCAGGTGCGTGGGAGTTTTGACTTTGTCGATTTGGAAGATGGCGGCCTCGTCGTGATAGCGCTGCGGGGCTTCCCAGGGGCGTCCGCCGAGGAAGTAGGCGTCGTCGTAGGTGGTGTCGTCGTTGCCCCAGTTGCCGATGTGCTCGACGGCTCCCGCTCCGGTGACTGCGGCCTTGAAGCGCGTGGTCTGGGTGATGAGCCAGTTGGTCATGTATCCGCCGTAGCTGTAGCCGCCGACGGTGAGATGGTCGGGATCGGCGACGCCGTCTTTCACCAGCGCGTCGACGCCTTCGAGAATGTCTTTGCCGGGACGCGAGACGATGGTGGGAACGATCTGCATGAGGAACTTGTCGCCGTATCCGGTCGAGCCGCGGTAGTTGGGCTCGAACACGAGCCATCCGTGGGTGGCGGCGAGCGCGGCCCATTGGTACCAGTCGGCTTCGAAGTGATTGCCATCGGCGTCGGCGGGGCCGCCGTGGATCAGCGTGAACATGGGCAGATGCTTGGCTTCGAATTTTCCCGGAGGGTAAATCAGCATGCCTTCGACGGTGGTTCCGTCGTCGGCCTTCCACTGGTAGGGCTTGCCTTGCGGAAGATCGCGCTCGGCGAGGAGCTTGTTGAAGGATGAGATGGGGCGAGCTTGCGCGAGTTGATCGGGACCCTCCGCCAAGTACACTTCGGCAGGGTGCTCCAAGGAAGAGTAAGTGAAGGCGACCTGACGCGTTTTGGAAGTTGTCGCGAGTTCCTCGTACGTACCTTTTTGTCCGGCAAAGATGTGTAGCGCGTCGGCAGGATTGGCGGCGGTATACATCTGAACTTCGGTTCCAAGGCGAGCCGTGACGACCACTCCATTGCCGTAGGGTCCATAGCTTACGATCTGACCGGTGAAGTTCTTGCCCCATTGCTCGATCTGGCCGGATTCGGCGTCTGCCCAATACAGATGCGGCTGCAGGTCACGGTAGGGGCCGCTGACGTCGCCGACTTCGACGGTGAAGAAGATGTGGCGGCTGTCGCTGGCCCAGTGCGGGCGCACTTCTACGGCCTGGTTGTGCGTGAGGCGATGAGGCTGCTGCAGAGAGTCAGCAGTTGCGTTGCTGCCGGCAGTCGCGGGCGAGAGCGCCCGCGCCACACTTAGGTCGATTGTGTAGATTTCGACGTCTTCGTATTTTTCCTGGCGCTGGTTGATGGCGTTGCTGATGAACGCGAGCTTGCGGCCGTCGGGCGACGTGACGAGGCTGTCGATGCGCAGAGGGCTGGTGGCGAGGGGGCGCGCGCCGGGCGTGAGATCCGGCTGCTTTTCCGCGTCTTTGCCTTTCTTCTTGGTCTTGGCGGGTGCGGCGGCGTGACGTGCCAGGGCGTCAGACAAGTCGAGCGCGAACAGAGTGTCGCCGCGCTCGGCGGTGCGATACTGCACGACGTCTTTCCATTCTTTTTTGTAGTCGTCTTTCTGCTGCTTGCTCCAGGGCTGGCGGGTGGCGAAGTAGATGGTTTGGGAATCCGCGGACCAGGAAAACGAGTGGACCTCTTCTTCCCCTTGCGTGATGGCAAAGGCTTCGCCGCCGTTGGGCGAGATCAGGTAGAGCTGCGCGGGCTCGCCTTTCGTGTCGGAGTCGGAATCGGAGTCATCGTTGGCGGCGAGTTTGCGTTCTGAGAGGAACGCGATCCACTTGCCGTCGGGCGACCATTTTGGCTCGGAGTCATGGCCGGATTGCGTGAGCTGAATCAGCGAGCCGGACTTGCCGTCGTCGTGATAGAGCCAGAGATCTTTGCGGAAGATCTGCTGGTCCCAATCGGCGCGCTCGGCGACGATGACGACTGAACGGCCGTCGGGCGAAATCTCCAGCGAGGGAAAGCTGACGGAGTTGAAGAATTCGTCGAGCGTGAGTTTGGGTTTGCTTTGTGCGGTGATGGTGAGTGTGCAACTCAGGACGACTGCGAGCAGGACTACGAGTTTTTGGATTCGCATAGGGCCCAGATGGGAAGAAGGGTTATACAACGGCGGGTTGGTTCGCGGCAAGTCTGTGAATTGGAATTTCGGAACAGCGCCACAAGACCCAGAGCAGTGCGGCGAAGGCGAGGACGGAGAGTTGGAGATGGGTCCATCGCGAGAGCGGGCCAAACAATGGCAGTAGGTAGGAGAGATACAGGAGTACGAGGAGCGTTGGCGCGGCCGCCGGCTTTGCACGCAGGACCCAGTCGACGAGCAGGAGAGACGCGGGCGCGAGGATCAGCAGGTCGTAGATGAAAAGATGTGGATTAACGAGCACGGAGGTGAGGATGAGCGCGGAAAAGCGGACGGCGAGCGTGGCGGAAGATCTCCAGACGGCGGCGGCGATGGCGATGGCCGCAATTGAAGTCACGACGTAGAGCGCGAGCGCGATGGTGGGCTCGGGTATGAGCAGCGTAAAGAAGGAGCGCAGGGAATGCATCTGGATGTGGGCGGGACCGATTTCCGACAGGCCGACCCAGCGCGAGACGTGCAGCATGGTGTCGAAGTACGCGCGCATAACATTGGCGCCGAAGTAGAGCGTGGTGAGGGCTAACTGCCCGGCAGCCGAGAGGGCGAGTCCGGCGAACGCCTTCCACGCTTGAGCGAGAAGAAGGACCAACGGAATCGCGACAAGAAATTGCGGCTTGAAGACGAGACAGCCGAGAGCGACTCCTGCGAGCCAATTGCGATCGGCGCGGAACGCAAGAAATGCAGCGGAGAGACAGAGTAGCAACAACGCAGAGATTTGCCCGCGTACGAAGAAGTGGAAGAGCGGAGGGAAGGCGACGGCGCAGATGGCGACGGTTCGCGCCTGGGATCGCAAGGCTGGGCACGTTGCCCACAGCAGGTAGAAGCATGCGGCGACCACGAGCAGGCTGAGCGCGGCCCAGATGCGCGCTGCCGCGGGGAACGACATTCTTGCTAGCGGCGTGAACAGCAGGCCGACTTGCGGGCCGTAGACGGTGGGGAGCTGCACGCGGTTGGGCTCGCGGACGATTGCCCGCATTTCCGCGTCGGCGACGCGCTGATCGAAGAGCTGGCTGCTGCGGCCTTGGTTAATGAGTCGCGCGGAAATGTAGAACTGGAGGAAGTCTTGAAATTTAATATTGCCGGCGCGATCGAACAGACTGGGCGTCGCAAAATCAACGGCACAGACTCCCCACAAGCACAGAGCGAGAACGAATGCCTGCGCGCGAATGCGGTTTGGAGTAAGCCAGTTCGCGGCGGAGTTGATCCACGCTGGGACGGCTGGAGCAGAGCTGGTCACGGGACGGGCTCGGCGTTTTTCAGCGCGTCGTCGAGGGACTGGCCGGAGCGAACAGCGGCCTGGGTGGCGGCAAGGCGCCAGCCGTCATCGTAATCGCGAAAGGCGACGGTGGAACTGTAGTGCAGGTCGCCGGAGTAGAGAGCGGCGCCGACTTCGTTTAACGGAACCCATTTCCAGGTGAAATCGACGTCGGCGAGATTGCCCTGCTTGCTGACTCCGGTAACGGCCAGCAGTTGGCGTTTGGCTACGGGAATGAAGAGCAGGGGTTTGTCGGCTTCATCGGCGGGAACTAGGGCGCGAATGGTGTCGACGCCGGATGGAGTGAGCAGAACGTCCCAGCAGGGCGGCATTGCGCCCACGGGACATTTTGCGTTGTTGGCGGAGATCCAGCCGTGTTGTTGCAGGACGATGTATTCGGGCGAGGCGTAATCTTTGTTGGCGACAACGCCCGTCTGCAGCGAGAACTGCTGCGGAGTTTTAAAGGCGTCGGAGGCGGCGATCAGGTCGGTGGCGAGGCGGCGGGTCATGAAGTCGCGCGGAGAACAGGATGTGAGGAGGAGAGTGCCGATCACGGAGAGAATGAAGTTCTTTCGCATGAGCCAGGAAAAACCAGCCGGGCTGCGCCCGGCGGACGGCCGAGGCGGCCGTCCCCACATAATCAAAACCGTTCACACACAATCAAGGCCGTTCACACACAATCAAAAACCTTCCCACATAATCAAAAGTTTTCCCCCATGACCAAATCAAAATCTAATCAGGATCAGAATTCAACGACTTGTGATTGTAAATAAACGGGAGCGTCTGTGCGGGGAGAAAGGGCGAGAGGCGATCTGGCCGTCGAAGCGAGCGGCCCAGCGGCCGGGGATTTGGGTGGAACAGCTGGGGCAGCGGCCTTCGGGAGTCAGGCGGTAATCCTGGATGAAATATCCGTAGCGGCGGATGAGGGTTTCGCTGCACTCGGGGCAGCGCGTGTTTTCCCAATCGCCGACCATGCCGGGGAGATTGCCCAGATAGATGTAGCGGAGTCCAGCGTCGCGCCCGATTTCGGCGGCTCGCAATAAATCTTCCGGAGTGGTGTCGCGCTGGCCGTCGCCCTGCATTTTGTAGTCGGTGTGGAAGGCGGTTACGTGCCAGGGGATGTCGCGCGAGATTCCGGCGAGGAATTCGGCGAGGCGGTGCAACTCGTCGGATGAGTCGTTGAAGCCGGGAATGAGCAGGGTAACGATCTCGAGCCACAACCCCATCTGGTGGATGGCGCGAATACTGTCGAGGATGGGGCCAATGCGTCCGCCGAGCTCGTGGTAATGGCGGTCGTCGAAACTCTTGAGGTCGACCTTGTAGAGATCGAGCCAGGGGCGCAGGAATTCGAGCACTAGCGGAGAGCCATT
>DASSRO010000155.1:0-13917 GCA_035701745.1 Candidatus Sulfotelmatobacter sp. | reverse complement strand
CGCTCGCGATTCCATACTGATTGCAATGTGCTTCCGTCAATTCCCGGGACACCCGCTGGTCCCGTGCATCCCAAAATCAATGGCAAAAGAGGAGAAAAAATGGCTCACTATGGCACTTTGAAAGATTTTCGCGTAGCCGACGCAGCCGAGGACATTCGCGGATCTCATCTCTACGGTTCCAACGACGAGAAGTTGGGCAAGATCGACGATGTAATTTTCGACCACTCCACCGGGAACATCCGCTATGTCGTCGTCGACACGGGCGGCTGGCTATCGACAAAGAAGTTCCTGGTGCCGGCCGAAGCTCTGCGCGCTTCTGCCAAGCACGAAAATGATTTCGAAGCGAACCTCGACAAGCGGCAGGTTGAAAATTTTCCGCCCTACAATGAGTCCGATTTAGAGTCAGAAAGCAACTGGGCCGGGTACGAGGGACGCTACCGCTCCAAGTGGGTGGCTGATCCGGTGATGCATCGCGCCGAAACCGACCGCAACATTACTCCCACGGCTCAACAGGTTTCGGGAAATTCCAGCTCACAACTCGCATCTGATCAGGCTCAAGGCCGGGTTCCCGTTTCCAGATCGACAGCAAGCTCCAGCGCCTCTAGAGCCGATCTCGCCGCCGCCGCAGCCCCTACCGACCGCGTGGTTCCTGCGGGAAGCGACTCGGTGGTGATCAGCAACAGTGCAGTCGGTATCGGCGGGCGCTGGGATACGTTCCAGAGCCGTCTGCGGGAGCGCCGCAAGGAAGCGGTCACTCACTGCAATACCTGCACCGGCGAGTCCGCGGTCAAACGCGGCTCAGAGAGTGTCGATACTCTGCGGAAGGCGGTCTAGGAATCGTGGGGAAAACTTATGATAAGGCGCCCTGTTCGCGGGGTGCCTTAACTTTTTTAGGACCACAAAGGCGAGAATTCCAATGTCAAAGGACTGCGATTTCGCATCTCAACTGCGGCCATGATTGCAGGTAATCCCAAGCGGGCTCGTTGCAAGGCGTTTTGCGCAATTGCACTCGCGATTCTGGTCGTAGCAACGCTGGCGGTCCTTATCGTGCGGAAGAGGACATCTCCAATGCCAGCTGCACCCTGGCACCCTTCCACCTTTATTCGGGCGTCCGCTGACCTCTAGCGGCTCGGCGAGACCTTCCACAATTGAGCGAGCGCCCTGGCGGCATCGGATAAAGCCTGTTTCTCAGCATTCACCGGCGAACCGGCAATACTGGTTCCCGCGCGCTGCACGATGGGCGTGCGGTACTGGGAAACTTTGCCCGTGAGTCCGACCTCATAAATGTCGCGAACCGCGCATTCAAACGCGCGTTTCAGATGCTTCGCTGGAGGGAGAGCCTGCATTGCGCTTTTATTCGTCATGGAAGAAACTCCGCTTTCTCGGTTTTAAGCAATGTAGGACGAACCTCTGCGCCCAACAATACAGCGTTGCACGCAACAACGGCGGATGGCTTTCCTTAGCGCAGTTCTAGGGTCATTTAGGGTGATTGTTTATCACATCCGATAAATACCAGGGCTTCGGCGGACAGGGAATCCGGGGCCCGAGGTAGCAGGTTGAGGAGAGAGGGCTTTAGGCGGCCGCCGCCGGAGTGCGAACGCAACTCCGCAGTGCGCGCAAGGCATAGAGCGCATCGTCCAGCACCACATCTTCCTCGATGTGGTCGGTCGTGGCGTTAAACAATTCTTTCATTCGCGAAAGGATGGCCCTTTCGGCTTCTTCAATCCGCTCAGGAACTCTGTCCCGGTCAGTTTCAAACAAAGCCGCGTGATAAAGGGTGTGCCAAGCGAGCGGGGGCGCTGAGCAAGACATAACAATACTCATAGTCAGATCCCTTTGGGGTTGTGCTTCGTTCCAGGTAGCGGTTCCTGGAAGCCCTTTGAAAGTCGGGGCGAATACGCACGTTACTGTAGGGAGTCAATTGCAAATATCGGGTGAATCCCGTATTTTGCACAGCTGGAAGGAAAAGCTGTGGAAGGGCGCTTCCGGGCCATGCGCCCTCCCACCTGATACCTTATGCAGCCCGCCGTGAACGTGATTTCGCGGGCTGGCGACTTTCTGTTCCTTCTTCCTCGTCTTGTCCCGTCTCCCCCTGTCCAGCCTGCGGATTGATCTGCTCCGCGAGTTGGCTTAACTTCTCGTCTGTCTGTTTTTCTTCCTCAAGAGTCTGCTCGAGCAGCGAAACGTGCTCACTTTCGCCTAGTTGTTCCGCGAAAGACAGAACAGTCCCGTAGCCGGCAATCTCGTAGTGCTCAACCCTTTGAGCGGCACCTATAAGGGCGGCGTCCATTAATGCGCCCTCGTAATCCTCCGACATCGTCTCCGCGCCTTCTTTGACCAATCCTTCCATTCCCAGACACTTCTTGCCGCTGGCTTTCTCGCCCAGCATCTCGAATATCTGTTCCAGCCGCGAAACGTGCTCCGACGTCTGCCGCAGATGCTCTTCGAATCCTTGCCGCAACTCGGCATTCGATGCTGCCTTCGCCAGCTTCGGTAGGGCCTTCACCATTTGAGTTTCTGCGCTGTACAAGTCCTTTAATTCATTGACGTATAGCTCCCGCAATGAGTCCTTCTGCATTATTTTCCTCCTCTTTGATTTCCAGACATGAAGCGGAGTGACATGCACTGGGGTCTGTTCGAAAACTATGTCTCGACCCCGCGTCATTCAATACCCCGGATGCTGTATTAAATGTGAGTGATCGGAGCTTTACGTGGCTGGCTAGCGAGATGGCACGGTTTGCCCGTGGGCTTCGGTCACGCGATCTTCTTTGGGATGTTCGTCTTTATGCTCGTCCTTATGACCGAAGTCGAGTCCGAAACGTGGCGCTTCCCGCGTACCGCCAATCTTGAAAGGAACTTCTGTGCCCGCTCCATGCTTGGAAAAGAAGGGATCGACCGGCTTCAACAAGATTGACTTCCAGCCCGTCGTCAACTGAGAGAGCTTGGCGTCCAGTCTTAGTAGTCCGTGGAAATCGAACGTCTGTCCGTCCAGGCTATACTTCCCGGTCACGTCCGCATGCGTTCCCGGAACCAGGAAGTGTAGATACGAAAAAGCTAACACCCCCCGGTTAAGCGCGAACGTGCCTTCCAGGTCTGACGTCACGTTCGGTTCCACCTTGTCTTTGCCCTTGGCCTGATGTTTTCCCTGGCTCAACTGGCTCAACGAGTCGATTTTCCCTTGAACTTTTTCGTTTGTGAAATGCGCAGCGGGGATGTGGAAGTTGCCCTGTAGATGGAGGCGATCGGCTACATCTTCCGGACCGGGCGGAAGACTCAAACGAGTGTTCATGGCAACTGCCCCCGTCATAACCGGAGGCTCAGTCTTGATGCCGAGTTGCAGCAGATCCTCGATGCGCGCCTTCCCCATCACAACTTTCAGCTCAATGTCATGACCATGCGCCGTCTTCACCCGCACGATCTTGCCGCTGGCGGTGAACGTGGAACGTAGCACCCGCGCCTTCACCGGATCGAGATACGTGTCGCCGTCAGTGCCGTCAACAATGGCGTGAAAGTCCGTGTGCAGCGGCACCGGATGTCCGCTGACTGCAATCTGAAAGTCCGGTGTATCCGTCTGGCCTTCCACCTCAATGCGGCCCAACGTTCCCCCATATTTCCCGGTGGAAGACAGAATCCCTTTAATACCAGCAAGCGTCCCTAAATCCGCGTTGGTAAATGAATAGTCACCGATCACCGCGGTGTCGCGCGGCTTCTTTTCATTCAACGGCCCAAACTGTCCGGTGGACTGGATGTCGCCGACCGGTTTGGGATTCAACAAGGTGGCATCAAATCGCAAGGGCAGACCCGGCCCAATTTCTGTCATCCGCAGATCGCTGATGTCGAATTCCAGCGGCCGTTTGTCCGGCCGTGGCGTGTTGATGAGGAGTCTGGTATTCGCGCAAACAAATCGGTCCACCGCAATACTCATCTTCATTCCACGCTCGCGCCGTCCCAACTCGCGAAACTCTTTGCGATCGTTGGTCGGAGGAATGTTTAACGTCATGCCGTCAACATAGACGATGTCCACATGCATGGGTTCGCGGAACAGGCTACGCAACGCCGTTTGGAAGCGGAATTCTCCGATCTCCAGCAAGGGCTGCACGCCAGGTTCCCAACGGTTCGGGTCGGTGGTCCCGTAGATTTTCAGCCCGTTTCCCTGCACGTGCACGCCATCGGCAACCCACGCGTGTAGTTCACCCAGTTCGACCCTGCTTTTG
This sequence comes from Candidatus Sulfotelmatobacter sp., assembly GCA_035701745.1. Lineage (GTDB taxonomy): Bacteria > Acidobacteriota > Terriglobia > Terriglobales > Acidobacteriaceae > Sulfotelmatobacter. The sequence goes on along the minus strand of DASSRO010000155.1, from coordinate 9,703 downwards.
AAACGGGCTTCGAGTGTCTCAATCACCCGCGTGCGCAGGATGGGTTCGGCACGCGTAATGACAATCCGAATACAGACAACCCCAATTGCAACAACCACCACAAGAATGGCGATAATCCAGCGCCACTTGCGGGAGCGTCCTCGGTGCGTAGGTAGGGATTCGGTTGCTTGAGTGATGTGCACACCACACCCACCCTTGTTATTCAGCAATTCTTAGAAAATTGGAATCGGGGATTTCCTGCACGATGCCGGATCACTCAGAATGTGAACCTTCTCAGCCCTTGGGAACTTGCAACAAGTTGGCCACGCTCCAAACCACGTACGCCGACAGCATTCCCACGATGCAGGCCATGACCAGGGGGCGGTGACGCGTCTCCAGCAGGTCGGCCAGCACTCCCGAGACGAAGATAAACAAAAATGGCACCGCCGCCAGAAGAAATCCCGCCGCCGCGACGTGGGGATGCGCCATCCCCAGAAGCAGAAACAGAACAGCCACCAACAAGGGGGCGCTGTTGCCGAAGTAACGTGTACGCGGCCATGCGGCGTAAGTCACGACTGCAGCCGGAAGCCCGAGGGCGAGCGCTGGACAAGCTCGTCCAATCTGCGCTGCGACCTGCTTGTATACTCCCCAGACCGCAAAGCCGCGCCAGGTTGCTCCCCAAAACGCCGCCCGACTCATGCTGTCAATGAAGATATGCGGATGAAAGAAATAAACGCCAACCAATAGAATGATTCCCACCGCGCAGGCCGCACTCCAAATCACCATCCCCGCCTGCTTGCGCACCGGAGCAACATAAAGCAGGAAGGCCAGGGTCATTGGCATCAGCACGATCAGCGAAAACTGCGATCCCACCGCAATAGCCAGCGAGACCCCGAGCAGCACGATCCGCCGCCAGTTCCATAGCACCACTTCGCGTGGCGCATAAAGAGTGTGGGCGACCGCGATGGCGGTAAAGACTGCCCCAAACGCTCCCCAAACCACCACGATCTCTGGCTCGCAGTGCCAGACCGCGCTCGCTTGCAGCAGCGACGGCGAAAAACAATAGAAGGTTAGCGCGATGAACCCTCCGGTGTTTCCGCAAAGGCGCCGCGCCACGTACCACAGCGACGCGCCTAAAAGGACTCCACAGGCCAGAAACGGAATCCGTGGAAGCCAGCGCCAGCCGCCTGCCGAATCGCTCGCAAAATCTTTCGGCCAAGCCAGCAATGGCGCCGCGGAGGCCAGGTAGAGCAGCGGCGAATGCTCGGTGTCGAACCCGCTGTCATCCTTGCGAAATGGATCCAGAGCTATTCCCGCCGGATCCGACAGCGGCGCCCCCGCAATGCCCCCGTGGTGCCACTGTTTCCAGCCCTCCCCGATGCGCATCGCCTCAGCGCCATCTGGTTCGCGACCGGTTCGCATCTCGGCATTCACTAGCCACAAAGCCTGCCCAAAGAAGCACAGCAGTAGCATCCCCGCGAGAAACTGCGGACCTCCAAAGCGTTCGCGCGTGAAATATGGCCGCATAAGGTCGAGCCGAGTGTTTTACCATGTCGGAGGCGGTTTGCGGAAAGTTTGCGCTGAAGAGTCGGAAGCACATTACGCCATGACTGAACTCGGGACGAACCCGGAAGGCACGTCGACTCCAACTTCCACCGGTGCCGCTGGCCCGGAATTCGCTGTAGCAACTCAGCCGTCTTATACCAACACGTTATTCGTGGGCCCGTCCGGTCTGCGCCCCGGTTGGGGACTCGCCTTCTATTTGGCCACATTCTACGTGCTGCAGCAGTTCGTTGTGGACCTGGCATGGTCCCGCAATCTCGGCGCGGCCGGCCTGTGGTCGATGCTGCTGGAAGAATTCGGCGACTTGGCCATTGCTCTGGTTCCTGCAATGGTTCTGGCACGAGTGGAGCATCGGCCCTGGAAACGCTACAGCCTGCCGGTCACTCGTGCTTTCGGACGTCTGTTCTGGATCGGTGCAGCCTGGGGATTCGCCGGCATTAGCTTGCTGATGTTCGCACTCTATGGACTGCATGCGTTCACTTTCGGCCACATCTTGCTGCATGGATCTCGCTTGCTGCGCTTCGCTGCATTCTGGGCATTAATGTTTTTACTGGTGGGCCTGTTCGAAGAATTTCTCTTGCGCGGCTACACCCAGTTCACCCTGGCGCGGGTCATCGGTTTCTGGCCTGCAGCGATCGTCATGTCGTGCATGTTCGGACTGATTCACCTGCGAAACGAAGGGGAGCACTGGAACGGCTTGCTGGCGGCGGCATTCATCGGATTCTTTTTCTGCCTTACTCTGCGGCGTACCGGCAATCTTTGGTTTGCCGTCGGCTTTCACGCCACCTGGGATTGGGGCGAAACCTTCTTTTATTCTGTGCCCGACAGCGGCATGGTGGCTCCCGGTCACCTGCTGCATTCTTCCATGCACGGCGCACCCTGGCTCAGCGGAGGCTCGGTGGGCCCGGAAGGCAGTGTACTGTGCTTTGTGGTTATCGCGTTGCTTTGGATCGCGTTCGATCGCACCTATCCGCAAGCAAAATGGGCTCTGGAACCGCCCACGCCCTCCTGAACGATTGAGGGTTTCCAGATTTCAGTTTGGGAGCTGAAACGCTAAAACTGTCACGCTCAAAATAGACTCTCTCCTTTTACGCCATATACTGATTTCATGACCCCGGAAGCCGACCTGCTCAGTCCGTTGCGGCGCTACTGGGGCTACGATTCGTTCCGCCCGCTGCAAGAGCGGATCGTGCGCAGCCTCCTGGCCGAACACGACACCTGCGTCGTCATGCCCACCGGGGGCGGCAAATCACTCTGCTACCAATTGCCCGCAGTCATCTCGAATCGCACGACCGTCGTGATTTCTCCGCTGATTGCTCTCATGCAGGATCAAGCCGCTCAACTGGCGCAGATGGGCATCCCTGCAGCCGTTCTCAACAGCTCCGTCAGCAATGAAGAACAGAATCGCGTCATGCGGCAGGCGCGCGAGGGCGCTTTTCGGCTGTTATACCTCTCTCCCGAGCGCCTGCAACGGGCCGATACGTTGGGATGGCTGCAGCAGGTTCCGATTTCGTTTTTCGCAATTGATGAAGCGCACTGCATTTCCGAGTGGGGCCACGAGTTCCGTCCGGAGTACCGGCAGTTGAGCCGGCTCCGCGGAAAGTTCCCCGATCGGCCGATCGCCGCCTTTACCGCGAGCGCGACTCAACTCGTTCGTCACGACATTCTCACGCAACTTGAATTACGGAATCCGGACAAATACATTGCCAGCTTCCATCGCCCCAATCTGCGCTATCTCGTACGCCAGTGTGACAGCGTGGAGCATAGCCCGCTGCTGGTCACCGCATTGCACCACTACAGCGAGGGCAACGTGATCGTCTACTCCCCCACGATCAGCAAAGTGGAAGAGACTGTCGACTTTCTGGGCGACCAGGGAATCGCCGCGGTAGGCTATCACGCCAAGATGGATGCCGCCGAACGGCGTCGCAATCAGGAGCGCTGGATGTCCGATGAAGTGCGCGTGCTGGTAGGCACAATCGCTTTCGGGCTGGGAATTAATAAAGCAACGGTGCGCGCCGTCATCCATCTGGCGCTGCCAAAGTCCGTGGAGCAGTTTTACCAGGAGGCAGGCCGTGCCGGGCGCGATGGCAATCCCGCCGACTGCGTTCTGCTCTGGCGCAAGCAGGATGCCGGGCTGCTGGGATATTTTGCGAACCAGATTCTGGATGCGGCCGAGCGCGACCGCGCCTGGCAAAGGTATAACGTCATCCGTGCGTTCGTGGAATCCGGCAGGTGCCGTCACCGGCAGATTTGCACGCACTTCGGCGAGACTCCGAAGTGGAATTCGTGTGGCGCCTGCGACGTTTGCGGAGCAGCACCAGAATGGCTGAAGGGGACAATCACGCCCGGAGCTTTAAAAAGGACCGCGAACGCGAGTTCCGGCGGCCGCAAAGAGGCGCCCAGTCCCGTACTTCCCGCAGATCAGGATTTGCGTGAGTATCTACGAGAGTGGCGGCGCGCCACGGCCAAGGAACAAGGCATGCCCGCATATGTCGTGCTGCATGATAGTTCGCTGGATGAGATTTGCAGGATGCAGCCGCACTCCCTCAACGATCTGCTTCAAATCACCGGCATTGGCGAACGCAAAGCCGAACTGTACGGACAGTCGATTCTAGCTGCCCTGCGGCAATACCGCGAGGGTGCTCGGGCGAGTGCCTCCCCCGAGAAGAAGACGGCTCCCGCTGTGGAAACCTTGCAACTCCTCGCCGAGGGAAAAAGTTTCGAGGATATCGCTCGCATTCGCGGGCGGCAGCTTTCGACTGTCGTCAACGCGGTCGCCACTTTGGTCGAAAAAGGCGAATTGGAGTTTCGTCCGGAGTGGATCGATCGCAACAAATTGGCGGTGATCACAGCCGCATGCGAGCGCCACGATTTGGAATCGTTGGTACGGTTACGAACATTGAAGGATTACCTTCCTCCGGAGATTACCTACGACGAAATTCGGCTGGTGGTGGCCAAGCTACGACGCGAAGGCAGTAAGCATAACTCGGTTACCATCTGAAAAACTTATTGGTCGCTTATTCCAAAGCACATCGACCCCGTATCAACAGGCGGAGGTGTACAATTCAAGTGGGTTCATTTCCTGCAACAACACTTTTCGGCCGATAAGCAGAAATGCCAGTTCCTGGCATCGCTCCTGACTCTTCCGTGCGGTGGCGTACCCACGCTCTCTGGAGGGGAGCAGTCATGAGAATTTTGCTTTACAACCCCGATAATGGGGTCACCCGCAATTTCATGCCGCACCTCTGGATGTTTCTGCTGCAATCCTTAACTCCTCCCGGACATGAGGTGCTGCTGATCGATGGCAATGCCAAGCCCATGGATGAGACTCAGATCGCGCAGTATGTGCGCGATGAAAAGATCGACCTGGTTGGCATCGGCGCCATGACCCGCATGATCGCGAAGGCCTACCGCATTGCCGATGCGATCCGCGCTACCGGCGTAAAAGTGGTAATGGGCGGACCCCACGTCACCGAACTGGCCGATGAAGCCCTGGGCCGCGATGGAGGCCCTCGCCACGCCGACGCCGTCGCGCTGGGTGAAGCGGATGAAACCTGGCCGCAAATGGTCAACGATGCGGCGCGCGGGGAGTTGAAGGAAATTTATTCGCCGGTGGATGAGACTGGCAAGGAACGCAAGCCCTCGCTGAAACAATACCCCGTGATTCCGTGGCAAACGATCGATCTCGATCAGTTCAACCTGGTGCCCAAAGCCGCGACCGCGATGCTGCAGAGAGTGGGTGAAGGCTGGGGCACCTTTCGCATCATTCCTGTCGAGTCTGGGAGAGGTTGTCCCTACGGCTGCGAGTTCTGCACGGTGACTGGCTTCTTCGGCGATTCCATCCGGTTTCGCACCAACGAGAGCGTGGTCAACGAACTATTGCTTCTGAAGGCGCGGGCCCGCAAAGAAAAAGGGCAGATGGCAGTCTTCTTCATCGACGACAATTTCGCCATCAACGTAAAGCGCACCAAGTCGCTCCTGCGAGACATTATTGCGGCAGGCGCACAGGTGCACTGGGTGGCGCAGATCAGCGCCAACCTTCTGCGCGATGAGGAACTGGTCGACCTGATTGCAGCCTCCGGCGGCAAGTGGGTTTTCATCGGCATGGAGTCGATCGATACCGCCAACTTGAAAGACGTGAACAAAGGCTTCAACAAGCCTGGCGAATATGCTGAGGTGCTGGAGCGCTTGGCGAAACGCAACGTCTATGCGATTACCTCTTTTATTTTTGGCATGGACAATGACACATCTGGCGTGGCCGAACGAACTCTCTCGCAGGTGCGCACTTGGCCGCCGGGGCTTCCAATTTTTGGGCTGCTCACCCCCCTCCCCGCAACGCCGCTGTACAAGCGCCTGGAAGTTGCCGGCCGCCTCACGCGCCCGAGGCATTGGCAGGAATTTATTCCTTTCGCCATGGCGCACACGCCACTGAAAATGAGCATCGACGAAGCCCATGCCGAGGTCAAATACGGATGGGCTCACGCATACAGTCCGGAAGCACTGGCTGGAGCGGTCGAGTCATTGGACGATCAGCCGTTGGGGTATCGCATCAACATTTTCCTGGCACGATTATGTTTCCGAGGGATTTATTTCCCCATGATGGGAAAACGGGCGTGGGTAAAGGTAGTCGCGCAGAATCGGCATACCATCTTCAAGCTGGTAAAAGAAGCCGTGTTCGGGCGCAGAGCGCGAAGGCCCCGGAACCCGGAGCGCGAGGTTTCCTGCGAGGAGAGTTCAGCGGAGACGCACCTGTCCGCATAATGTACCTTTCAGTTGAATGATGTTCCTGATTTTCGCGAGCATCTCAGGTTGGACGCGGCGAGCTACGTCTCTGCGACCTGTTTCGCCGCCTCGCTGCCGGAGCGCACGCAATCCGGAACGCCGATGCCGCGATACGCGTTGCCCGCCAGTGCAAGTCCGGGCAATTGCTTCCGCAGTCGTTCGATTCGCTCAAGTCGGTCGAGATGTCCCACGCCGTATTGCGCCATTGCTGACTTCCACTTGTAGACGCGGGTGAAGAGCGGCTCCGCGCTCAGTCCGAGAATTTGCTGCAATTCGTCGCGCACAATGCCGACAATCTGCTCGTCTGCCAGCGTCCATACCTCTTCCGCATTCCTCGCGGCGAAAAAACATCGCAGCAATGCTCGATCGTCGGGAGCGCGATGCGGAAACTTATTATGAACAAACGTCGCCGCCAGCAGCTTCTTTCCTTCGCTGCGCGGGACCAGAAATCCAAAACCGGGAGGCAACGACGCGCGCACGTCGCGATCGTAGCCCAGGCCCACAGTGATCGAAGAACTGTACTGGATGGCAGCCAGTTCGGCGGCCAGCTCGGGGCTGGCCATGCGCAGCACCTGCGCCGCTGCCGGTGCCGGCAGCGCGACGATGACGCGATCGAACTGATCGGACTTCATCCCCGCCGACACGACCCATCCTTCTCTTCCCCCCTCGGCTTGAACCGCCTGCACGGAAGCATTCGTCAATAGTGACGCCGGCTGTAAGTGTGCGACCACAGTCTCAGCCAGATACTGCATGCCCTCCTTGAGCGAGGTGAAAAGCGGGGGCGCCGGCTTCCCCGGCCCCGCCGCCATTTTCTTGCGCGCGGCCAGCATGGCCCGCCCAAGACTGCCATGCGTTCTCTCCATCTCGGCGAAACGCGGCAGCACGGCGCGGACGCTCAAGTTCGATGCCTCTCCGCCATAGACGCCGGAAAGCAGCGGGTCGGCCAGGCGATCAACCATCTCCGATCCGTAGTGGCGCTCCACGAAGGCGGCCACGGATTCGTCGTGATCCACCGCGCCTGGCGGATGAAATAATTCCTTCGTCATGCGCAGTTTCGCCTTCCACGAAAAAAGCGGGGAAAGCCCCGTCGGAAGAATCTTCGTCGGAACCATGAACATCAGCCCGTCGGGCATTTCGACAAGGCGTCCCTTGCTCAGAATGTAGGTCTTGCGGTCGGCATCGTTCGAGCCGATCAGTTGCTCGCCCAGCCCAAGCCTGCGGCAAAGGTCGCTAGCCCAGGGTTTCTCCGTAATAAAAGAGTCGGGACCAGCTTCAACCAGGCATCCTTCAATCTGTTCCGTGCGCAGAACACCGCCGAGTCGTGGCGAGGCTTCGTATAGAACATACTCGAGATCGGAACCCGCCTTCCGAAGTTCCTCAAGAGCGAAGGCTGCTGCGAGACCGGATATGCCTCCGCCCAGAATGGCAATGCGTTTCATGAACTCCGGCTTCCGGCTTCCGTCTTTCGGCTTCCCGAAGAACGAGAGCCTGACACCGAATATTCTTGCACCAAGCGGGCCAAACTTTTCACATTTTCGACCGGCGTTTCTGGCAGGATGCCGTGACCCAGATTAAAGATGTGACCGGGACGCCCGTCGGCGCGGCGAAGAATATCCTCCGCGCGCGCCTTCAATTCTTTCCATTCGGCAAACAGCAGGACGGGATCGAGATTGCCTTGCACTGCGGGCTCATAATCGAGGCGCGCCCAGCCTTCGTCGAGCGGAATCCGCCAGTCCAGCCCAATCACGTCCGCTCCCGTTTCTTTCATCGCGGGAAGCAGCGTGGCGCTATCGGTGCCGAAATAAATAATCGGCGCGCCCGTCTTCTGCAACTGCTTCACCATGCCCGTGACGTGGGGCAGCACGTAGCGTCGATAATCCTCGACGCTGAGGCAGCCTACCCAACTGTCAAAAATCTGAATAACGTCCGCTCCGGCGCGCACCTGGTCGGCGGCATAGGACCCAGTCACCGCAACCAATTTGCGCATCAGCGTGTCCCACTCGGCGGGCGAGTTGTACATCATCTTTTTGGCGTGGATGTAGTTGCGCGAGCCTCCGCCTTCGATCATGTAGCTGGCCAGAGTGAAGGGCGCGCCGCAAAATCCGATCACCGGAACGCGGTCGGCAAAATGCTTTGCGACCAGGCGTACCGCTTCGGAAACATAGCCAAGTTCGCCGGCACGGTCGGTTCGCAGGTTGGCGATGTCCTCTTTGCTGCGCACCGGTTTCTCGATCACCGGCCCTTCGCCAGCGGAAAAATGAAAAGGCAGACCCATCACTTCGAGCGGCAACAGCAGGTCGGCGAAAATGATGGCAGCATCGATGCCGAGGATTTCAGCCGCGGTAATGGTCACCTCAGCGGCCAACGCCGGCTTCTTGCAGATTTCCAGCAGCGAGTACTGCTTGCGCACCGCGCGATACTCGGGCATATATCGGCCCGCCTGGCGCATGAACCACACTGGAGTTCGGTCGGTGGGCTGGGACTTGCAGGCACGAACAAATCTGGAATTAGGCGCAGCCATAGAGTGATGAATTTAGCATTTTTTCGAATGGCGCGCTGTGATCGCACATCCAGCTGCTCCTTTTGTGCGAGACTGATAAGAAATGGCCTGTTTCGGCATTGACAGCGAAGCTTCCTCGTTCGTAAAAATGCTTGGCCTTCTGTTCGCCGCGATCGCGCTCCTGTCGGCCGCAGGCGGGCAATCGCCGGGCGCCGGGCCGAACGCGAACACCGCCGTTCCCACCTTCTATAAGGACGTTCTTCCAATCCTGCAGCATCATTGCCAGACTTGCCATCGCCCCGGCGAAGTTGCGCCCATGCCACTCGTGACCTATGAACAGACGCGCCCCTGGGCGCAGCCCATGGCGCACGCGGTCGAGATGAAGATGATGCCGCCGTGGTTTGCCGATCCGCGCTACGGACATTTCGCCAACGATGTTTCGCTGACCTCGCTGCAGATTAAGACCATCTCCGCTTGGGCTGAAGCAGGCGCGCCCGCAGGCACCGCGCAAGACGCCCCTCCGCCGCGCAGGTGGGCTGCAGGATGGAATATCTCGCAACCTGATTTGGTATTGACGATGCCCAAGCCAGTCCCGATTCCCGCTCAAGGAGAAATTGAGTACACCTACGAGATCGTGCCCACACACTTCGCGGAAGATCGCTGGGTACAGATGTCGGAGTTTCGGCCGGGAAGCCCCGCCCACGTGCACCACGCGGTGGTCTATATCCGCCCGCCGGATTCACAGTGGCTTCGACATGCGCCCGTGGGCGAGCCCTTCACCGCGTCGACGCTGAGCGATCCGCTGGAGCGGTGCGAGGCTCACGAGACCACCAGCGACCTCCTTCTGGTCTATGCGCCGGGCAGTTCCCCCGATCAGTG
>DASSRO010000154.1:0-6023 GCA_035701745.1 Candidatus Sulfotelmatobacter sp. | reverse complement strand
TCTCCGCTCTCGTGCTCCAACCGGCGCTCCACTAACTCGCCCGTCTCCTGATCCAGCATGGCAATCTGCTGGTAGCGCGTATGTAAATCACAACCTACAATCTTCATGTGCTCGGCTCCTTTCCTCCGAGCCCTGGTTGCTTGAGCGCACCAAGTTTACTCGGCGGCCGGGAGCCGACACGGTTATCTAATCAGCCTGGGAGCCGACACGGTTATCTAATCAGCCCGAGACATTCCCATCGGCCTCCTATTTAGTCTCTCCCCACGTTCCGCGAATCTGCTCCACAGGTGTATCCTTTCCAACTATGCGCTACCTAACCGCTCCCCTGCTCCTGTTCGTAACCTTGGCTGCCATCGCACTCGCACAGCAGACCGAGTCCAAGCCCGCTGGTAAACCGGAAGACACCGAAGTCTGGCAGCCTGAGCCCAAGGTCGTCACCCCGGGCGCAACTTGCGGCGCCGCGCCCTCCGACGCCATCATTCTCTTCGACGGCAAGAATCTCGACGAATGGGTCTCCGCTAAGGATAAAGACAGCTCCGCTCCCGCAAACTGGACGGTCGCCGACGGCGTCCTCACCGTCAACAAGGCCGCCGGCAACATCCAGACCAAGCGCAGCTTCAAGAACTACCAGCTTCACATCGAATGGAAAATTCCCGAGAACGTAACCGGCTCCGGCCAACTCCGCGGCAACAGCGGAGTCTTTCTCGCCTCCACCGGCCCCGGCGACGCTGGCTACGAACTGCAGGTGCTCGATAACTACAACAACAAAACCTACGTCAACGGCCAGGCCGGCAGTCTTTACAAGCAGTCCATCCCGCTCGCCAATCCCAACCGCAAGCCGGGCGAATGGCAGACCTACGACATCGCCTGGACCGCCCCCACCTTCAACCCCGACGGCACCGTGAAATCTCCCGCCTACGTCACGGTTTTCTTCAACGGAGTTCTGGTCGACAATCACTTCGAGCTAAAAGGCGAGACCCGTTACATTGGCGCGCCCTTCTACAAGGCCTTCGATGGCGCTCCCATCAAGCTTCAGGCTCACGGCGACCCCAGCCCGCCCATTAGCTTTCGCAACATCTGGGTACGACAACTCGATTGAGCGGTTATGTTTCGTATTCAGAAAACCGTTCGGGTGGATTTGATTTCCGATGTGGTCGCGCCCCCTTTGGAGAGCGGAAAAGCTGCGGATATTGCGGAAGATCGAAATTCCCAAACCCAAAAATGTGCAAAACTCAAAATAGGAAAGAAATCAAGCCCCTTCAATTGACTTCTATGTTAATGCTGCATGAATTGCATAACTGGTTACTACTCATAGTTTTAAGCGCCAAAAATTCGCGCCCGTGAAACCGACCGGCTGGTCGCGAACTCGAAACTCAGGATAAGCGGTTTTCAATTCCACAAGCTTTTCCACAGGTTGGACCATCCTTTAGAAGACCCGCCGCAAATCAAACTTCTCAAGGGACTTACTGCCGTCACCCTAGGGTGTTTCCTGTAGGCGCCCCTACTCGTCGTCGGCCAGTCCGCCCTCCGCCAGCGACTCAAACCTGGTGCTATTTTTCAGAAATGCCATCTTGACACGCCCGATCGGACCGTTGCGTTGCTTGGCAATAATGATCTCCGCCTTGCCCTGCAACTCGGGATCGTCCTGCTTGTAGACCTCTTCCCGGAAGATAAACATTACTAAGTCGGCATCCTGCTCGATCGATCCCGACTCGCGCAGGTCGGCGAGTTGCGGACGATGATCCCCGCCCCGGCTCTCCGGAGCGCGGCTCAACTGCGAGAGCGCAATCACCGGCACGCTGAGTTCCTTGGCCAGCGCCTTCAGCCCGCGCGAAATCGCCGACACTTCCTGCGTACGATTCTCGAAGCGCTTGCCGCCGCCCGACATCAGCTGCAAATAATCGACGATGATCAGGTCCAGCCGACCGCCCTGCGCCTGCTTCAACCGCCGCGCCTTGGCCCGCATCTCGCTCAGCGAAATTCCCGGAGTGTCGTCGATGAAAATCGGCGCGTGCGCCAGTTGCTCCATCGCGCGCACAACTTTTTTCGTGTCGTCCTGCCACAGCGAGCCGGTGCGCATCTTGTGCGCATCCACTCGGGCCTGCGAACACAACAAGCGCATCAGCAGCGCCTCGCGCGACATTTCCAGCGAGAACACGCCCACCACCTGCTGATCTTCAATCGACGCATTCTCCGCGATGTTCATCACAAACGCCGTCTTGCCCATCGACGGCCGCGCCGCAATAATCACCAGGTCTGAGCGCTGCAATCCGGAAGTCATTTCGTCGAGATCGGTATAGTGCGTCGCCAACCCCGTGATGCGCTGGCCGCGCTGCAGCAGAGCATCGACCGAGCCGAACGACTCGCGCACGATCTCCTGCACGCCCATAAAGCCGCGCCCAATGCGCTTTTCCGACAGTTGGAAGATCGCCGCCTCGGCGTCGCTGAGCACATCCTCGGCGGCGTCTCCCTGATCCGACGCGCGTGCAATCGCCGTGTTGGCCGCCGAGATCAGCCCGCGCAGCAGCGCCTTGTCGCGCACAATCTTGACGTAGTGCTCAATGCTCGGCCGGTCGGGAACTCCGAACGTTAGGCTCGACACGTAGGCCACGTCGCCGATCGGCTGCAGATCCTTGTGCCGATCGAGTTCCTCGATCAGCGTGATCATATCTATGGGCCTGGACGACTCGGCCAGATCGACCATGCGCGAGTAAATCCGCCGGTGCGAATCGAGCGAGAAATCCTCGATCCGCAAATGTTCCGCCGCCTGGTTGTAAGCAAAATTGTCTTGCAGGATCGCGCCCAGAATCGAGCGTTCGGCTTCGACATTTGCGGGAAGCGTACTGATGCTGTAATCGGTAGTTGCCATTTGCGCGTACAAATCCCCAATTGCATCAATTATGATGCAAACGAATAAAAAGCGAAAGATATTTTGATCTGCAGGTTAGACGAAGGTTCCGGTCAATGCATACCACGTCTCGAGCGCAGTTCCCCAACCAGGAATATGTTAACTCGCCGGAACCGATGCGGCGTCCGAAAATAGAGCCGAGGCGGGACCAAATCTGTGCGAAGCGCTCGGATTTGCTGTGGAAGGACTACGAAAACCAGACCATTACTCCAGCGAAGCGGCCAGAGTACGAATCACCCGGCAACTCAGCAGTAGAGTGCCCAGTGGAATGCTTAACCGCGATGAAAGGGCATCGGCAGAATAAGGAGGGCCAGCAGAGCAGCCAGGGTCGACCCCTCAATGAGCAAACCGTATACCGTCAGCCGCTTGGGCCGCGCATAGCGCGCAAACAGACGGCTCATCCCCAGCCCCACGATGACCAGAGGAGACGCAAACAGGCGAAACATGCACACTTCACCCAGCACATTCATGCCTTGGTTCACCGCAGGAATACTAATCAGCCCGGCTGACAGCGGAGCGGTCAGGCTCAGCCCAAGCAGAACTTTTGAGTAGATCGTGTAGGCCGGCTCCGCCTTGTAAATCACCAGCACGAGAAAGAAGGTCACCACCAGGAACATTCCGGCGATGAACACCTCAAGCATTAAATCGCCGCCCGCGTACATGCCGCCGTAAGCGGCGACGTCAGCGGGATGAGTCACGTACTGAATGTAGCGTGCAACAATCAGAACCGCCGCTATCGCCAGAACCGCGGCATAGCCGATCGCAACCAACCACAGCCGCGTTCGCGATAACACCATTTCCATACAAGCAATGTTATCGATTCACCGCAGGGACTTAAGGTAACGGAGGTAACAATCCTTCGTGCCGCCAGAGGATGGGATCTGGCTCTGTCGGCCAAAAAGGTAGAATGCGGCCCAGGCCAGCCACCCGGGCCGCATCGTACGTGGTTTCCTGCCTTGCCATCCTGCCGCGAGGGCATACGATGACCGCTTCAGCGCGACAGCGCTCGAATGGAGTGCCGCATTTCACCAAAGCCGATTGCTGATTCGTTTCCTTGCGGTCGCGAAATCGACAACCGTCGCGGTTGGCCAGCGGCCCGCCCGCTCCGAGGAGCAGAATAGGGGGAGGAGGCCGCAACGCCCGGGTACCAGCCGCGCTCGCGCGCATTCTGGATTCCCCCGGCAATTCACCCTCGAGAATCACCGGCTGCCGCTGGCTCTGCCGCAATCATCCGGCAAGCGCAGGAATCTTCACGTCTCGCTGCGAACACTCTCTGCCCGTTGGGCGCGCGCCGCAACAGTAAAAGCTCATACTGTTGTGCAGAAACTGTGGACGATGCGACTTCTTTGTGGAAGCCGGAGGAAAAACCAGAAGAAATTCCCAGGGCTTAAACCCCTCGCGCCGCAATAAGTTCGACACCGTACAAATAATCCCGGTTCCTGTGGAGACAGCCGCCTCGGATGTCCCGCGATAGCCTGCCCTGAGCGAAGAAAGTCCAAGAACGGCTCAGTTCCTCCAAGCCGGCACTACTTCTTTTTTCTTTTCGATTTTTTCTTCGGGCGCGGGTTCGGGTGCGCGGATTTTTCCAGCAGGACCACCACGTGGGCGATGGCGGTGTTGTCGAGGTTCAGGCCTTCGGGAGTTTTCGCTTTCAGGCCGACGCAGTCCGCGTGCAGGCCGAGCAACCCGGCGACGCGGGTGCGAATAACGGAGGCGCGCGGGCCGATCTTGGGCGCAGCCAAAATTAAACTGGCATCGATGTTGGCCACGGCGTAGCCGGCGTCGCGCACACGCTTCAGCGCCTCGCGCAGGAAGACGACCGAATCCGCGCCCTTCCATTGCGGATCGGACGGCGGAAACAGCGAGCCGATGTCGGGCGCGGCGATTGCCCCCAGCAGCGCGTCGGTGATGGCGTGCAGCAGCACGTCGCCGTCGGAGTGGCCGCCCAAACCTTTGTCATGTGGAATTGCGATGCCGCCGATCTTCAGCGGAACCCCGGAGCGGAATTCGTGGGAATCAAAGCCGTAGCCGATCCTCATGCTAAGACCTTGGCCGCGGATTCGCACGGATTTTCACGGATATTCTTTCTTTCGTTGTCGAAAAGCAAACGGCGGAATTGCGGTTTCAGGCCAAAGTTTAACAGCAGGGCCACTTCAATTTCGGTCGCGCGCAAATAATGCAGAAGCTGAGCTTCGTGCGCCGGCTCGAGAGTCCGTGCGGCTTTCAGTTCGAGGAGAATCTTGTCGTTGACAACAAAGTCGGCAAAATATTGCCCGATCTTCCTGCCGCGAAACCAGACTGGCACTGACAACTCTCGCTGTGGCCTCAGCCCTGCTTCCTGCAACGCAACCACCATGGCGCCCGCGTAAGTAGATTCGAGAAATCCATGCCCCAGCTCGTTATAGACATCGTAAAAAACTCGAATGACTTGTGCCGTCAATTCGGAATGCTTCAGGTTGGTGCGCAGCCAGTCCATCACCAGCGAGTGTAAGCCGAATAGAGGTCTTTCATCCGTGAAAATCCGTGCGAATTCGTGGCTCATTTCCTTAAATAGAAGTCCGCCAGTTCCATGTCGGCGGGAGTGGTGATCTTGATGTTTCGCGGAGAGCCCATGACGACGGCGACTTCGTGGCCGGAGCGTTCGGCCAGGGAAGATTCGTCGGTGCCCATGAATCCGTCGGCAGCAGCTTCGTCGAAGGCTTTCTTGATGACGCTGTAGTGAAATCCTTGCGGAGTCTGTGCGAGCACAACACCGGCACGGGGGATAGTGGATTTGACGATGGCGCCTTCGGCGGTGCGTTCGACCTGCTTGACGGTGTCGACGGCGGGAAGCCCGGCGATGGCGGCGCCATATTTTTTCGCCGCGTCGATCACTTCCTGAATAATCTCGGCGGTCACCAGGGGGCGCACGGCGTCGTGCACCAGAATAACGTCCTCGGGCGCTGCGGAGATCGCATTGAGCGCCTGCGCAACCGACTGCTGGCGGTGCTCGCCGCCGGTCACCAATTCCACTTTTTTCTTTTTCACGACGTCGCTCGCCTCTTTCGGCAGGCGCGCGCGGAATCCTTGAATTTCATTTTCGCGCAGGGCGATCCAGATTTCATTGACGGCATCG